>JAKPKE010000157.1 GCA_029553855.1 Bacillota bacterium | reverse complement strand
ACGTACATAAGCCCTGCTGCTGCAACCACCACAAAAATCAGTATTACTGCCCAGAATTTCTCCATAATTCATGCTCCTTTCATTCACTATTTAATAAAATTCATAGGGTTGGATAGTGTCGACAAGCTGTATGAAAAATACACCATAGCCAGGAGCATTACCAGCACTACCGGCACCATAGCTATTACCTGCTTTAACTTTCTTCTTCTCAGGTTCTTTACCTCCAGCCATTTAAGCTGGTTGACGGCCATTTCATCGACACTGTCCACCAGGTTGAGGAGTCCCGTGCTCATAGAGAGCCGCATAGTCTCCAAAAGCTCGTAAAGCTCCTGATTTTCCACCCTCTGCAGCAGACTGTCGAATACCTTCTCCCCCTCCCCGCTTTTTATACCGTTCAAGGCTTCAGTAATCACGGGCTTATAAATATCTGCCACCACCAGGGTGTTTATGAGCACATTTCTGATACTGAAGGGGGGCATCCTTCCAAACATGGAAAAGACACAGGTAAAGTTCAATACCTCCCAATCCCTCTTGTCCTCGATGAGTATGAGCTTCGTTTTCCCGATAATGTTGGGTATGAAGTATAAGAGAAATGCCAGCCCTATTGCAGCAATGCATTTTAAATAGCTCTTTTCTATTGTTCTTATCCTCCGGAGCTTCTTGTACATCCTCTCGGCCATTGATCTGCAATCTTCTTTAATATCAGTCCACTTATTGCTTATCTGGACCTCTATGTATTCTATATGCATTTGAGAATCCTGCGTATTTTTCAGTTCTTTCAATGTGACCTTATCCCTGGGCAGCAAAGTGTCTACATATTCAAATACTTCCCTTTCCAGCTTCATTGTATCGATATCCGGTGCAATGGCACTGTCCATCAGTGTTTTGTCCATGTTCAGGTCGTTGATGGTGTTGTCATAGAGGATAAAAGTATTGGTAGTTTGAATACCGATAACAAATACAAGCCCTGCAATAAAAAGCAGCGTTTTTCTCAGATAGAAGCTCTCGACTGAAATCCCGAGCCCTGAGTCAATAATAAGCTTTTCTGCATTTTTATATCTTTTGCTTTTATTTGAAGGGATAAAGGGGAGCATCCTTCCTATGATTTTATTATGGTCTTTCCTGGCATAATCGGCTCCGTATAATTTCTTTATCCTCTGATACCTTAAAAGCAGATAGGCAAATATAAGAATTACAATTATAAACAAAGTCAGTGCAAATGCTTGAATTATTCTAAAGTTTATAATACTGATTACCCCCCGACAAATGAGTTTTAGTCAGTTCTGCAGTTTTCTCATCCAATGTATGAAAACTGCTCCAAGTCCGCTTGCTGCAAGTATTACCGCAGTCAGGCCCTGAGCTTCTATACTTCCATAGATATTGCGCATATCAAGGTCTAAGAGCAAGCTGGTATTGTACCATTTAGACATCGGTATTGCCAGAAAGGGCGCAAAAAATACGAAAAACTGCATCCCCAGCAACTCGGCATCATTATATTCTTGTTCAAAATTAAGAAGGATTACTATATTGGTCAATCTTTTCAGGTTGTTAAAAATCACATCTTCACCGAAGGCCCTTCCGCTGTCTTCCGCAGCTGCACCTCCATTTTCCTTTGCAAAAAGAATGAGCCGGCACAGCATTTTGAACCAGATCGTAGGCATTCTATGTTCCAATTCCTCTATCTGCCTTTCATAGTCCGGCTTCAATAATGCGTCTTTTATTTTTTGTATGTATATTCTGTTTCCCTTGGGACACCCGGAAATAGTGTCGTCCAATGCAGGCATTATATTCCCTCCGTAATGATTATAATAATGGGTGAGTTTTTTTAAGGTATTGGGCAGATCTTTCTTAATCTGTCTCTCATATATCTCAAAATACGATTCTTTGCATAAATATACAAATATTATTGTTGAGAAAATACATAAAACTTTGTGATACCAAAGGCCGTTAAAGCTGTAATGTGCAAACAGAAAGTATAATACACCCAGCAGCACTAACCCGAAAAAAAGCATGGCACTTGTGCCTGCATTCTGGGCAGGTGATTTCTGATTAATAAGAGTCAGGCGTTTGTTCAATTTGGAAAACAGATTCTTTGAAGCAGTGCTTCTGATGTGTCTGCCAATATTTCCTATCCTGCAAAAATATCCTAGAATACTAATCACTCCCTTGCATATTCAGGAATATCCATTCCGGTATCAATCTCAATCAAACTTATCAGATTCTTTACATACTTCCATGATTCACTGTTTTTTACAGCCTTCCTCAACATTCTTTCGGAAGGATAGCTGATGAATTTCGGCCTTCCGTCTTCAGACTGCATAATTGTATTCAGTCTGAACATATTGTATGGATTGTCCCTTATCTGCTGGATGTAAAACAACTTTTCCAGCTGTTCACTTTCGATATCCATACCGTATTCATAACTGCTTGAAGACTCGACCAGGGGTATGATTTCTACAACCTTGGTTATAGTTATCTGTCCGTCAATAATTTCGTGCTGAAAAATCATGTTTATATAATGGACTATATCCATTACTGCACTTTGCTCGGAAAAGTATCTGCCCGTGCCGATAAGCATGTTTTTCAGGCGTGGCACCGTAGTTTCGGGATTGGTTATATGAGTGGTAAACCAGGCTGCAATCGACACAGACTGCACCAGCTGAATAAATGCAAACAAGGCATTCCCGTCCCTGACCTCTCCTATATTGGCCACATCTACAGACATTCGCAGCATGGTCTTTACTACGTCAAGCAGATCTTTACCGTTTATCGACTGTCCTTCGACGATACGCTTAAAAGGATACTTCTCCATAACGTGCTGCTCAAAATAATCCTCAACTGTGCCGATATGTAAAAAATCATCCAGCAGCTCATACATCACATTCATTGTTGTAGTCTTTCCGCTTCCGAGACTTCCTTGAAGGCATATGCTTTCCCCTGATTTGACCAGAGCAATGACCAATGCCCTCAACTTATCCCTGGTTATCAAATCCCTGAATCCGGCACTGCTTTGATTAAAAATCCTGATACATAAATTTCGTGCTGAGAAGTAGGGTTTCTGGGTAACGGTTATCCTGGCTCCGTCACCTCTATGACACAGTATTTCAGGATGGCTTACATCCAATTGGGGACAGTGCTTTTCAAAGCTTATAGCCCTGTCCTGTATGACCCTCGCATCCTCCTCGTTTATCTGCAAAAAGCTCAGCCATATCTTTCTTCCGCACCAACAATATATGTACTCTCCGTTGTTCGAGAAGCCCACTTCATTTACATCTGAATACGCAAGCATGTCTATAGATTTCAAGCCGAATATTTCCTCATACAACCTCTGTGATATTATCTCTACCTTATCCGTAAAAGAGAGCGTATAGCCTTCATTTTTGTAAATATTTTCAATATCTTCTTCGTTGTATTCATATCTCAGGCTTTCATAACCCTCCGACTCCCTAATCTTGCTGCAGCATGGGTATCTTGACAGGATTGCTTTAAAGGATCCGTCCCTGCCGTTTTTTTCAGTTGTCCTATTCTTGTAAAGAATTATTTCAAATTTCTCCCTGGAGGTCAGTTTATTAGGCTCCCCAAAAGGCATTATCAATTCCACTAACCCGTTTTTCTCATCAATCTTTATCTTTTCAAATAAGGCCGCATCATCCAAACCGCCATTGTGGCTGACCGAATATATTTCAAATCCCGTGAGAATACAGTTCTTTATATGAGATTTTATGATATCTCTTGCTTCGGGAAGGCCTGAGGTTGATTTTTCCTTATAATCCCTAAGAAGCGATATAATCTTTCTCTCCTGTTCATCTGCCGGATCTGAATTGATATAGCTGTTAATATATTTTTCAATGTGCGCACCCAGAGCGTCAATAATCATGTATTTTCTCAGATCCACCCCATTACCTCCCATCAGTAAAGACTGCTTCTGACTAGTCTTCTGAATACGCCCCCATGTTTAACATCACAGACTTTGTTTTCAATATTCAACTCACTGATAAGAAAGCTGCAAATTCCATTAAGCTGCTTTGCACATTTATTCTTTTCATGCATAATATTCTTCATAGTATAGGAATAAAGATTCCTTTCGGTACAACAGGCATTTAAGATATCTCCGTCATAATCCAGGCCGAAGACATTGGATAAGGAGTATCTGCTTTTGTATCTGCCAAGCACCCTGCCGGGCTCCCATCCGTCATAAAGCTTGTTGATTATCCTTACTGTCTTGTTATCTGTAAAATAATCGAGGACATCTTTAACTCCTTGATTCTGATACAGCTCGTCAATTACTATTTCGTTGGGAGTAAGAACCGCAATTATTTTATCGGCCTTATCCAGATAAAGCCTGTTTTCTTTCCTGACTCCGGTATCTATATCAACTATGACAATATCGAAGCCCTCCAGACATTTGTCAATAAAAAGCCTGTCAAAATCACTATTCTCCCCGGTAATATCTTTACTGATTCTTGAACCGGCTATCATGTACAGGCCTGTATTCATCTTCGTAGCATAGGTCAGAATATGCTCAGCCTTTATTCCTGTATTGAATATTTTCAAATTGTCCATTGAATACCTGATATCCATATCCTTCTCCACATACTTTTCCATTTGGCTTACGGTATTGCCCTTATTGACAATGAGCACCCTTCCGCCGGAGTAATACTGCATGCCGAATCCTATCAGACAGGCTAAGGTAGACCCTCCCTCTCCGTGCAATACCGGGGACCATATACAGATAAGCTTTCCCTTTTCATTGCGCATATGGTTATTTTCTCTCCTTGTCGTATGATGGTGCATATGTAACCTCGCTTGCTTCCTGCAGATTGTCAACATATTTTACAGCAAAAAGCATTCCTTCCGAAGCAGCTTCTTTTATATATTCCTGTTCCGTTTCATTCATATAGAAGGACAGAAGATTGGAATTGCGTGAGATAACTGCAGCCTTTGAGACAACTATGCTGTCTTCCCCGCCTTTCATAAAAAGCTTGATATCTATGATACTGCCCTCCGCAACTGCGGCAGGAACGGCCCCTTCTGCAAAATTATGTTCAATCAGCCTGTCGCCTTCTTCATAGACGGCACTTTCCGGCATCAGATCAATATTATTCAGAAACTCTTTCTCGGCAATTTCCCGCCTCAACCTCATATTATTCAGTTTTGATAAGCTTGTAATTGCCCCGCTGGGAATCAGATCGTCAGGTACCTCTATTAGCTCTGCCTTGCCTGAATCAAGCAGTTCACCCTGTCTCATATTAAACTTTGCCCGGACCACCGGCATATATCTGCTTTGGGTTATACCGGCGCTGCCATTCAGGGAATCCAATGCTTTTTTTGATAATCTGCCGTTATAAAGGGTATAGGCTGAATATGAGGCAGTGACCGTACACAACATGCAAACGGAGACAAATGCTGCCCTTCGTATTGCATGGGCTTTGCTTTTTTTTATATAAACCAACTGCCCACCTTCTTATCTTTAATAAATGCAGTCAAGGAACCTCCTCCTCCTCCTGACCGACTCCATGCCCAATTTCTCCAACAGGTTATCCATATCAAATGCAAAACCCTTATAATCATCCCCCGCAGTCTGGTATGGAGTAAAGCCCGTGTGCATTGCTTCATAGCCTAAAAAACCGCAGTTACCGATAAAAGCCATATCCTTAAAGGGTATGCAGGAGTTTATCAGCTCATTATATATGAACTTATGGGCTGAGGACCTTACATCAGTATTATTAATCACAGCGATTGTCTTTTCCGGTACGAAATCATCCCCCAGCTCCCTCAGCATATTCATATTCATATGAAAATGCATAATATCACAATCAAAAATCATCAGATCGTATACCGAGTTCTTTATAGAAATCCTTGTCAGCTCCGACAAGCCTGTCCTTGTATCAATAATTGTGATATCCGACTTTGTGCGGATACAATAGAGGAGCTTGATATAATCATCGCTGCTTATTTCTCTTTCACACCCGAGCTTTCCGGTGATAATGTTCAAGTTTTTCTTTTTGCAGCAGTTTTCAAATATGTCCTTTTGCTTATTGTTTTTTATTATAAAATCAAGAAGGTCATAGTAAATCTCATCAATATCATAAAACAGATTAGCTGAATAACCCCTGTCGATATTAATAAGGCTGGTGATATTTCCCCGTTTTGAAAAGCAGTAGCCCAGATTCCAGGCTGTATGGGACTTGCCCGTAGCCTGGTTTGATATTATTGAAATAACCAGCTTCCCGGGCGTAGTCCTATTGGCATATCTGTTAATATTGAGGCCAAACCAGGGCTTGTTCGGCAAATTGCCCTTAAAAAAGCCTTTACTTTGCTTTTGTATAATTTCTTCATGGTTGAAGTACTGTTGGTTGTCAAAATGGCTTTTATAATAGCCCAGAGCTTTCTCTTTGCCGGCAGGCATGAATATAAGCTGTTCAATAGCTTTGGAAGTTATTTCTTCGCCGACATAAAAGTCAAAGATATTATGACTGATCAAAAACCTTATAAAATCATCGCAAATCCCATCATATTCGCCATATAAAAATACAATTCTTTGGCTCTTGTATTTTTCCGATGACAGTACTTCTATTAGATATTTTATTTCCCCGCTTCCGTGGAGTTCTCCGGAAAGAAGCACCAAGTCATATTTGCCGGAGTCTGCCGCATCAAGCAATGATTTCTTGTCTTTGACAATATCCAGGGTCTTTATTCCGGTCAGATATCTTAAATAATCTTCAATATCTTCGTAATTAATGGCTGAAAGTAATTTCATATATATCTCCTGGTAAAATATGACGATTATTTACCTATGTGGTACATTTTACCTTTTCACAAATAACATTTTAAATTATATAAACAATGTAATTTATTGTCAACAAATATTCGATAAACATACATTTTTATTACTTAATTTGCAAAATAGTATTGATTTCGATATTATTCGTGCCGGAATTGCTGCTTTATTTTATATAAATGAATTTATGATAATCGTTTTCTGCAAAAAATAACAAAGCTCAACTCTTCTAAACAAGATTTGAGCTTTGTTATTTCCATATAACGAATAAACGATGTTACATTATTGTCATCCTGAGCTAAAGCGAAGGATCTTACAGCTTGAAATTCGCAACCAGCTCCATAAGCTTATCGGCACTGCGCTTGGACATATCGGCCTGTTTCATAACCTCGCTTCCCGTTTCGGTAACAGTAACAGTTTTCTGGGCAATATTGGATGTACCGATCGCCCCTTCATTTGTTGCAGCGCTAATCTCATTTATGCCCCTGACCATGTTCTGTATTGACGCAGCAAGCTCCTCAGCAGTAGCCGACAAATCCGTTACAAGACTATCAATTGTTTCAGCATCCTTCTTATAATCGTCTGTTGCACCAAGCATAGAATTGTAATCTCTTATAACGTCAGTATTTACAAACGTCAGCAAACTGCCCGAACTCATTGACAGGTTTTCTACGGATTGAACTACGGTCTTTGTTATATCCTGGATCTGGTTGACAGTATTCTTTGAGTTTTCAGCAAGCTTGCGGATTTCATCAGCCACAACGGCAAATCCCCTGCCTGCCTCTCCAGCCCTTGCTGCTTCTATTGCAGCATTCAGAGCAAGCATATTAGTCTGATTGGTAATCTGCAATATTGCATCTGCAAGTTCATTGATTTTCCCTACTGACTTGGACTCCTCCAATGCAGTTTCCAGATTGCCTTTAACTTCCGAAAGTATCTTCAGTGCATCCTGCTGGGAATGGGCAAAGCTTTCTCTCAGATCAAACGCCCTTTTGCTTATTTCTCCTGCAGAAACAGCTCCATCCTGAGCCTTTAATGCAATAGACTCCACAGCCGCATCTATCTCGACGGAAGTGGCATTCATCTCCTCGGCCGATGCTGCGGTTTCCTCCATACCGGCTGACAGCTCCTCGGTCGTAGAAGACACATCCTCAATCTCACTGCTTAAATCTGCTATATATTTACCGGTAAGCATTACCGCTTTGTTTACATTTTCCGCTTCTCCTATTACACTCCTTATCATCTCTCCAATCGAATTCTGCGTTGTTTCCAAAGATTGGACCAAAATGCCGATCTCATCCTTTAATCTTCTGTATTTGTCCGGAAACTCCTGAGTTAAATCTCCCCCTGCAATTTTCTTTATCTGGTCTGCCATAAACTTAATCGGAGTCGAAATAAACCCGGAAAAAATATAGCCTGCAGCAGCGCCTGCCAATAATAACACAGCAGCAACAATAAATATTGAATTTCTAAGTTTATCGAGCCCCGCTAAAACCTCGCTCTTAGGCGCAGCTACTGCAATGGACCAGTTTGTGCCGTACACCGGCGCATATCCTAAATACTTAACCACACCATCGTACTCATATTCCCCTGCTCCGGATTGTCCGTCTATCATTTTCTTTTCCAATTCCGCCAAGGGTTGAAGCTTTGGATTTTCTTTCACATTCTCAAGGTTATTGTCCATTTGCAGCACCAAATCTATGTTGCTGTGAGCAATGGTTACACCGCTTTTATTTATCATAAAAGCATTACCGGATTTGCCGAAGGTCACTGTGTTTGTAATATCGCTCAAGCTGGCCCCATCCTTTGCGGCAACTAAAGCACCCGTAGTAGAGCCGTTATACTTTATCGGAGCGGCATATACAATTACAGATTTATTATTCCCTTTATCAACTGTTGGGTCAGAGATATATTTCTGTCCCGAAAGTGCCTTTTTAAAATATAACATACCACCGATGTTTTCTGCCGAACCGTCATTATTCTTCAATTCCCCGCTCATATCGGCTATACCTATTCTGATATACTCGCTTCTTTTTGCTTCCTCGTTCAATATGGTCAGCTTGTCTTCCCAGGAAGCAACAGGATCACATATAATATGGTCCAAGGCAATAACCTTAAGGGTATTTAACTCGCCCTCCGTAGTTTTTTCCACAACCTTTGCCGCCTGAACAGCCAATTGGGGCAGTGTTTCTTCAACCTGCTCCAGCAAGGCATTTGAAGCACTGTTGTAGGAAAGGCCTGCGAATCCTATGCATACAGCCAATAGTAATATAATTACGTAAGCAACAATTTTGGTTCTTATACTCTTCATTAGAACACCCCCAAATATATAATCAGCTAATTCAGCATTCTGA
>JAKPKE010000077.1 GCA_029553855.1 Bacillota bacterium | reverse complement strand
TTCGACATTTGCAGCACGGGAACTTAAGAAATCATATTTTGTTAATGCAAGATAGGTGGAGCGGGACGGTGCAAGCATGCTGTATACTTCAATATCCGGTCCCGCCATCTTCTTTATTTTATTTATGTAATTTGCGTAGTTATCATATGCTTCTTCCGAATAAGTATCCAGCTTGAATGTCTCATCACCGATGGTAATATACATGCCTGTTGCGGCACCGGAACCGGTAGGTTCTTCTTCTACAGGCGTGGGAGCGGGTGAAGGGGACGGTGATGCCGAAGGCTCATCGGAAGTTTCGGGATTATGTGCTTGCGTTTCCGTCGGAACGGGAGAAACCGATGCCACAGGTGTCTGTGTAGGTTTGGGTGTCTTTGTCGGAGCCGGTTCCGTTCCTATAACCGATATGGAGATACGATTCTTTTCTATTCCGAAGTTCTTCTTTATTTGCACATTTGCCTGTATCAGATTTTCTCTCAAGAGCAAGGTGTCGGAATAATAGTCATTCCAGCCTGATGCATAACTCTTGTCAAACACTGATTGGAAAGAGAATACCGGTTTTTTTGCAAGGGTGCGGTTTTCCTGTAAAGATATTTCACTTTTGTCGGGATTTAACAGATTCAGCAACCCGAAAACCGTTATAAATACAACGAATATCAATGTGTCAAGTTTTATTCTTCTCATTAAAACTCATCCCTTTCCGTCCTGTAGAATATATCATAAATTCCCGGTAAAAACCAATATATAAAAGGTTTATATCAATCAATATGATTAATAAAATAAATGGACTTATTTGTATGACAACTATATCGGAAACTATGTTGCTATCGGTAATTTAGCCACTACCTCTCCTAAATCGTTTATAACGCCGGTCTCGATAAATCCGTAGGAAGCATATAAGTGTCTTGCCGTATCGTTATGCGGATCATATGACAGGCATATTGCTTTGGCTTTACCTTCGGGAAATGTCTTTATAACCTCAATTACCTTTGCAAAAGCCTCTTTTCCGTAACCCTTTCCCTGATACTGAAGCCCTATCATGAAACTTACCACTTCATAACAGTTTTCGTGATAATACTTGCTGTCTTTAGCATATTTATGGACCAATATGACTATTCCCACAACAGTCTCATCATTATATATTGCGTATGCAATAGGGGGGAATTTATCATTGGTTGCCGCTACATAAGCCTGTGCCAGTGCATATACATTATCTTCTACGAAATCCTGCTGATTGTCGGTTACACCCAGTGACAGGCACTGCTCGAAGTTCTCCCATGTTATCTTTTTTAATTCCACCATTAAAGGTTTATCCTCCAAAACCGTAAAATACCGGTTTATTTAAAGTACTGAACATAATTGATTTATGGTAATTTAACGACTTGAAACTGCACATAAACCCACATGTTATCTGCTGATGATTCCCGTCTGCCATACCTGATAAATCTGAGAACGGCGGATAAAAAGCATAAGTGACAGCATTTATAGTATATTATCAACAGTCAAAATACAAGATGGTAATTTAAAATAATATGGAAAATAATCAGACAAATAATCAGAGCATAATAATAGGATAAATAGATGATATAATGTTAGCGGGACGGAGAGATTGTTATGTTTTTTGACATTGTTGAAAAGACCGATAAGTATCTGGAATATATGGACTATTTCATATTGGGACCGTCGGTTGTACGTTGTATCCATTCCGACGATTTACTGATGAATTTCGATTTGTTCAATGCTTCGGACAGCAATGCCGGCAGTGTGCTTTTACGTTCAAAAGATAACGGCAACACCTGGATAGAACAGGGGCTTATAGAAAAATCCTATGTATATGATTTTAACAACAGCCGGGTTAAAAGCGGCTACGGTGCGCTGTATTGTGATACCGATGCAAAGGTAATTTTATATGTAGCAAATGATACATACTGGGAGGAAAATAAGATAGCTTCCCTGTGGAGAATGAGGACCTTGTATTACAGACTGTCATTTGATGACGGATATACCTGGACGGATAAGAAATACATTGTACAAAAAGGCGATTGCTATAACACAAAACACTTTATGAAATCTGTGGAATTCGGAGTTAATATGGCAGCTACGGTTTCGCCCCTCATAGTACGTGCAAAAGATAACAGCCTTCTGGTGCCGGTACAGGTACAGATGCTTAATAAAGACGGTACTCTTTTTAATCCCACAGGTATGGGATATATGAAAGCGGGGGCTTTAAAAGCGGCATGGAACAGTGAAAAACTTGAATATGAATGGGATTTAGGGGAGTATGTGACTGTGGAGCCGGACAAATCGATAAGGGGACTGTATGAGCCTGCATTCGGAATAATAGACGGAAAAGAAAATGAAATATTAATGGTTATGCGTAACAGCAATTATACGCAGTCGGACAGCATAATCGGTGCAAAATTCTACAGTATATCAGAAGATTACGGCTATACCTGGTCAGATCCCGAAATGCTTCTGTATGATGACGGCAGTATAATGTACTCTTCTTCAAGCATACCCAAATTGCTCAATCACAGTAACGGTAATCTCTATTTCATAGGTGTAATAAACCGAGAAAACCCCAAAGGAAACCTGCCCAGATATCCTTTATGCATAGCAAAAGTCGATAAGGAAACTAAAAGGATAATAAAAAAGAGTGTTACCGTTATCGACACTAAAAGAGAGCATCACAACTTAAGTGTAAAAACTTCCAATGTAGTGGACTATTCCAATCACGGAGTTTATGAGGATAAAGAAACAGGGAATATAGTTGTGTTGGCTCCTTACAGGGAGGATCTTACAAAATATCCCTGTTATCTTAATAAATACGTTATTAAGGTTTAATAAGCATTCTGTTTTTGTAATGCTGTCTAAACTTTGTTTCCGTTTTCACTCTACAATCTTGTAGTAACTATGCGCGGTTAGCGAATATGCCGCCATGTAGAATAGTGTAAAAGCCGCTACGGTTATTACGGTACAGTTTATGAATAGCGGTACATTTGTAAGGTACAATACTCCTAATATTTTTGTTATCATTCTGAATGCGAAAACAATATGTATAATTGCCATTATTAAAGGCAGGAAAAATACCGTAAGTACTTGTGAGCGTATGGATTGTCTGACTTCGGCTTTTGTCATGCCTACTTGCTGCATTATATGAAACCTCTGCTTGTCTTCATAACCTTCGGAGATCTGTTTGTAGTAGATTATGAGGACGGTTGCCATCATAAAAAGCACTCCTAAAAACAACCCTAAGAAAAACAGTCCTCCGTAAATTGCGTAAAACACGTATTCTTCTTCCGCTTTGGATATTGTATTGATGGAAATGTTTTCTTCAAGCCTTTCAAAGGTAACCTTTATTCTATCGGTCAGCTTTAACTGTTCTGCCTTATCTCCCATAACATCAAAAGCTATTGTATGTGTAAGGCTACTGTAAGCACCGAAATACTCCTCAAACTGTTTGTTTATATCTATAATTACCTGTTCGTCTTTAAAGAATAAATAAACCTTGTTAAAACCGTCAACGGACATGGGAAAACCCGGGTCTTTTACATTTCCTTTAACAATGAACTCTATGCTTTGTATATTTAAATTACCTGTAAAATCAACATTGTTGCGATTGTATATAAGTACTTCTTTATCTTCAAGGAGAATATCAGTGCCTGTTTTTTTATTGTAATCTTCGACAGGGAAGAAATATACATAATACATATTGTCGGAGTTTTTATTGATATCGAAACATATAGAAAAGGTGTCTTTTTCTTCTTCATATAGCATTGAGTGTGACAAGTACCTGAATTCGCTGTATTTTGAAATTTCATAACCGCTTTCCGAAACAATTTTGTTAACGGCGTTGCTTATGGATACTGACTGTTCTTTATCTGCATTGTGAGTGATTATCTCAATATCTGTCGGGAATCTGTTGTTCAGGGCATCATGCATACCGACATATAAACAGACGGTTGAGGATACGGTTACAAGAACCATTGCCGACAGTATACATATATTTGCCAACCCTACCGCATTTCGTTTCATGCGGTAAATCATGCCCGAAATGGCTGTAAAATGATTTGTTTTGTAATAGTACTTTTTGTTTTTCCTGAGAAGTTTGAGAAGTGCTATGCTGCCTGCAGTAAAAAGACAGTATGTGCCTATTATTACCAATATAACCGCCAAAAAGAAAATATTTAAAGCTGCAAGCGGATTTTCTACCGATAAAGCTATATAGTAACCGGCCCCTGTGGAAAGAACTCCTATTATTGCAAGCAGCCATCGTGTTTTAGGTTCTTTTTCTCCCAAACTGCTTCCTTTTAACAGTTCAACAGGTTTGGTTAAATGTACTTGTCGGATATTGTTAAGTAATATTAATGCGGACACTATTGTAAAGAAAACAAATGTTATGCATAATCCCTCTATTGATATATTAAATACAAAGCCTGTTCCGGCTTTGAGTATGTTTAGCAGTATAAGCAGCATAAGGCGGGAAAAAAGAATACCGAAGAAAAGACCTAATACTATAGTCACCAAATATGAGTACATGTTTTCTATAGTAAGCATTTTGGCGATATGTTTCTTCTCCATACCCAGAATGTTGTATAAGCCTATTTCTTTTTTTCTTTTTTTGAAAAGAAAACTGTTTGTATAAAAAAGCAGAACAGCGGAAAAAGCCCCTGTTATATAACACCCTAATGAGAGTACGGTCTTAATGTGTCTTTCACCTCTCATACCGGACAAACCCGGATTATACACTAAAAAAACCATTATATAAAACATCATAATAGTTGTGATTGACATAATTAAGTAGGGTATATAAGTCTTGCCGTTTTTTCTGATATTAGATGCGGCAAGCTTGAAATACATGGAATTACGCATTGAAAATGCCTCCTGTTGCTAAAATGGTCAAAGTGTCGGAGATTTTCTGATACAGTTCTTCATTTGTGGATTCTCCTCTGTATATCTGATGAAAAATCGCTCCGTCACGCAAAAAAAGCACTCTGGATGCATGGCTTGCGGCTTTTATGGAATGGGTGACCATCAGAATAGTCTGTCCGTCTTCATTTATTTTGCGGAAAAGTTTTAAAAGTGAATTAGTTGCTTTGGAATCCAAGGCTCCTGTCGGTTCATCGGCGAGTAACAGTTTCGGGTTTGTTATTATTGCCCGTGCTATAGCTGTTCTTTGTTTCTGCCCGCCTGATATCTCATAAGGATATTTTTCCGTTATATCCTCTATTCCTAATTTATTCAGTACCGGCTTGAGTATGGGAACCATCTCATCATATGTTTTGCCCGATAAGACAAGAGGTAAAAGAATATTATCTTTAACGGTAAAGTTGTCCAATAAATTGAAATCCTGGAAAACAAATCCCAAGTTGTTGCGTCTGAATGCGGAGATTTCCTTTTCCGATATACCTGTAAGAGCATTACCGTCTAAGAATACTTCGCCCGATGTAGGTTTGTCTAAAGCTGCTAATATATTAAGTAGAGTGGTTTTTCCGGAACCTGATTCGCCCATTATCGCAATGAATTCCCCTTGTTCAACGGAAAATGTCACATTCGATAAGGCTTGAACCTGATGTCCTCCGAATCTGGTTGTGTAAACTTTTTTAATATTTCTAACATCTAAAATCATATTTGTCACAGTCATATTTTCCTCCATATGAAATATCCGCAATACAATTATTACAGGATATTGCACGATTAACCATAACAGTTGCTTACAAAAAACAATCCTATCTTACATTTTTGTAAGTTATTCGGATATTTTGTCGCTATACGATAAATCAATAAGAACTTTGGTGCCTTTATCGGGAACTGAATATATGCGAATTTTGTGAGATAGTCTTGACAGTATTTTTTTACTTAAATAAAGACCTATACCCGTAGATTTCTTGTCAATCCTACCGGCATACCCCGTATACCCCTTTTCGAAAATTCTGGGAATATCCTCGGGTTCTATTCCTTTTCCGGTATCTTCAATAATAAGAGTTAGGTCATACCTGTCATCCATATATATTGATATAGTACCTTTTTGTGTGTACTTAAGAGAATTGGATAGAATCTGTTCTATCACGAACAAAAGCCATTTTTCGTCGGTTATTACAACTGCATCGGTCGGGGTGTAATTCAGGGATATTTTTTTCAAGATGAATAATTTGGAATACTTCCTTATTGCCTGACGTATAATTGCATCTAAAGAATACTCGCGTATAACAAAATCGGTCGTGTCCGATTCGCTTCTTATGTATTGTAAAGCCATTTCAGCATACTGCTCAATTTTGAAGAGTTGCTGCTCAAGTTCAATATCATTTATCCCTTTTGATTTAAACAACAACTTGATTGCCGATATAGGTGTTTTGATTTGATGTACCCATAAAGTGTAATAATCGTTCAACTCGGAAATGGTAAGCGACTTTTGTGAATCTATTTCGCATTTCTCTTTATGCAAAACATCAATAAGTTTAATATAATCTTCTTCTATAATATTCTTAGGAGCGGGAAGACCGTTTTTGCTTACGGAAATATTGTCTATCATCTTAAGCAGAGCAATGTGTTTTGTTCGGAATCGGAAAAAACTTATCAGGGTTATTATTACAGCCAGTACCAGACACAATATGGCGGCATACAGAACCGGTTCAAGGGGAAGAGAGTAGAGGTGCAATACAATTGCAAAGATAATTGTAAAAACGACAAACAGAATGATACTTTTAATATGATATTTCAGGTATTCATATAACAATTTCACGAAATAAGGTAACCGACTCCTTTCTTGGTTTTTATAACATCAACCAGTCCCATGCTTTCAAGTTTTCTCCTCAATCTGTTAATATTAACAGTCAAAGTATTATCGTCTATATAACTGTCCGTTTCCCACAATTTTGTCATAAGCATATCGCGTGAAACCGCTTTGCCGCTGTTACTCATAAGCACCTGTAAAATGCGAAACTCGTTTTTAGTAAGCTCACTTTTTATTCCTTCATATTCAACTGTTAAATTATTAGTGTTGAGCAATAGGCCGTTAACTGCTATAAAATCATCATCAGGCTTAAAATCATATGCTCTCCTGAGAAGTGCATTGATTTTAGCAGTCAGGACATCAATATCAAAAGGTTTTGCTATGAAGTCATCTGCTCCCATATTCATCGCCATTATTATATTCATATTGTCGGAAAAAGAAGAAAGAAAAAGAATAGGTGCTTTAGAAACTTTTCTTATCTTCTCACACCAGTGATAACCGTTAAAGTAGGGAAGTGAAATGTCTAAAAGAACAAGATGCGGTTTAAAATCCATGAAACAGTCAAATACATTCTTAAAATCACTCACTATCTGAGCCTCATAGCCCCATGTCTCAATATGTTTTTTTAATGAAGAAGCAATAACTAAATCGTCCTCAACAATAAGTATCTTATACATGTTTGAGTTCCTTTACCGTACTTTATTTTACCATAAAAACAGTTGTCAGGTATTTCTGCGGGATTGCTTAGTCTGATACATGTTTGTATCCGCTCTTTGGAGCAGAGAATCCACTGTTTCACCGCTGTTGTGAGTAGCAACTCCGCAGCTTAATGCTACTCCCTGGCAACACCCGAAGTTATATCCGGAAATAAATGCTTCTATTCTTTTTGCTATATCCGTTATACCTGCATAATCGGTGTCGGGACAGATTATAAGGAACTCCTCACCGCCCCAGCGTCCTGCAATATCCGTTTGTCTTACACAAGCCAACAGAAGATTGGATATCTCCACAAGCACTTTATCGCCTGTCAGGTGTCCGTATGTGTCATTTATGGATTTGAATCTGTCAATATCCGCAATGATGATGGAAAAGGGCTTTTTGCAGGTTTTACTTTTGCATACCAGTTCATTCAGTGTTTCATCCAGTTTGTGTCTGTTATAAAGACCGGTGAGCCTATCCGTTATGGACATCAGATGAAGTTGATTGTTTTTGGCAACAAGAGATTTTTCCGCCCGTTTTTGGCTTCTTTCATAATACACTATCAGTAACATCAGGCATGCACCGGCGCCTGCAATATTGATAATTGACATATAGTTAAAGATGCCAGGTTGCCAGTCCCTGTGGAAAAAAATAATGTATAAAAGTCCCGATACTCCCAGAATCAGTGTTGCCCTTACTCCTTTCTTTCCTTCAAGCATCAAGTACACGAACGGAAGATATGCCGCAGCCCAGAATAAGCCGGAATAGTCGCTGTAAACCAGATGCAGAATGGAACCCATTATAAAAGTTGCTAATATTACTGCAAAAAGGGAAGTAAGCTTTACATTATCCGTCTTATGGAAGAATATGATTACAACAATCGACAATATCATTACCGCAAAATAGAAGTAGATAAAAATAGGATGATCGGTTTTAATTATATGCAGAATTCCGAAAATCATACATATAACTGACATATATGCAAGTGCTGCATTCAAAAGGAATGCTCTTCCGTAATCAGGGTTATCAGACTTAAATCTATTATTATTTGAAAGGTATCTTCTTAAAACCTTATTTTTCCCCCCCAACATACACCTTCTAAATAATCATTCCAGCATAATATACACTATCTGTAAATAAAGTGCAAGCAAAAATATGCATTATTGGTAATTCAAGGTAAAATTAAGGTAAATATTTTCTCTCTATTATTTTTAAATCCGGAATTCATACTGTTACACTCTTTTGCATAATATCCACGAACAAATCGGCTATATAGGGATCAAGTGTTACCCCTGAAGATTCTTTGATTCTGCCCAAAGCTTCTTCTTTTGATAAAGCACAGATGTTTTTAGTGTTAGTGAGCGCATCATATGCTTCCGCAACCGCAACAATTCTTGCAATTAAAGGAATATCCGATTCTTTCAAGCCTTTGGGATACCCTGAACCGTTCCATTTCTCATGATGGGAGTATATGCCTTCGGCTATGTCCAGCATATCATCAAAAAGATTTAATATTCTGTATCCGTAAACAGGGTGTAGATGGAACTGTTCTCTTTCCTCATCAGTGTAAATTTCCTTTTTAAGTATATTCTCGTCAAGTACCACTTTCCCGATATCATGCATGTATCCCGCTATCTTTGCTTTTTTAACCAGAGGTTCGGGTAGTTTCATGGCCGATGCTATCTTTTCCGATAATTCCGATACATTCTTGGAATGGACCACTTCTCTGGGACTTCTTTTGTGCAGGGTTACGACCAATTCATTCAGCATATCGGTATTGGTGCTTCTTCTGTTCATGACTTTCTCACGATACATCCTGTCTTCGGCCATATTGATTGCCTGGTCAATGGATGTTTTATTATCGGTGATTGTCTCTGATCCTATGGAAATACTGCATGTTATAGCAGCTATTCTGGCGTTATGTATTTCCTCTTTAACCGCATTCATTATATCGTATGCTTCTTCACGATCGGTCTTAGGTAATAGTACAATAAATTCATCACCTCCTACACGGGCTATGAATGTATCTTTGCTCACATTATTTTTCATCGCATGTGCCGATCTCAGAATCAATCTGTCACCTATATCATGTCCGAATATATCGTTGGTTATCTTAAGACCGTTTATATCGGCAAATATTACCGAATACGGCAGGTTATCCGATACATCAACCTCTTTTATTTTTTTCTCAAAAAACCGCCTGTTGGGAAGATCGGTAAGCACATCATGATAACTCAGGTATCTTATACACTCCATATCGGATATCTTTTGAGATATATCCAGGAAAGTTACCACCGCACCTATAACCTTGTCATTTTTATACTGAAGATAAGAATGCAGTTCAACATGAATAGTGCTTTTATCCGCTTTTAAGAACTTTATATTATCTATATGCAAAGCTCTGCCTTTTTTCATGTACTCGATAACTTTGCATGTCCTTTCGTCGGTACTGTCAAACAGCAGTTCATGCATTTTTTTGCCAAGAAGCCGGTCCTCGGTTTCATAACCCAATATTCTCAGACAACTTTTGTTGCAGAAAGTGCATATCCCTTCCGTATCTACCCCGTAAATAGCTTCCGCAGTTGAGTTCAGTATTATCTGTAACTGTTCTTTTTTCTCTTCCAACTCTTCATTTAAAGCCAAGAGTCGTTTGGTCTCTTCCTCCGAAGTATTCACGGAACGGTATATCCGGTTGCTGTTATTTTCAGTCATGTCATCAATTAATCTGTCTTTTTTGTCAAAATCTTTCTTCATAATCCATAACTCATTTAGTTACGTCGGCGGATCAGTTTGAGAAGAGGTAATACACAAGTCCATATTTTAATTATCAAATAATTCGCCGGTAACCAATACTTATATATATAGGACTGCTTTATGCAGCCATGTTTTTTATAATTTTTGTCATAGTTGACCATTAGAGATTATATCACAAAAAAGATAGAAATAAAGAAAAATGTAAAAAAATGTTTATTGAAAAGCGTATTGCTTCGCTGTATTTCAGTCGCTTTTTATAGACACCGCTATCAGATAAGAATATTTATATTAACATCCATATGGGTAACTGTTGTTGTTAATAGATAGTAAACTCCACTGTTTCCTCCAGATAATCATCAATGTACAATTCCACTACATAATCTCCGACAGGGAAGTCAAACTCACTCTGGTCTATACAGAAGTAGAACCATGCGTCATAGTCAATATACATATAGTCGGAAATAAAAGATTCGTCTGAATCAAGATGATACCAAACGGAGACAACATTTACGCCTTGGTTAACATTTTGTATATAAGCCGCAACATAAATGGTAGGTTCGGTACTGGATACGTTTCTGACCTGGTTGAGAGGCTCATAAGTTTCCGGATCCAGCGCTGTAGCTACGCATGCCTTTTTAATTCCGGGAGCAGAAGAAAACCAACCGTTGTATAATGCCGCTACGAGCAAACCGAGAACTACAATGATGGCAATTACGGCAATTACGACACCTACTTTACTTTTCTTAGGTTGTACATATGGCCGTCCGTACGGTGCCTGCTGTAGGGGCGGCATCTGTTGGAATTGGTTAGGTTGCCTGAGAGGCGGTAACTGTTGTTGATATCGGTTAGGTTGCTGCAGTGGCGGCAACTGTTGGTTCGGCTGTTGAGGTGCGGACAAAGCATAACCGCAATTAAAACAGAATCTCGTGTTATCACCATTATTTGTACCACATTTCGGACAGAACATTTCACTACCCCCTTTGTATTTTTCTTTTAATTTTATGAAATAGTCACTGTATTACATTATATATCTGCTATACAACATAATTTTATCATGAACAATATTAAATCGGCAATAAGAAATACTACTATTATATATATGACTTACCGGGGTTTATATTTTTACCGCTACTTGTAAATATCGGAATAGCTCATCAGATGTTTATACGTTATATCCACAAGGTATTTCGTGTCAACAATACCGATTCCGAAAATGGAGGTCTCCAGTTTATTTTTTATCGGAGCGGTCCAATAATCGGGTATATACTCTATTCCTTTGAGCATTCCGATAACGGAACCTACCGTAGCGGCATTACAGTCGGTATCAAACCCTGTCTGCACTGCTAAGCATATTGATTTGGCATAATCATTGTTACCGTACAGGAGCGAAGCTATTACTACACAGGTATTGGAAATGGCATGACACCAGTGATGTCCCGAATGTTCATCATATTCTTCATGTATAGATTCAAAACACTTTTCACAAGTCATTCCCGATTCATATTGTTTTAATACCTTCATGACTGCTTTGTACAGTCTGGATGTCTGGGGTATTTGATAAAGACCGTAATATATAGCATCTTTCACATTATTGCAACAAGCCGCTGAGGCTATTATTGCAGCTATCAGCATTGATGAGTATATGCCGTTCTTTACATGAGATACTCTTGCATCTTTCCATGCCATATATGCCGCTTTTTTAGGATCTCCGGGATTGATATACCCGTAGTAGTCCACCCTTATCTGAGCACCTATCCATTCTCTGAACGGATTTTTGTAAATTGCGGTTTCCGGAGGCAGATAACCTTTTGCTATATTCAGAAAAGCTACTCTCTCGGCTGTGCAATAAGCACTCTTCGGCTGTTTTTCCAGCCAGGTTTTTGCTACATCATATGAGGTAAACCGGTCGGTGAATTTATCTACGATAACGGAGGAGAGTACCGTATAGTTGGTATCGTCATCCGAAGGAGCATATTCAATTGCATCGGCAAAACATCTGCTTCTTAAATTATACTTGTATTTCGAATAAATCTCTTCACTCATATCCGACTTGAGAATGTATCTGTGCATGGGGTAATTACCCGTTTCTTTAAGCAGCGGGACAAGTTCCTCCGTGCGGATACCTTCCACCGTTTTTCCCAGCAGACACCCGCAAATGCGGCCCATCCATGCTCCTTTGATTTTACTTTTCAAAACATTCGGTGAAAGCTTAACGAAAGGATAGTGGAAATCGTGTTTGGTTAAAGGATAAATCAAATTAAGCTCATCGGGTTCATTATACGGATAATCCGGTGCATAGGGAGTATTCAGAATCATATTATGCAACGTGTCCGCCAGTTGTTCTTTATAAGTGGATGTCTCCAAAGCCTGGATGCTTTCCATAAGAGTTTTCAACTTGGTAATATCTTTGCCTTCGTCAAGACATTGCTTGTATTCTATTGAAAGTTGTGTAGAATATACTTCCCACCAGTGCAAAGCCTGG
>JAKPKE010000075.1 GCA_029553855.1 Bacillota bacterium | reverse complement strand
TACATTCATTATTCACAAAAGCCCCTACCAAATCATTCAGCTGAGCTGGAATTCCTTCAATAGACACCTGTGCATAAACCGTAGCAGGATTTGTGGGATAAACAACAGGTTGCCAATCAGGTATATTAACAGGGTTAACTATCACCGTAACATTGTCATAAGCAGTCAGGTCTGTATCGCTAACCCCAAAAGTAATATTTTCACTACCTACCCAATTTTGGTCTGCAGTGAAAGTTACCTGTGTTCCGTTAATAGCAATCTGAAGATGATTATTTCCGCTCACGGAAAGGGTTAAGGGATCGTTATCGGCATCACTGATGTAGGAAGCAAAATTCTCTGTCAGCGAACCGTTTTTATCAAAACTGAAGCTCTCCGGCAGATTGATATGCGGAGAATGATTGCCCGAAGATACATCCATTGTTACCGGCAGGGTTGTTATAGGATGAACGGGATCGTTGCTTTGAATAGTTAAAACTGCATTATAAATACCTTCTGCCATTCCGACAGCAGAAAAATGACCGCTAATAGTTTGATTTCCACCAGCAGGAATATTTCCGCTATTGGGAGTTACACTAAACCATTCCACCGGAGGAAGAGAACAGGCAAGCGAAATTTCTCCGCTTACAGTATTCGGTTCTGCACCCCAAATATCGCCATTTATTGTATAGGGAAGAACAATTGTAGTAACCAATCCGGCACTGATAGTTACATTTACTGTAGCGGTAGCAGATTCTGAACCGTGAATTAAACCATATCCATAATCAGATTCTCCAAACCAACTAATGGTAATACCTGCTCCGGTTGTATTATCAGGAACTAAGTCACCTCCGCTACCACCGACAAAATTAGTTGCGCTATTAACAGTTACTCCCGCCGGGAAAGTGACAATAATTTCTTTCAACCATTCAGTATCTGTGCTGGCATTAGTTACTGTGAAAGTCCAGTCAACCGTTGTGCCGGAAGTATACTCATCTGCATTCAAAGTTAAAGTAGAGCCGGCAATACTTTTACTGCCGGTTGTTTTAACAGGACTGATGGCTTCATTTCTGCCAGTAGGTTCACTAACTACCATAGTATAAGTTAAGGATTGTGAGCCGGTATTACTGATTGTGAAAGTTTGAGTGCTTTCAGCTCCGGTAGTCAAATTAGCAGATAAGGTATTGGTATTTACAGATATAGTGGGAGGAAAATATCCGCTGCCTGTAACCGGAAGAGATAAATTAGCTTGGGTCTGACTGTTGCTGCTAATAGTAACATTGCCATTATAGCTGATTGCAGAGACAGGTGAAAAGCTTAAAATATAGGTCTTGCTCTGTCCTGCAGGAATGGAAAAGCTAAGAGTATTGCGAATTTCTTTTGCTGCAGCGGTAACGGAATAACCTGTAGGTGTGGTTATAGAACCGGTAAGAGTAGAACCGCCGGTATTAGTAATCGTGAAGTTCTGCGTGGAAGTTGTTCCCACCGCTACCGAACCAAAGGTAAAAGAAGTAGGATTTACAGATATTTGTGGGTTACCAGCAACGGCAGTTAAGA
>JAKPKE010000155.1 GCA_029553855.1 Bacillota bacterium | reverse complement strand
GCGTACATCAATAAAAACGCTTATGGGGGAAGTAGAATTTTCCCGTGTGATTTATGAATATACGGATGATGAAGGTAGAAAAGCATTCAAGTATTTATTAGATGAGCTTTTGGGATTTGACACAATAGGGCTGATATCAACAAATCTGGCAGAGAGAATAGTAGAGAATGCCAGTATAACATCTTATCGCAATGCTGCTAATAATATAACAGAGCTAAGCGGACAAAGGATCAGTCACGGTGGAGTATGGAATGTAGTTCAGGCTTTAGGACAAAAGGTAAAAGAAAATGAAACGGAGCTGGCTAAAGCAACGGAGAAAAATCAGCTATGTGGAGAAAAGGAAGTTCCGGTTCTTTTTGAAGAAGCAGACGGAGTACATATTAACATCCAAGGGAAAGACCGTCCCAGATCCGGTAAAAAGCTGGAAATGAAAGTAGCTGTGGCGTATGAAGGCTGGAGAAAGATCAACAAGGACAGATATGAACTGGTAAACAAAGTAGCTTGTGCAGGCTTTGAAGAAGCATCTGAGTTCTATAGAATAAAAGAGGCAATGATAGCAAGGGAGTACAATATTGATGAGATACAGATGAGGATACTGAACGGTGATGGAGCTTCCTGGATAAAGCATGGAATGGACGATACAGTACATTATCAGCTTGACCCTTTTCATAAGAATAAAGCCATATTAAGCAGCGTAAGGGATGCGGAGCAAAGGAAGATCATATTTAAACTATTAAATGATAAAAAGGTTGATGAGACGTTGGCATATATTGCAGAATTGGTAAATGATACAGAGGATGAAAAGGAACAAAAGGGTCTTGAAGTATTATACACATACTTCAAAGAAAACCGGGATGGATTGATACCATATCAAGAGAGGGGATTAGATATTCCAAAGCCCCCTGCGGAGTTAGAGTACCGTAATCTCGGAACAATGGAACATCACATATGCGACATAATAGCGCAGAGGATGAAACATCGTAAGGCAAGCTGGAGCATTGAGGGTGCCAGTAATCTAGGGAAACTGTTAGCAGCAAAGACAGGCAAACGTCTGAATGAAGCCATTGAAAAATTTTCTAAGGTAGTATTGCCGGAGGAAAAGACCCTTGAGATAATTCAGATACTAAGTGCATCGAAAGCTCCGAAAGAGGATGGGAAAGGTAAAGACGGGAATATACATAGAGGCCGGATACCATTTACTAATTATCCGGTCACCAATGGAAGAAAAGCTATACGCAACATATTCAATATGAGAAACTTTAGTGAATTAATCTATAGATAAAAACAAGATAAAGGGCAGAATAGAGCGTTTATGCCGCGAAAGCCTATTGATATGGGGCGGCACACTCTGGTAAAATCTTGGCGGCGGAAGGGCGCAAAGATATAGTCCAATTCCGCCTAAAAAAGGGTGTCCAGAGGGTACAGGGGTCCCCGCGTCAATAGGATCGTGGAATAAATGCGACATATTGATTCAAACACTTACAGAGAAATTTGTATGAAGAAAAGTTGCCAACGTTTACTTGACAGTTACTCTTAGAGAACAAATTGCGATGACTGAGAACAGGCATAAATGCTATGTTGAAAGACGCAGGTAAAATAATTTTACCCCAAAATTTTACGGTAATAAGCTGCTTTAGAAGATATGTAAAATGTAAAACAGAAAATTGCACCCAAGGGGGCATATTAAGTCAATAAAATGCGTGAAACCCGCTAATCTCTAGTGTATAATGGTA
>JAKPKE010000054.1 GCA_029553855.1 Bacillota bacterium | reverse complement strand
ACCCTTGTCCGGGTTATCAAATGCACCGGTGTAGTTAATAAGAACTTTTGCCTTTGGGTTAACGGATTTAACACCGGCAACAAATCCTACTTCAAATTTTTGTATAAGCGGGAAATCCATTCCTCCGACAAAACCGATAACATTTGATTTTGTTGTAAGACCGGCGATAATGCCTACAAGGAATGAGCCTTCATGCTCTTTAAATGTAACCGACATAACATTGGGTTTCTCAGCGACTTCATCGATTAAACCAAATTTCTTGTCCGGATACTGATCTGCAGCTGACATCATTGACTGCTGCATAAGGAAGCCTACTGCTATTGAAAGGTCAACCGATTGAGCCATATTGCCTATGTTGGCCTCATAGTCCTCCTGCTTTGTAGACTGTAAAATAACCGGTTCAACTCCAAGCTCTTTACCGGCTTTCTGTATTCCATCCCATGCTGAGTCGTTGAATGACTTGTCACCAAGACCGCCAACGTCAGTAATCATACCGAAGGATAATGCCGGCTTCTGAGGCTCTGCCGGTGTATCTGCAGCTGCCGGCTCGGCAGCCGGCTCTGCCGGTGCCGGCTTGGCACAGCCTGTAAATGCTGTCAGAATCATTACAAATGCCAAAACAAGTACTAAACTCTTTTTAAACATCAATCTTCCCCCTTAATATTTCTTTTTGTTTTTACAATTGCATTACAATTGTATCACAATTATATTATAGTATGCGATAGTAAATAATTCTACACAGTTTTTATATTTCCTGCTACTAATTAAAAAATAAGTGCCGGGCAGCCCGGCACTTATTTAATTGTATAGGAAAGTATAACTTTCCTATACAATTAAATAAAAACCATTGATTTAAGTGCCCGCGCCATATTTTTCTCGCATGCTCGAAAAAGGCGCATGGGCAGCAAATGCGGCGAAGCCGCCTTTGTTCTTAGATCCCTAACAATTGCAATCCAGCGGCTTTTCACTTATATACTTCTTTGCAAAAAGTACATTTACGGCCTTGTTATAGTCTTCATCAGCCACTAAAATTATAGGTCCGGTACACCCCATTCCGCTCTCGGAGTAAATTTCCTCAGATGCCAAATCCTCTACTGCATTTTCAAGTTCAAGTATGTCTATACCTGCTACGGATTTCGTTACCGGTTTCTTTTCAAGCTGTTTCATTTCAGTCTTTTTAACTTCTTTTTTGCTCTCGGCGGTAAGCCCGTTCAGTATATTGTCAAGCCCTGCCCTTCTGGCCTTCTCAAACTCCGCTTTTGCTATTTTTGTCAGCCCGCCTTGTGCGCAGCTTGCAGCATACCTTAGCGCTTCACACACCACAGGTGCTCCGGAAGCCCTTGACAGTATGCAGATTATTTTGTCATAGTTATCTCCTACACCGGGTCCATAGCCATAACCTAAAGACTCATAGCTCCCTCCGGTCGTATAAGCGGAAAATATTTTCATCATGAGATTGCCTGTCAGGGTATCCATTACCATGATATCGGAAGCGGCTGCCAACAGGTCATTTCCCCTCATTACCACACCGCCGTCCGCTCTTACGGATTCGGAAAAATTAATATCATATCCGTTGCCCTTCAAATCCTTAAGAGCCCTCTCGACCTGTCTGGCCCCATCAACATTAAGTATTCCTACGGTAGGGGTCGTTATTCCCAAAGCTTTAGCTGTTATAATGCCATACAGGGCATTTCTGACCATTCCGCTGACCCTGTGGGTTGATGAGGTGCCTGTTGTTGTAGCAAGTATCAGTTCCTTCCCGAAACCGGGGGTTATTACCCTTCCGACTGTAGATACTCCTATCGGGAAATTGTAATGCATGGTAACTGCTGCATCCAGCTCACCCTTTTCCAGCAGCTCATCCATTTTCCTATGCATTTCCCCTTCGCCATTTACTTCTACTATTCTAAGATTCGTATCAATCTTGGGGCCAATAAGCACTATTTCAAAATCGCTGTATTTCTTGGATGCCATTTCAGCTCCTTTTACCAGCTCTCCTGTCCCATGCTCACTGCCAAAGGCAGTCAGGCCCACTTTCACCCTTTTCCCGAATTCTCCGATAATCATAGCGTCGGCAATCTCGCTAAACACTTCACCAATCATTGAACTAACCTGATTCCCAGTCATATACATCACCCCTGCTTTCCACTTAGTAAGAAGGATGCAAAATCTTTCATTGCCTCTGCCACCATTCCCTTAACTTCCTCTTTGGAAACCGCGCCTGTTGTTTCTTCCTGGCCTGTATTCTTCTCCATTATGATGGATACGCCGTCAAACTGGTTGGTCATTCTGCCTAAAAACAAGCTTCCTTTTCCAACAATCATCGCCCTCTTGATATCGCCCGATATAATCATATCTCTTGCTGCTCCTACAAAAGGCACTCCCGAAGGTATATGCCCCTGTGTGGGTGCAAAACCCGGCATTCCGTGTTCCTTAATAAATTCGGGCATTTCTGTTCTGTCTATATCTCCCCTCTTTGCCCCAAGAGCGGCTATCATTTTGAGGTTTGCGAGAGGAACGTCACCTGCACCTGCAGGTTCTGTTATCTCAGGATTCTGCATTTCCACGGAGTATTTGTCTATATCGGTTATTTTCATCCCAACCTTATCCAAAGGCTTGGTAATTAATGATTCCATAACGGCCTGAGGTGATGAACCCGTTCCTACCGTATGCCTGCCCACTGCATCGGTCCTGAGCACCGGAGAGACTAGGTCATTTTCCGTAACCAGTATTGCAAATCCCCCAAGACAATCCTCCAACACAGGAAGGCCCTTATTAACATGGTCTCTTGAATTCATGCCCAGCTTTGCGGTTGCACCGCCTGCAACTATTGCCACACTTTTGTATACTCCTGCCTCTACTAAGGCAGCAGCATTTATCAGTGCATGGGATGGTGCTGCACAGAAGCCTCTAAGGTCTGAGCCGGTGGCATTGACAGCGCCTGCAACTTCGGCAATAGCCTTGGCAAAGTTGCCGCCGCCCCTCTGGTTCATGTCGCCGCATGCTTCTTCGGAGCATTCGATTATATACTCTATGGAATCAGCAGGAATGTTGTTCCTGTATATCAGATTTTTCAGTGCCATTACTCCCGAAGCTTTCACTACAAGATTCTCAACCATAATATGGGCTGTCAGGTTCTTATCCTTGTCATGAGCTGCTTTTATGCAGCCGACCAGCCTGTTGCCTTTAAGAAGAGGTTCGGCGCCGGCTTTTACCCTGTTTTCGATTTCTGACCCCTCTGCACCCTCTTTAAGCTTGGCAAGCTCTGCTTCAGTGTAGAGAGGTTTCTTGGACAGTTTCGCTTTTATTTCGGCAAGGAATTCCTTTTCCAGGGTGACGAGATCAAAAGCATCGCTAATCTTTATTGCAGCATATAACTCATCCTGTTCTATTATCTCTCCCATTTTGCCTTCCGGCCTGGCATCCTGAATAAGATTCTTATGCCATGGTCTTTCTATTGTGCTAAGGGAGTCAGGAAGAATAGCACCTATATATGCCTGATTGGGGGCATATTTTACTGTCTCCTCATAGCTTCTCACAAGTCCCGGGAATTTTTTCATAAATTCGGACTCGGGATTGGTCTCATGTTCAAGTGAGCATGTAGTACCGTAATGCATTATCATATCCGGTGTATGCACGAGTATATAGGCCGCTCCTTTTACTACTGGCAAAGCCATTTTATTTACACCTCCGTTAAAACAAGGGTGGTTTGCACCACCCTCGCCGTCTATTTATCAAATACTGTCTGTCCGTGTACTTCTGTCTCAAGAGCCTTAAGCGCTTTAAGTATTATGCTCTTTCTCAATGCCTTTTCATCTTCTTTGCTTTGTGTTGGATTTCCAAGAGGATGTGGTATGGCAACCGCCGGTACTATCCTGTTAGCGCCGACTGTCAGGGAAATCGGAACAACGGTACAAACGTGTACTACCGGTATCCCTACCCTTTCAATCTCTTTTACCATCGTTGCGCCGCAACGTGTGCAGGTACCTCAGGTCGAGGTGAGTACAACTGCCTGCACCCCATCCTTTACAAGTTCCTTGGCAAATGTATCCGCAAATTTCTTTGCATTGGCGACTGAAGTTCCATTGCCTACGGTTGCATAGTAGTATCTGTGAAGTTCCCCGATGACTCCCTCTTTTTCCAGTTCTCTCATAACATCTACAGGAAGTACTCTATCGGCATCCAGATTTGCATATACAGGATCGTATCCGCCGTGGGCCGTTTCATAGGTTTCAGCGGTAAGGTCGCTGACCCCTGAGATATCATATTTCCCGTATTTTGAAGCACTGGAGGATTCAATTCTGTCCGGATTACCCTTTGGAACTATACCCCCTGAAGTAACCAGGGCTATCTTGGCTTTTTTCATGTCGGTCACTGCCGGGTTTGGAGCGACTCTGTCAAAATCAGGCATTGGATATTCTGTCTCAAACTTCTCACCCTTAAGTTTTGCCAGCAGCATATCCACAGCCCTCTTGGAGCCTCTCTCCGAATTATATATGTTCTTCCTTATTCCTCTCAGTATATATCCTTCTTCAGCCGCTGTACCGATATCCTCATTCCTGAAAAGCTTCAATGCCAGCCTGGCAATTGCGGGAATTGCCTGTCTCATGCCGGTTGCAGCATTAGCTGTTTCTATAATGTATATATCCTTTTTGAACATATCCGCTCCCGGATTCTCCGGATACATACCTGTCACTACCGGGATGCCCAAACTATCTTTGACCGATTTGCAGATTGATCCGCAAGCCACCCCGTATCTTCCTGCATTAAAAGCAGGTCCGGCAATAAATAAATCCGGATTGTACTTTTTGATCATTTCCAGTACTTCTGCAGAAGCCTCTTCCATATTTTCGTTAAAATATGAGTCACCGCAGATTACCGTAGCCACTATTTCGACATCATTTCCCAATGCCGCCTTAAGAGCCATACCCGGGCCAACGACACCCTCTCTAACCTCCGGCTTGACATCGGCTTTTTCTTCACCGCCAATACCGCCGTAGAACTGATTTATATAATGTACAACTCTAATCATTTAGAAATTTCCCTCCTCTCTAGGTTTGCTTACAGCATTCATAAAATGGAATTTGTTTTATCAGTCTTTGAACTGGCTGTACTGGTCCCTTATTGATTTGACTTCGCTGATAATAGCGTCAACATCAAGCACCATTTCCATCATACCGCACTGTTCATCATAAACATTTGCATCAACCTGATCTTTCAGCTCAAACATGTGATATACTCTGAGTCCCAACGAGACTCCTGCCAAAGGACCTGCGAAGGTCGGATCTCCTGCTGTGACTGTTTCAGCAGTAAGCCCTGCAGATTCGGCCTCGGAAGTACCAAGAACTACGACAATATTTTCCTTGCCGTGTTTTTCTGATAAATCCAAAACTCTCTTCTGGTTCTCCAGGTCCATTGCTCCTGCAGCCGTTCAGACGAAGCACTCTGTAGCAGCGAATACCACATCGGCCCCTACCGTCTTTAAGCACTCTTCTATTGCAGGAGCAGGTATACCATCTCTATCGCCAATAATGATAACCTTTTTATCCTGTAACATATTGTTCATCCTTTCATTGTTTTATAACGGGTCGGTTATATGCCTTAAAGCCCACCCCAATTCTCGAGACTAGTGACTCGAGACTAATATTAATATGTGGTTGCTCCTAATTTATTGAAGCCTATTTCACTTGTTGCACCGGTAATTACCTGCAGCTCGGCCACAATACTCCCGTCCTTTTTAAGGCTTCCGGCAAATCCGCCAGCTATGGTATCTGCGGGTTCAGTATAACCTATTATCTTTTTCATTGGAGGCAATGAGATAATCTCATTTGCATTACCGGCCGTAACCACTGCATCCGCTGATTTATCAGCATCTGCCAGTGACTGTGAAGCGCCGTCCCTGCCTGCATACTCATCTGTAATCAATACAGTCTTGATACCTTTTGCGGCTATCTTCTTGCAGTTCATCATAAGGTCGGTATCCGGATTCCCAAAGCCTTCTTCCGTTATAATAACAGCATCCAAGTTCATGTATTCCGCAAGCTTTGCCGTCCAGTTAGAGGATCTTTCCTTATCGGCCAGCGTAACATTCTCATTTGTTATTATTACGCCGACAAAGTTCAAATCTTTGCCATGTCTTTCATAAAGGTCTTCAATCACCGGATTGTTCATATGGTTATACGTCGGGTTCTTATCACAGGCTGAAACACAGTTTCCGCTTGCTATTGCACCATCCATAACCTCTGTGGGATAAATTATTGTCGGGACAATTTTCTTTGCGTCTACACCATACACATAAGTATCGTGCAGCAAACCCTGGGTCTGAAGCATGTATACATAAGCAACCCTTGGAAGATTGGGGTATTGTTTCATACCATCAATCAGATTTGGAGTCTCGTATACCTTTACATCGTCAGGTTTTACGTTCCTTCCTGCCTCTCCCAGATATGCAGCGGCTTTATAGCCCACCATTCTGACTGCCTGCTCATGCTCATGCTGCTGAAGCTTTTCTACAGGTGTGCAGACAATTACTATGTTCAGCGTTTTTGAAAATGGAGTATAGTCCGCCCCAGGTCCGCTCATATCTATGATGCCTTCCTGGAATCCAACTATTTTGCCTGCAGTAACAACTGCGGCACCTTTCAATACGTGTGTCCTGCCCGAGCCAACTACTTCAACCTTGCTGACCATTCCGGGAAGTATTCCGCCAGGACCCTCCACTTTCACCCTGGGCTCGATTACGTCTTTTACAGGCATTATCCTTGTTTCTTCACCCGGTTTTGCGATATCGATCTCAATCTTTGTAAGTCTTGGGTCACCGCCGATTGCTTCCAGAAGCTCAGCTTTATTGACATATAGAATTCCTTTTTCTACCTTGGTTACATCTCCGAATTGCACATCTTTAATGAATATATTACCCAACTCTAAACGCAAAACGTTCACCTCCCTGATAATATGATTGGTTTTTCTCTATATATAGCACATAAATTCTGCATATTCCATCATTCCAGTCATCCTGCCGAAAAACCGGTTATACATGGCAGTTTAACTGATACAATGCAGGAATTTAAGTGTATTATATAGGCCGTCGTTTATTCTCCCCTATATGTATTCTTTTATTAAGTTTTCGATAGCCGCAGCCGTGCAGTCTTCTGCACCGCTGATTTCCTTTACCTTTTCGCCATTCTTATACACTATGAAGGTTGGAAGCCCCATAACTCTTTGTCCTATTGCAAGCCTTCTGTTTGCAGTAGTATTGAGCTTGCACATCTTGATTTTCTCCCCATACTTTTCTGCCAATTTATGAACCTCCGGCATCAGTGCCTTGCAGGGTTCACATTTTTCACCCCAAAAATCAACAAGTACCGGACCTGCAGCTTGAAGTACTTCTGCATCAAAATTATCCTTATCCAGCTCTATCATCCTTTCACCTCCTTATAAAGTTTTGCTGCGCATTGTTTCGAAGTCTATGGCTACGGAACGGTTCAGAACCCTTCCCTACACGAACCTCGTGCCTGATGAAAACTAGTGTTCGAAATTCTTTTCAATATATTTTTCCGCATTAACCGCAGCTATTGCACCATCCGCAGCTGCCGTAATTACCTGTCTCAATGATTTAACCCTTACATCTCCGGCAGCGTATATTCCCTCGGCAGATGTCCTCATCTCTTCATCTGCTTTTATGTATCCCTTTTGATCCATTTCTACCACACCTTTGGCAAACTCGGATATCGGCTTGGTGCCTACAAACATGAATACGCCGTCCGTTCTTAAATCGGTAACTTCGTTGGTCTTCACATTCTTTAGCTTAACCCCTTCAACTATTCCGTCACCGTATATTTCTTCCACTACCGAGTCCCAGATAACGTTTATCTTGTCGTTATTCAATGCTTTTTCTACTATTGATTTTGCAGCTCTGAATTCATTTCTTCTATGAACTACAGACACTTTATCCGCAAACTTTGTAAGGTATATGGCCTCTTCTACCGCCGCGTCTCCGCCTCCGACAACCACAACCTCCAATTCCTCAAAAAAGTCCGCATCGCAGGTTGCACAGTAAGATACTCCTTTGCCCCTGAGTTCCAATTCCCCAGGAATCCCTAACAGCATCGGCTGGGCGCCGGATGCAATTATTATGGTTTTGGTGCTTATATCCTGTCCGTTTGCAATCTTCACTATCTTTACCTTATCGGTTATATCAAAGCCTGTTACCTCGCCTTTAATCAGCTCGGTGCCAAAGGCTTCGGCCTGGCTTCTCATTCTTTCCATCAACTTGGGGCCTGTCGGCATTTCAACTGAACCCGGGTAATTTTCCAGTTCTTCTGTAGTACCGGCTTGGCCGCCCCATTTTGCCTTCTCGATTATTATTGCACTCATCCTGGCTCTTGATGCATATAAGCCTGCCGCAAGACCCGCAGGTCCTCCCCCGATTATCACTACGTCATATATCTTATCCATTTGATTTCCTCCTTTATTTTTCTATACTGTTCAATGCACTTTCAAAAAGACTCAAATCCACAAATCTGAAATCGTCCAGTACATTATCGCCCCACTTCGGCACCTTATTATTCCTTATAAACTTCTCTGCCACGGCAATACTTTTTTCTATAATGGCCAAGGATTCATAGTCCAGCCCATTTCCTCCCGATATAATTATACTTCTGAATAAGGTTTCATTTGGTTTGACGCTTCCCATCAGCGGGTGGGTTATAAGTCTTGATCCTTTATGAACCATATCCCTTACAAATTTCAGCACATCAATATATTGCCCCTCAATAAAAATAATATCTAAATCTTTGCTGTATTTATCCCTTACGAGGCTGTTGTTTGTAATTATCCGAAGTCTATTATCCAGTTATATCCCCCCATAATTATTTTTGAAACAAAAAGAGATAGAGACTACGCCTCTACCTCTGTACTGGACCCGAGACATTCCTTGATAGAATAAACGTAAATCTCATTTATCAAGTTGATCCTTCGGTGTTTCCGCTTCCCAGAGGTGCGTCCGGTTATCGGTCCTTTTGCCTGAGAGCTTCATCATAAAGCAATTAATTATGATTTGCCCCTTCGGCGCCAAAAACTTGGTCTCTCCCGAAAACCATCTACCGCACTATATGTTTTTCTATAGTTTCAATATATACTATTGCTATTATCTATGCAAGCAGTATTTTAATTTTTTGCATAATTTATACATTAATTATATTTTACTGTCAAATATTTATCAACTCATATTCTTTATTTCCGAGGCCAATTTCTTCCCCGTAAGAAAATTGTCTGACTGTGTCAATGCTACTGTATAGTCCCCTGAATTTATCCTCGCCTTTTTCATGATTGCACTTTAAGCTGCTGTTTAAGTTGCCGGATTGCTCATTTACAAGGTCATAGGATGCCGCGTCAATTGCTACCGGGTCCTTGGAGGCCAGTATTCCAATATCCGGCACTATATATGCGCCGCTGAAGCCATAACAGTCACATAAGGGAGTAATATTCATTAGTACATTTATATATCCTACATTATCACCTTTATTCCTGACGGCTCCATAGGCATATTCAACCATTCTCTCAAGAAATATCGGTATTTCAGTACTCCACTGGGGACTTATCGCTCTTATCGGGCATATGGAAATACATTCTCCGCAACCTATACAAGTCTCTCCTATCAATGCCTTTCCCCCTTCTTTGGTAATTGCTGATACAGGGCAATATTCCAAACAAGTGCTGCAGCCCACGCATTTTGAGGACACTTTGGGTTTAATTGCCGAATGCTGCTGCTGTTTGCCTGCTGCCGGAGCACAGCCCATGGCAAGATTCTTTATTGCTCCCCCTATACCCGCATTCTCATGGCCTTTAAAATGGGACAATACTATCATTTTTGATACATTTCCAATTTCCTTTGAAATCTTAACGCTTTCAAAATGCTTCTTATCTATCCTGACTTCAATGAAATTATTGCTGTGTATCCCGTCGGCAATTATTATCGGGGCATTTACAACTGCATAGGAAAACCCGTTATATATTGCCGTATTATAATGGTCCACCCCATTTGCTCTTGAACCGTTATATAATGTATTTGAATCGGTAAGAAAGGGTTTTCCCCCTTTCTCCTTTATTTTATCTACTATTTGTCTCGCAAAAGTTGGTCTTATATATGCAGTATTGCCCTTTTCTCCAAAATGTATTTTTATTGCCACTATATCATCCCTGGATATCATATCTCCAAAACCGGCTCTGTCAAACAACCTTCGCATCTTTGCGAGCAGGCTTTCCTGTTTGCCTTGGGTATGCACACCGGCAAAATACACCTTTGATTTCACTGTCAATCCTCTCCTTAAATCTCAAAATATAATGCCATTGCACCTGGACCTCCATGGGTAGCTATCACCGACCCTGCCTCTCCCCTAATTATCTCCTTGACGTTGTATTCTCTGATAATCTCTTTCTCCAGCATCCTCAGATGCTCCAGGTCAGCTATATGGTTTATGCCTACTACTTTGCCGTCTAAAGTCCAACCATTATCCTTTATAGTATTCATTATTGCCGCTATTGCTTTTTTCACCCCGCGGGCCTTTTCAAACAGTACCAGTTTACCCCCTGCTACCGTAAGTATTGGTTTTATGTTAAGTATTGAACCGGCCACCGATGCGGATAAGGACAATCTCCCGCCTTTATGCAGGTATTTTAGGGTATCAAGAATTAACATATGCTTTACTCCATTCCTGGATGCCTCAATTTCCTTTGCGATTTCTTCAAAACCCAGGCCTTCTTCAACAAGCCTCGCAGCTTTTATCACGAGCAATCCGGCTCCCAGAGTTATTCCCATTGAATCGATTACATAAATATCTTCTCTCCCGATTGTATCCTTTGCCATTACAGCTGAATTATATGTACCGCTCAGATGTGAAGAAGCATGTATAGAAATAACCTTGTTACCCAAGGATATTTCCTTTTTGTATACTTCAAGAAACTCCGCCGGCGGTACCTGAGAAGTTGTAGGAAGCACCTTTGTTTTTTCGAGCTTGGACAGGAACTCCTCCAAAGAAAAGTCAATCCCGTCCTTATATGATTCATCCCCAAAATGTACAGTCAGGGGCATTACCCTGATACCGTACCTTCCGATATATTCTTTGGGAACATCGCATATAGAGTCTGTTATTATTTTTATCCCCATATATACTTCCTCCTGACATTGACCAAATAATAACTTTTAAGGGATATTTTATCGCATACTCGGAAAACCAATCTGTCTCAATGCTTCATATAACACAATCGCAACTGAATTTGAAAGATTAAGGGATCTGGCATCGTTAATCATAGGCACCCTTATACAAAACTCCCGATTTTTTTCAAGCAGCGATTTGGGCAGACCGGCCGTTTCCTTACCGAATACCATGAAGCAGTCTTCACGGTATATTGCTTCAGTATGCTTCCTTTTTCCTTTTGTGGTTAAATAATAGAACAACCCTTCGGGATATTGACATTTAAGCTCCTCAAAAGAATCATAATAGTTTATTTCCACCATGCTCCAATAGTCCAGACCGGCTCTTTTTAAATATTTGTCTTCAATCGAAAACCCCAGAGGTTTAATTAGGTGAAGTCTGCTGCCTGTTGCTGCGCAGGTTCTTGCAACATTCCCTGTGTTCTGGGGTATTTCAGGCTCTACCAATACAATATTAAGATTCAAGCTAACAACTCCTGTTAAACGTATAATACAGTACTATTCTTTTGTTTTCTCAATTATCTGTCAGTGCGATGTCTATTTCTATTTTACCCAAACTCTCCAACGCCAAAGGAATGCAAATAGTTCGCATACCAATTGAAGAAACGGATATATCATTACCCGACAATATGGAGGGAGGTGTAATGTTAATCTCGACTCCATTGTTTGAAAACTCAGTAGATACATTACCCATAATCATATTCCCAAGCTCTGCTATTGCGCTGATTGCAATATCTTCCAATTTTGTTACTTCCATTCCGAACATCATAATGGAAGCTATCTTGCATGCGGTACTTTCGTCCATGCTAAAAAAAACCTGGCCTTTGACTTCTCCTGCAATGCCTATAGTTATTGCTACGTCCCCTGATAAAAAAGTCGAATCCCTGATGAATATCTGTCCGCGGTTGGCTTTCACATTGCAAATCATATTCATTAGATTGACAGATACATTTATAAAAGGATTGATTAATTCTGCGTTCAAAATCATATCCCCCATAATTCATAAACTACAATATATTCTATACTATTCTACAATATTCTACAATATTCTGTACTATTCTCCAATACCCCTCTTTATTGACAAATTTAATAATACTGCGCATGAGGAGAAAAATGTGACACAGTTTCTGAATTACTCCGGCTGTAGGAGAAGTATGTTCTCCTCACCTTCCAAAGCCAGCAAAATCATTGGCGAGGGTCCCATCTCTGTAGGCCCGTCTGATGATTTTGCCCGGAAGCCTTTACGTTCCGAGGTCAGTGGAAGGTTTCGTTAAAAATAGCTTCCCCACGCCGGTATTTGC
>JAKPKE010000042.1 GCA_029553855.1 Bacillota bacterium | reverse complement strand
CGGCAATACTAAAAAGTGTTATGGCAAGCTTGTGAAAAGCATAAGAACTGAATTTAAAAAAAGATTTTAGCGGTTGTAACGCAAATTGCCATTGAAGGGTATTGCACAGCTTTTATATAAAGAGCAGCAATACTCTTTTTCGCATTTTTCTCCTTATGTGCAGTAAACCTTTTTCAAAACATATATATTTTATGTTAAATACTTATATGTTATAATCTATTACGAGTATTAAAGCATGCTGAATAATATGATAATTTCCCCATGGGGGTTTAATAAGAACCCATCAGTTGAAATTGTCCTTTAGGGCTATTGGCACAAAGGAGGAGGCATAATGGCAAGTGACAGGCAAAAACATATAAGAAATTTCTGCATAATTGCGCATATAGACCACGGTAAATCAACTTTGGCCGACAGGCTTATAGAAAGAACCGGTGTTATTTCCGCAAGGGAAATGGAAGAACAGGTACTTGACAATATGGATCTTGAAAGGGAGCGGGGCATAACGATAAAGCTTCAATCCGTCAAGTTGGACTATAAAGCGCAGGATGGTCAGGACTATATACTGAACCTTATCGATACCCCGGGTCATGTGGATTTTACATATGAAGTATCCAGGAGTCTTGCTGCCTGTGAGGGGGCTGTGCTTGTAGTCGATGCTACACAGGGCATTGAAGCTCAGACCCTTGCAAATGTGTATCTTGCATTGGACAACAATTTGGAGCTGTATCCTGTAATTAATAAAATTGATCTTCCCAGTGCGGACCCGGAATTTGTCAAGAAAGAGATTGAGGATGTCATAGGTCTTGATGCTTCTTGCGCTGCATTGATATCAGCAAAGGAAGGGCTGAATATTGAAGAAGTGCTTGAAGGAATAGTGAAATACATACCCTACCCCGGCGGGAACGAGAATGAGCCGCTGAAAGCTTTGATATTTGACTCTTACTATGATAGCTATAGAGGGGTCATAGCCTATATCAGGATAATGGACGGGGTATTGAAGCCGGGCATGAGAATGCGTATGATGGCCAACGGAAGAGAATACGATGTATTGGAAGTAGGAACACTAAAGCCCTACATGAATCCTACCGGTATACTTATGGCCGGGGAAGTCGGTTATGTGACGGCCAGTATTAAGAATGTGAAGGACATACATGTAGGTGATACTATAACAGATGCAAATAATCCATGCAAAGAAGCGCTTCCGGGTTATAGAAAGGTCACTTCAATGGTTTACTGCGGTATTTATCCTGCAGATGGCGCTGATTACGGTAACCTTAAGGATGCTCTTGAAAAGCTGCAGCTTAATGACGCGGCATTGCTTTTTGAGCCGGAGACCTCAATGGCTTTGGGCTTCGGTTTCAGGTGCGGCTTCCTGGGGCTGCTGCACATGGAAATAGTACAGGAGAGGCTGGAAAGGGAATACAATCTGGACCTGGTTACAACAGCCCCCAGTGTAATATATAATATAACAAAGACAAACGGTGAGACGGTCAATGTATCCAATCCGGCAAACATGCCTTCTCCACAGGAAATAGAATATATGGAGGAGCCCGTGGTTAATGCAACGATCATGTCTCCCACGGAATATGTCGGGGCGATTATGGAGCTTTGTCAAAACCGCAGGGGTGTCTTCAAGGATATGCAGTATATGGAGGAGAAAAGGGCCATACTTCATTATGAGTTGCCGCTGAATGAGATAATATATGATTTTTTTGATGCCTTGAAGTCCAGGACAAAGGGCTATGCCTCTTTTGATTATGAACTGAAAGGATATATGAAGTCCGAACTTGTGAAGCTTGATATACTGCTCAATTCTGAGGCCGTTGACGCACTTTCCTTTATAGTGCACAAGGACAAGGCCTATGCACGTGGAAGGTCTATTGCTGAAAAGCTTAAGGAGGTAATTCCCAGGCAAATGTTTGAGGTCCCTATCCAGGCTGCTGTAGGAGCGAAGATTATTGCCAGAGAAACAGTAAGGGCACTGCGCAAAGATGTGCTTGCAAAGTGCTATGGCGGAGATATAACAAGAAAGAAGAAGCTTTTGGAAAAGCAAAAGGAAGGCAAGAAAAGGATGAGACAGGTAGGAAGTGTGGAGCTTCCTCAGGAGGCTTTTATGTCTGTCCTTAAGCTTGATGATTAGGTTAAGAAAGGTCAGGGAAAATGAAAGAAATCGGACTATATGTACATATACCCTTCTGCAGGAGCAAGTGTCTGTATTGTGATTTCAATTCCTATGAATGCAGGGAAGGCGATTCGGAGGATTATGTCGCGGCACTTCTCAGAGAACTTGACGAATATCAGAAAAGGTATGATTTCATATACAAGACGGTGTTTATCGGTGGGGGCACTCCCACCGTTATTAATTGTTTTTTGATCGGCTCGATATTAGAAAAGCTTTCACCTTTTATAATGTCAGGAGCCGAAATAACCATGGAATCAAATCCCGGTACCGTGACGTTTGAAAATCTCAAGTACTACAGAAGCCTGGGAATAAACAGGCTTAGCATAGGATTACAGGCATGGCAGGGGGAGTTGCTCAGGGGTTTGGGGAGAATTCACAGCCCGGAAGACTTCCTGCATGTTTATGATTGTGCAAGAAAGTCAGGGTTTGACAACATAAATACAGATTTAATGTTTGCACTCCCGAATCAGACTTTGGGAATGTGGAAGGAAACTCTGAAAAAGGTAGCAGGTTTAGGTATGGACCATATTTCCTGCTACAGCCTTATTTTAGAGGAAGGTACCAAGCTTTATGAACTATACAGGGAGGGTAGGGTGCAGCTGCCTGATGAAGAAGCGGACAGGGAAATGTATTGGACTGCCGTAGAGGTATTGGATTCCTATCGTTACGGTCAATATGAGATTTCTAATTTTGCACGGAAAAACATGGAATGCAGACACAACCTTATATATTGGAGAAATGAAGAATATCTCGGGGTTGGCGCAGGAAGTCACTCAAGGCTTGGAAATATAAGATTCTGGAATTTTAGAGACATTGACAGCTATGTAAGCCTGATCAGGAAAGGGAAGCTGCCCGTGGAAGGGCAGGAGGAGTTATCTTCGGATGTGGAAATGTGGGAGACCATATTTCTATCATTGAGACTTAATGAAGGTTTGGATTTACAGGGTTTCAAAAGCAGATACGGAATTGATTTTCAGGGCAGATACGCAGATGTCATAAACAGGCTTACCGCTCAAGGACTTATATCAATTGAAGCAGGCAGAGTGAAGCTGACAGGCAAAGGAAAAGATCTGTCAAATTCCGTTTTCATTGAGTTTTTGTGAAGCATCTATTTATATATACAGATGTAATCAGATGTAATAATAGGAATATTTTTTCGTAAAACCTATTGACAAAAATATGCTTCAGTGATATTTTAAAGACAGAATTAGCACTCGATGCAATAGAGTGCTAACAAAGGTGGTGATATGGGTGGACCTGGGAAGTAGAAAGAGACTTATATTACAAGCTATAATAGAAGATTATATTAATACTGCCGAACCTGTCGGCTCAAGGAAAATATCCAAGAAGTACCTGACAGGAACAAGTTCTGCAACAATAAGAAATGAAATGGCTGATCTTGAGGATATGGGCTACATAGAGCAGCCTCATACATCAGCGGGAAGGATCCCTTCAGACAAAGGCTACAGACTTTACGTAGATACGATTATGAAACAGAATACAGTAAATGATGCCCAAAATGAAAGGATTAAGCAGGAATTTATTGATTCCGTAGGGGAGATTGACAGACTTGTTAAGCATGCATCAAAACTGCTTTCACAGATGACTCAATATACATCCATAGTATTGGCTCCTCAGCTCCGAAGAACCAGAATCAGGCAGATACAGCTTATCCGGATAGATAATGCTACTGTACTGGCAGTGATAATAACAGATGCCGGTATAGTAAAAAACAGTATTCTCAGGTTGGCGCAGGATGTTCAGCCGGATGCTCTCATCAGAATAACCAATATGCTGAATGACAAATTAACTGATCTGGGTATGGAGAACGAAGAAAGCTTTGACATAGAAGATATGCTGGACAATTCCGCCGGATACAGGGAAATAATTGAGCAGATAGTGCCGGAATTGATTAAGACTTTGCTTTATTCTGATACCGCAGAGATATATCATGATGGGGTGTCAAACATATTAAATCTTCCTGAATACAGCGATATCAACAAAGCAAGGGACTTCCTCAATGCAATGGAGGAAAAGGATCTCTTGTTTAAAGTATTAAATGATATTCATAATGATATGTGCATATGCATAGGAAGTGAAAATAAAATAGAACAGTTCAGGGAATGCAGCCTGATAAAGGCAACTTACAAAGTAAGCGACAAAATAATAGGTTCCGTCGGAATAATTGGCCCTACCAGAATGGAGTATTCAAGAGCCATTTCTATTGTTGAATGCATGACGAAGAATCTTAGCGAAATGTTGACAAATATACTAAAAAAGTAATTCTTAATATTACAAGCTAAAAAGGTGGTCAGATTAATGAAACATAAAAAACTCAAGGAAGAGGAAACCGAACAGATAATAAATGCAGATACAGAGGTTTCCAGGCAGGCAGAAGACGAAAAACCGGTTTCCGATGAGCCGGGGAAGGTCGAGAACAAAGAAACAGAAGAACTGAAAAAGCAGGTTGAAGACAACTACAACCGGCTTCTCAGAATGCAGGCAGATTTTGATAATTATAAAAAAAGGGTAGCAAAGGAAAGAGACGATATGTACAGTTGTGCCGTAGAAGCTATAGCCGGGCAACTGCTGCCTGTGGTGGATAATATGGAAAGAGCATTGGAAGTGTTCAGGAAGGATCAGCTGGATGAGCAATATATCTGCGGAGTGGAAATGGTATGCAAGCAGTTGATTGGGGTTCTGGAGAAAAACGGCATAAAGGAAATAGAAGCGCTGGAAAGGGATTTTGACCCCAATGTGCACCATGCAGTAATGCGGGAGCCCGGAGGGGACGAAGATGAAAACAAAGTGAAAGAAGTATTCCAAAAGGGATATATACTTGGGAACAGGGTAATCAGACCTGCACTTGTAAAGGTGTCGGTAAAACAATAATCGACTAAAAGAATAAGGGAGGAAAATATTAATGGCAAAGGTAATAGGTATTGACTTGGGGACTACTAACTCTTGTGTTGCTGTTATGGAAGGCGGTGAGCCTGTTGTCATACCAAATGCAGAAGGCGGGAGGACAACACCCTCGGTCATAGGATTTTCAAAAGCAGGCGAAAGACTTTCAGGTCAGGTCGCAAAAAGACAAGCGGTTACAAACCCGGAGAGGACAGTAACATCAATTAAAAGAGAAATGGGAACCAATTTTAAGGTTACCATTGATGATAAAAACTATACTCCTCAGGAAATTTCCGCAATGATTCTTACAAAGCTCAAGTTGGATGCAGAGGCTTATCTGGGAGAAAAGGTCACCCAGGCTGTAATAACCGTGCCCGCATACTTCAGTGACAGTCAGAGACAGGCAACAAAGGATGCAGGCAAGATAGCAGGACTTGAGGTTCTGAGGATAATAAATGAGCCGACGGCTGCATCATTGGCATACGGCTTGGACAAGGAAGAAAACCAGAAGATATTGGTATTCGATTTAGGGGGAGGCACCTTCGACGTATCTATACTTGAACTTGGGGATGGCGTGTTTGAAGTACTCGCAACAAACGGCAACAACAGGCTTGGCGGGGACGACTTCGATCAGAGGGTGATGAACTACCTTGCAGACGAATTCAAAAAGGACAGCGGTATAGATTTGCGCAACGACAAGATGGCAATGCAGAGGCTGAAAGAGGCTGCAGAAAAAGCGAAGATTGAGTTGTCCGGGGTGCTCCAAACCAATATTAATTTACCGTTTATTACTGCTGATGCAAGCGGCCCCAAGCATCTTGACATAACACTTACAAGGGCAAAGTTTGACGAACTGACCCATGACTTGGTGGAAATGACAATGGAACCTGCAAGAAAGGCCATCGCGGATGCCAACCTTACGGCAGACAAACTAAATAAAGTAATACTTGTAGGCGGTTCTATCAGGATACCCGCCGTTCAGGAAGCTGTGAAAAAGCTCACAGGCAAAGATCCGTATAAAGGCATTAACCCTGATGAATGCGTTGCGCTGGGCGCCGCAATACAGGCCGCAGTGCTGACAGGGGAAGTCAAGGATGTGCTGCTCCTGGATGTTACTCCGCTTTCACTGGGGATAGAGACATTGGGGGGAGTATTTACAAAACTTATTGAAAGAAATACAACCATACCTACAAAAAAGAGTCAGATATTCTCAACGGCTGCCGATGGGCAGACCAGTGTTGAAATCCATGTGCTCCAAGGAGAGAGGGAAATGGCTGCATACAACAAGACCCTCGGAAGGTTCCAGCTTACCGGGATACCTCCGGCTCCAAGAGGAGTGCCACAGATAGAAGTCACCTTTGATATAGATGCAAACGGAATTGTGCATGTTTCGGCAAAGGACCTGGGTACAGGAAACGAACAGAAAGTTACAATAACAGCAAGTACAAACCTCTCAGAAAATGATATAAATGCGGCAGTAAAGGATGCGGAGAAGTTTGCCGCAGAAGACAAAAAGAGAAAAGAAGAAGTAGAAATAAGAAATAACGCAGACAGTCTGGTATATCAGACAGAAAAGAATCTCAAAGATCTGGAAGGTAAACTTGATGCCGAAGATAAGGCAAAAATTGAGGCTGAATTGAATAATGTGAAGGAAGCATTAAAAGGCACGGATACGGCTGCAATAAAAAATGCTGCTGATGAGCTTACAAAGGTTTTCTACGATATATCTTCAAAGATTTATCAGGCTAATGCAGGGCAGCAAGGACCCGGACCCGAAGGGCCAGAGCCTCAGGATGACAACACTATAAATGCGGACTATAAGGTCGATGATGAAAAGTAAGTAATTGTGTAATATAATAGCTATATATGTCGTGAAAAAATTTATCATTGCAGAATTAGTTAATGCGTCTAATTTTGTATTAAAAATATGAATTTTTCACGACATATGAACAGCGGAAAATGTTTCATGCCATTTGAATTCAATGTAATATGTCTGGCACGAAACATATAAGCAGGATACTTTTTATAAGTCTCCTGCTTAATCATGAAAAAGGCAGATGCGGGGGTTCGGGACTGTTTTATTAGAAGGTGGTGAAAAAGTGGCATCAAAAAGAGATTATTATGAAGTATTAGGCATAAATAAGACAGCTTCCGAGGAGGAAATAAAAAGTGCATACAGGAAGCTTGCAAAAAAGTACCATCCTGATATGAATCAGGGTGATAAGGGTGCAGAAGCAAAGTTCAAGGAACTGAATGAAGCTTACGAGGTCTTGAGTGACAAGGAAAAGAAAGTCAGGTATGACCAATTCGGCCATGCAGGAGTTGATCCTAACGGGTTTGGCGGAACAGGAGGAGGTTTTGAAGGCTTTGGAGGTTTTGGAGGTTTTGGGAGTACCGGGGGCTTTGAAGATATATTCGACATGTTTTTTGGAGGAACCGGCGGAGGTTTTGGCAGCGCAGGAGGTGCAAAAAGAAAATCAGGCCCTCAGAGGGGTGCCGATCTTAAGTATGAGCTTGAGATAGAGTTTGAAGAGGCAGCCTTTGGAGTAAAAAAAGATGTATATGTTACAAGAAATGAAACCTGCGATAATTGCAAAGGTACGGGGGCAAAAGCGGGAAGCAGTGCTGAGACTTGCAAGGCATGCGGAGGAAGCGGCGAGAAAAGATATACCCAAAACACCGTTTTTGGCAGGATTGTAAATGTAAAGACCTGTGATGAATGCCACGGAGAAGGCAAGGTCATAAAGGAGCCTTGTTTCCAGTGCAAGGGCAAAGGCAGTATAAGAAAGAACAGAAAAATTACTATTGATATACCTGCAGGCGTTGATACCGGTTCTGTGATGCCGCTTAGAGGCGAAGGAGAGTCGGGCATGAAAGGCGGACCCAGCGGGGACTTATATATTTATATAAGGGTCAAGCCACACAGGCTGTTCAAGAGGGAGGGTACAAATCTATACGGAGAGGTACCGATATCCTTTACCCAGGCGGCCTTGGGTGATGAAATAGATGTACCGACCCTTGAGGGAGGGGTAAAATACTCAATACCGGAGGGTACTCAGACAGGAACTACATTCAGAATAAAAAATAAGGGCATACCCAGCCTTAAGAATAAAGCAAAGGGAGATCTCTATTTTACAGTTAAAGTTATAATACCAAAGAAACTTAATGAGAATCAGAAGGAGCTGCTCAGAAAGTACGCGGAAATAAGCGGAGATGATATAGAAGAACAGAGAAAGTCTTTTTTCGATAAAGTTAAAGATAGATTCAAGTAGGAGCAAGTGACGCATTTGGAGAAAAATGCGACACAACTATGAGTTTGTAGATACCTTGGAGCAACAGCCTTGTATATCGACTCGCACAGTGCAAATCTTTGGACAGAATCACAGCTTGATACTTGAAAAATCCTAACGCACATAAACCCGACCTCAGGGCTTTTGTGCGAACAAAAGCCTACATCTGTTGGTGGGTATAGCATAAGAATTTATGCGGGCCCACATCCGGTATGTGCTGGATTTACCTCGTGTAAATCCTACGGATTTTTCTGCGCATCTTCACAGGATTCTGTTACCCAAAGCCTGCAAGTGCTCGCTGATATACAAAGGCTTTGCTCATATGTGTTTACATCCACGGGGAATTGCATAGTATATCAGGGCACACTTTATGAATTTTGGCAACAGGTCTCTGCGCAGGCTTTGTTGAAAAGTACGTAAAGCCGGCATGGACGCCGGCTTAGGTGCCACG
>JAKPKE010000004.1 GCA_029553855.1 Bacillota bacterium | reverse complement strand
TAAATTCAGACAGGAGACTTTATTATGAATCTTATATTTTATTTGTTAGCCATAATTACCGGCCTTATCACAGGCGGTCTCACCAGCTTGATTGGTGCCAGTGGCGTGATGGTAATCGTTCCTGTTTTAACGATGCTTTTTCACGTTGAAACTCATACCGCTATAGGAACAAGCCTTTTCGTTGATGTAATCGCCTCTGCTACTGTATCTTATACCTATTATAGAAACGGAAACGTAGCGCTTAAATCCGGCATTTGGATCGCGGTATCGTCTATTGCCGGTGCGCAGTTGGGTTCTTTGTTTGCAAGTCAAATCCACGAAGGTCCCTTGTCGATGCTCTTCGGCGCGATTCTTGTTCTATCTGGGATAATGATGTTTATCAAAGCCAATAGCAAAAAGCAGAATGACAAGGAACAACCAAATAGAAAAATTCGCTTTGCAAAAGGCTGGCAGCAAATTGTTTCTTCCATAGTGATAGGGATCGGAATAGGCATTATCAGCGGAATGATTGGAGCGGGCGGAGGAGGCATGATCCTTATAACACTAATCGTTGTTCTGGCTTATCCGATGCACAAGGCGATTGGCACTTCCACCCTCATCATGGCCATGACTGCACTTTCGTCTACAATCGGTTATGCGTACAGAGGCAACCTTAACTTGCAGCTTGGATGTATTCTCTCTGTCGGTGCTATTATCGGCGGCATTATCGGGGGGCGGTACGCCAACAAGGTAAATGAGAAAACCCTGTCGAAAATTGTAAGCATATTCTTTGTATGCCTAGGTATAGTAATGACGATTCTGGAAATGGTATAGCCGATTTTATCCAATAATTGTTGTGGAATTTAAAAAGGAAAAACATAAGCCTTATCAATCGGAATATCATTCATTACATTGCCTCGATACTCAAGTAATAGAAAGTGCGAAAGCACATTTTCTACAAAATTATATAGAGGGTAATGGAAAAATATTTTATATTAAAGAGGAGATTTATTATGCATTTCAGACAAGTAACTTTGATGGTTGAAAAACTTGAGGAATCAATTGAATTTTACGAAACAATTATTGAAATGACGATTTCCCGCCGTATCAAAACGGGAACGGGAGAAGTGGTGTTTTTGGCAAGCGGCAAGGGAGAAACGGAAATTGAATTGGTCTGCATGCCGCAAACCCCAAAACTGGAAGGTAAAGGCGTATCCCTTTGCTTCGAAACAGAAGACCTGGATGCAAAGCACGAACTTGTTCAGTCGAAAGGACTCAATCCTTCCGAAATAAAAACGCCGGACGCCAAAAGCCGCTATTTCTGGGTATATGATCCCAATGGGATATCGATACAGCTGAGGCAGGAACTATAAGATAAGTCATACCCGATTGCTGGAAAGTAGTGTGAAATAAAGCACTATCATTCGCCGAATCCACTTCTTGTACCATGAAGTGGATTCGGCGAATAATGTATCAATTTAAAAGTGATACAGCTGAGGCAAAGACGAAAAGAAAGACGAAGGTGTCACAATATGCATTTATCCATCTATCTATTACCAATAGCAGGTCTTATCATCGGACTTTTAATTTCTTTTATGGGGGGAGGGGGAGGAATTTTTTACGTAGGAATGCTGACTGGACTATTCGCTATTCCTATGGATCAAGCTGTATCCATATCTCTTGCAACAATTATTCCAACCACACTTGCTGCTTCCATAAGCCATTACAAAGCAGGAAATGTAAAACTTAAAGTTGGCATCCTGCTTATTGCCAGTGGCATGGCAGGGGTGATTGCCGGTTCTTATCTTGTAGCAATTATTCCAATGAAGGTTCTTAAAATTATATTCGGTATATTTCTTCTGGTAATGGGAGCAGGTATGGTTATTTTCAAAGGAAAAAACGTACGAAAGAAATATTATCCGAAAAAGGACAGGTGGAAGAATTAGACTCTAATGAGACTAAGCCGCATTCCAAACTTTTTGTAGTAAAAGGCCTTGTCTTTGGCCTTCTTGGAGGGCTGATGTCTGGTATGCTTGGTGTAAGCGGTACCCCTCCTATCCTTGCA
>JAKPKE010000151.1 GCA_029553855.1 Bacillota bacterium | reverse complement strand
GTGTTCCTTAGGATGTCTTTGAAATTATATTTGTTGTCTTTCAAATTGTCGGGGAAGCCGGCTGTCTTATTATGGCAATCCTGCCTGACGGTTTTAAATGACGCTGCTAAATCAATACACAGTACCACTTTTTCACCTCCTTTCATCAGTAATATATGGAAGATTGTTACACAATCTTCTACAAAAGCGGCAATACCGCTTTTTTGCTTATGGTTTTATATCTTTCACGGTTTGCGGCTCTGCAAGATCCTCCAATAACTGGGCTGCCTGCAGCGGATCCATCAATGCCAAAATGGCAGCGGCCTTATCTTTCTTCATGTTCCTAAGAACCTGAACTGCCGATGCCTTATCATCCATGCTCATAATTATCAGCATGGCTTTTGTATTATCAACTTTTTCAAGGTACTGAACCTGCTCTTGTACACTAATAAGCTTGTCACTCAGCTTAAGAAGAATTTCATCTATCTGCTGCTCTTTCAGGGCAATCTCTTTTTCCTTGTCTTCAATATTTTTAGCCCTTTGATCAAGCTCTTTCTTTTGATCATTTATTTCCTTCAGCTTTATTGCATTGTTTGCCTTTCCCAATTCTATTTCTTCCCATGCAACCTGCTCGGAGCTCTTATTCTCTATCAGCGGCTTCAATACTTTCCCCAGGATCGGTATATTGCTTGCCCACTTGGAAGTCCCCGCTTTGAGTCCCGCAAAATTGAACATGAATATTGCGCCGAAGGTTACTATGGAACCCAATATTAATATTATTAAAATAAGTATAATGGTATTGCTTTTTTTCTTTTTCTTTTTGCTGCCCTTTGAATCGGCATTGGCATTGTTTCCTGCGGATTTCTTCTTGGAAGCATTCTGCTTTGTGTCTTTTTCTGATGGCTGAGTCATAAGCATTTCCCCCTATGCATTGTTGCTTTCCTTAAAGCAAATAAGGTCATCAATCAGCTTTTCATCTTTTTTTTGTTCATCATACAAATATTTATTAAAGTCTATTTCTTTCAGCTTCTCCATCATCTTTTTCTCTTGGGTTGCCTTTATAAGCTCTTCCCTGCATATGGAAAGATAATCTTCCGCCAATTTTACTCTGATTTTCTGTTGTTTTATTCCCCTTTTATAATAATCGATATAATTCAACAATATCTTTAGTTTATTTACTGCCAACCCTTTAGCTGTTTCTTTCTTAAATGTAACATTCATTTCATTCAGTCTTTGCTTTTGTTCGGCAAGCCTGTGCTTTTCTTTCTCAAGCCTTTTAATTGCAATACCTAACTCATTCTTTTTTTTCTCTTCAATGCTTGCTTTATAATCCAATAATTTTTGCAGCCTGAACTTATATACAGTCATATGCTTCTCCTATGAAACTATACTTTTCATGGTGTCTAATATCTGCTCGATTTCAAACTTTTCTTTTACATCCTGCTTGAGAAAACAGTTTATTGCATCTATCCTGTCAATCGCTCTGTCAATACTTTCATTGCTGCCCCCCACATAAGCACCTATATTAATAAGATCCTCCGCATCTTTGTATACCGATAGAATACTCTTTAATTCGTTGGCACTGTTTTTATGCTCCTCATCAATAATATTCGGCATAACCCTGCTGACACTTGATAATACGTCAATTGCGGGGTAATGATTCCTGTTGGCTAAATTCCTTGATAATACTATATGTCCATCAAGTATGCCCCTTACTGTGTCCGTGACAGGTTCATTCATGTCATCCCCATCAACAAGTACAGTATATAAGCCTGTTATTGTGCCTTTTTCCGAGGTTCCCGACCTTTCCAGAAGCTTAGGCATAATCGCAAACACCGAGGGGGTATAGCCTCTTGATACCGGGGGTTCCCCCAGGGCAAGGCCTATTTCCCTTTGAGCCATTGCGAAACGTGTAAGGGAATCCATCATAAGCATTACATCTTTCCCCTGGTCTCTGAAAAACTCAGCTACCGATGTTGCAAGCTGTGCGGCCTTGAGTCTTATAAGAGCAGGCTGATCAGATGTCGCAACCACTACCACCGAACGCGAAAGACCTTCCTCCTGAAGGTCATTTTCTATAAACTCCCTTACCTCTCTTCCTCGCTCCCCGACCAGGCCTATTACATTGACATCCGCCTTGGTGTTCCTTGCAATCATTCCCATTAATGTGCTTTTCCCAACGCCGCTGCCTGAAAATATCCCAATCCTCTGGCCTTTTCCTATGGTAAGAAGACCATCAATAGCTTTAATTCCTACAGGGAGTATATCGGATATCATACTCCTGGTAATTGGGTCTGGAGGCTTATTTTCTACAGGATAAAAGGTGTTGCTGTCTATATAGCCCTTTCCGTCCATTACTTCACCTAAACCGTCCAATACCCTCCCAAGCATACTCTCCGATACCCTTACTGTCAGGTTTTCCCCTGTGGCTTCGATTCTGCTGCCCGGTCCTACGCCGTTCATATTTCCCAAAGGCATCAGGCATACTATGTTGTCCTTGAAGCCTACAACTTCTGCTTTTATCGGTATATCTCCCTTGGAGGGATATATGTTGCACAGTTCTCCTAAATTTACAGCCGGTCCATAAGATTCTATGGTTAACCCGACAACCTGAGATACACGGCCTGTATATTTGATCAAATCACCTGATGCCAAAGCGTTTTTATATTTTCCATAATCAATATTATTCATGATTGTCACTCATTTCTCAGCAAGTATGCAAATATTTTCTTTATTTCCTCCATTTGAATTTCAACGCTTGAATTAATATCGCCGGAGGGGGTTTCTACAATACAGCTCCCTTCGGCAAGCGACAAATCAGACACTATATCAATATCAGACAGTCCTTCGACCATCATACATATCCTGTCTTTGTTTTTTATGGCAAAATCGACGTCCTCTGGGGAGAGTCTCAAGATAAGGTTTTTCTTAAAGGCGCATTTTTGCAAAGCGCTATTAATTATGGAAAGAAGTGCTTCTTTATTGTGTGTAATCTCTTCGCCGATAATTTTCTCTGCTATGTTCAAAACTATCGTCAGAATGTTTTCCTCTGCTTCTTTATACAGGCTTTCCCGTCTGCGATCAAGAAATTCCCGTATGTCCGAAGCTTCATCTATTATTGATTTGGCTTCTTTTTTCCCTTCAAGGTACCCATTTTCAAAACCTTCTTTATATCCTTCCTCCTTTGATGCCGCCATAAGTTTTTGAGCTTCATCATTAGCAGTATCAACTATTTTTAATGCTTCAAAATTTGCTTCTTCGATAATTTTCAGATACATTTGCTTTGCGTCCTCAATTATTGTATCTGCATCCCCTTCCGGGTTCAATGAGTCGGGTTCCTGTTCTATTATTGCGTCTTCGCCGGGTTTTGGTTTTTCTTCATTTTGAAATACATTTAAAATATGCTTTGGAGTGCCTATTGAAATACAAGCAGATTTATATATCTTAGACAATAATTTCATCCCCTCCGCCCCTGGAAATTACAATTTCTCCTGCATCCTCCAGTTTTCTTATTATATTTACTATCTTTTGCTGCGCTTCTTCGACATCTCTAAGCCTTACAGGACCCATATAATCCATGTCCTCCCTGATCATTTCGGCAAGACGTTTTGACATATTGCTGTAAATTGCTTTTCTGACTTCTTCACTTGCATTTTTAAGAGCCAAAGCCCAATCGTTGTTTTCAACCTCTCTTGTCACTCTCTGTATCGATCTGTTGTCGAGGGTGACGATATCGTCAAATACGAACATTCTCTTTCTTATTTGTTCAGCCAGGTCAGTATCCTGCACCTCTAAGGTTTCCATAATAAACTTCTCAGTACCCCGGTCCACCGAATTGAGTATATCGACGATTGCAGTCAAACCGCCTGCAATTGTATAGTCCTGCGTAACCATGGAAGAAAGTTTCCTTTCCAGAACTCTCTCAATCTCTTTAATAACCTCGGGAGACGTTCTGTCCATAATTGCTACCCTTCTGGCTACATCGGCCTGCTTGTCCTGGGGAAGGGAAGATATTATCGCAGCAGCCTGCTGAGGCTTCAGATAAGCTAATATAAGAGCAATGGTCTGGGGGTGTTCTCCCTGTATAAAATTCAATATTTGAGCCGGATCCGCTTTTCTCACAAAATCAAAAGGTCTTACTTGAAGGGAAGCAGTGAGCCTGTTTATAACATCCAACGCTTTCTGCCCTCCCAGGGCCCTTTCAAGTATTTCTTTTGCATATGAAATACCGCCCTCGGAAATATATTCCTGTGCAACACAGATTTGATAGAACTCGTTTAATACATCTTCCTTTTCCTCTGGCGTTACTGTCCTCATATTGGCAATTTCCAAAGTAAGCTGTTCAATATCTTCATCCTTCAAATGCTTGAAAATGGCTGCAGACTTTTCCGGTCCAAGAGTTATCAAAAGCACTGCTGATTTTTGCCTGCCATTCAGACTGCCTTTATATGGTCTTGCCACTATTAACCCTCCTACTCCTCGTTAAGCCAAGTTTTCAATAGTTGAGCAACTGTTTCCGGCTTATGTCCGACAAACTTTTCAATCTTCTTCTTTAACTCGTTTTTATCATCCAATTCAATTTCCGCAATCGGTTCTTGGGTTTCCATATTTACAGGCACAGCCTTACCGGTACTGTCCTTAACATATGCGACAGCATCACCAGGGCCTTGCAATCTCTTTCTGATAAGAAGAAACATAACAGCCCCAAAAACAAGTATCGCAGCAATTGCAGTGCCAATCATTATATAAAGTTCCATTTTCTTTCTTCTTTCCTCGGCGTTCTTTTCTTCCTGCATCATATCTTCCAATGTAGTGTCAAATTTCATAAGCGCAACCTTGACAACATCTTTGTACGTACCGTCTGCATTTTGGGGCGCTTCGTAATTGAAGCCCTGTATAGTGTAGTCTACCAATTCCTTTACTTTTATTATCAGCCCCTCTGTATCGGTCAATGCTTCCTCTTTAAGTTTGTTTTCATTAATCAGAACAGAAACTGACAAGGACTGAATATTACCCATTTCCTTTACAATCTTCTCTCTTATTTCATTTATTTCATAATTTACAATTGTACTTGCTTCATTATATTTGGCTTTGGATTCATCAACCTCTGCATATTGGTTGATATCCACATTGGTGTCGGTGCCCGGTACGCCTCCCTGTGCCGCATCCACCCACTCCTTCTTGATATCCTGCATGTTCCTTACAATTCCGGCGTTCTTTTCGGCATCAGGAGCCGAAAAAGTTGTCACGTCCCTTGTGACATTATTGAAGTCAAGTTTTACCGCCGCCGTAACTCTTACATTATTCATTCCGAATGGAGCTTCCAGAAATTTAGCAATACTTTTCTCTATATTGTTCTTAACTGTTTCCTGCATTTCCATCTGTGACGTGATTAATGCATTGGGAGTACCCAGATCAGGTACGAGAGACCTTCCGTTTTCATCTATTATTGATACCTTGTCCGGCTGAAGGCCTTTAACACTCCTTGCTATGTATTGAACAATGCCGTTGACCTGATTCCTGTCAAGGGGAGGATATCCGGGCTTCATTTTTATTATCAGGGAAGCTGTGGCTTCATTGCTGTTTTGGTCGATAATAAATGTCTGGTCCTCCGGTATATATAGATTTACATCTGCATATTCAACACCCTTTATCGCTTTTAATCCTTTTTTGAGTTTGTTCTGCTTCGCGATAAGATATCTTTGGTTCTTTTCATCGCTGGTCTCATAAAAAGAGGCTTTGGTTTCCTCGGGATAAACAGTATCTTCACCGAATAACCCCTCTACGGCCAATTGCGCTCTCAGCTCGTCTATCTTCTCTTTGGGAACATATATTGTAGTCCCGCTGATTTTTGTACTGACATTCATTTCTTTAAGTCTGGAAAGAATTATGCCTGCATCAGCCTGCGTAAGGTTTGAATACAGTACGTCCATCTGAGGACGGCTTGTGTATATTACAAAACTTAGTATCAATATGAAAGATAATAAGGTAGCAATAATTATCCTGATCCTGTGACCCTTTTCCAGGCCTCCCCAAAAATCGCTGAAACTTTTTCTAAATTTATTCCAAAACTCGCCCATTCAATCACCTCATGTAACTTCCGTAATGTAATACTACTATTTATAGCATTTCTAAACAGGCATTCTCATTATTTCCTGATATGCCTCCAGAATCTTGTTACGGATTTGTATTGTAAACTGCAGGGCAATATCTGCCTTTTCCGCAGCAATCATTACCTGATGAAGATTATCATTTTTCCCCATTGCAAAGGCCTCGTTCAATTGTTCCGATTCCAGTTGGAGCTTATTTGTTTCCTGTAATGCATTGTTTAAAAAATCCATGAAGGATAATCCCTTTGTTTTGGATACTTCGTTTTTAGTACCGGTATTAATGTTTAATTGCTGGGTAGGAAAATTGACTTTCATATCCTATCATCCCTCTCTCAAAAATGACCAGAAACATTTTCTACTTCTGAGAAAATGGCTAGAAGCAAGTAAGACTAGGCATGCAAGGCGAAATGCCCGGAACGTACTAAGGGTACGTGAGGACTTTTCGGCCGCAACATAACGAAGTATTACGCCGCTTATAGACATTTTCTACCCTCTTCCTATTTCCAGAGCCTTAATAGCCATACTCTTTGTGGAATTGATTGCGGTAACATTTGCTTCATATGCTCTGCTTGCAGATATCATATTTACCATTTCCGTCATAATATCAACATTGGGCATTTTTACATAGCCATTTTCATCGGCATCCGGGTGGCCGGGGTCATAAACCGACTTGAAAGGTGTCTTGTCTTCTTTAATACATTTTACCTTGACTCCCAGCCCAATAAGGTTTCTGCTGGCATCATTCAGGTAATCGCTGAAGGGCATATGCCTTTCCTCTTCCTGGAAAACCACAACCTGCCTTCTGTAGGGAGTACCATCTGCAGTTCTTGTGGTGTTTATGTTAGCTATGTTCCTTGATATTACATCCATTCTCAGTTTTTCTGCGGTCAATCCGGAAGCGCTGACATTAATTGAGTTCAGAAACGCCATTATTATTACCTCCCGTTAATTGCCAGTTTAATTTTGCTGAATTCCTTTGATAATTGAGCTACTAAAGCATTGTATTTAATAGTATTCTTAGCCAGCTCAGCCATTTCAACATCAATATCAACGTTATTGCCGTCCCTGCGCATTGAAGTGAACTTCTCCTTAACAATTTCCGGAGAAGCTGAGATTTTTCTATCCTTACCTATTGGGATAAATTTCTCATCTTTTTTAATTCCGGATATCTGAAATTTATCCGCGGCATCAATCAGAAGCTCCTCAAACTTAACATAGGATTTTTTGAATCCCGGCGTATTGACATTTGCAATATTGTTTGAAATTGCCTCATTCCTCATCCAGGCTGCATCCAGAGCCTTTTCAAGCATTAAGCTCTTATTGCCTATCCTATCAATCATAAAAAGAACCTCCGTTATATTTGTTGTATACAGACGGATTAGTAAAAATACCTATATCAGTTAATATTTCGACATAAATCCAACATTTCCTCTGTATTTCTAATAATAAATTGTATAATTATAAAAACTTGTTACAAATTTTGTATCTAATCTATAGAATCCAAAATTCCAACCCATAACCCATATCCCGTGCCCCGTACCTCGTATCTCGTATCTCGTATCTCGTATCTCGTATCTACATATATTATCGTATAAAAAAAGAATTAGCTAAACCTATCGTTTAACCAATCCTTTAAATATATATAAGCATCATTTGATCTTTTTTAGTTCTTCCAGGAGCTTTTCATTCAGTATTCTTATATGGGTTCCTTTCATTCCCAAGGATCTGGACTCTATAACCCCTGCGCTTTCAAATTTTCTGAGGGCGTTTACAATTACCGACCTTGTGATGCCAACCTTGTCTGCAATCTTGCTGGCAACAAGCAAGCCTTCATTGCCATCAAGCTCTCTGAAAATGTGTTCTATTGCTTCCAGTTCAGAATAAGAAAGGGTACCTATCGCCATTTGCACAACTGCCTTTTTCCTGGCTTCTTCCTCGATTTCATCATTCTTGGATCTCAGAATCTCCAGGCCAACCACCGTAGCTCCGTATTCGGCCAATACCAAATCTCCTTCTGTAAATTCCTCATTGTATTTAGCCAGAATTACGGTGCCGAGTCTTTCTCCGCTGCCGTTTACAGGCACTATTGTAGAGTATTTTGTACCTATGCCGCACTTTTCATTGTTGTCAATGACGCATATGTTTTCTCTGTTTATCAGATTCGCCCTTGTATCATGATATCCAAGCAAAGACTTATTATATTCATCCGGGAATTTTTTATCCGCCAGAAGCTCATTTATCAAATAGTCACATTCATGTGAAGTACCCAATGCATATCCTAGAATTCTTCCTTTCCTGCTCAATATATATACATTTGCATTCAATACTTCGCTGAGTATATTGCTTAGATCATGAAATGATACAGACTGAGAGTCAGATGTCTGGAGTACCTTACTTACTTTTCTTATTTTTTCCAATAATGTAGAGCTCATACGTTCCTCCTTATTATATTATATAATTGCTTATATCTTTTCTTTTGATATCATACATCAAAGCTTTATCAACATATTCTTTTGTTATTATCAAACTACCTCTTTCCATTTCAGGGGCCTCAAAAGATATATCCTCAAAAAGCTTTTCCATTACTGTGTAAAGCCTTCTCGCTCCAATATTTTCGTATTGTTCGTTCATAAAGGCTGCAACGGATGCCAGCTCGGAAATTGCATCTTCCTCAAAAGCAACATTTACTCCTTCCGTTTCAAGCAATGCCTTGTACTGTTTTATCAAGGCATTGTTCGGCTTCGTCAGAATTTCCTTGAAATTCTCCTCACTCAAGCTGGCAAGCTCCACTCTTACAGGAAATCTCCCCTGGAGTTCAGGTATCAGGTCTGAAACCTTGGAAACATGGAAAGCTCCGGCAGCAATAAACAACATATAATCGGTCTTCACCGGGCCGTACCTTGTTATAACGGTGCTTCCTTCCACTATCGGTAATATATCTCTCTGTACTCCTTCTCTTGATACATCCGGACCGTTGCTAAAGCTTTTTCCTGCGATCTTATCAATTTCATCTATGAAAATTATTCCTCGCTCTTCAGCTTTTTTAACAGCTTCCTCAACAACGTCATCCATATCTATAAGCTTTTGCGCTTCCTGCTGTGTCAATAACTTCAATGCTTCCTTTACTGTCACTTTTCTCCGCTTTATCTTTTTGGGCAATATTCCTCCGAACATATCCTGGAGATTTATGCTCATTTGATCCATGCCGGGTCCTGATAGCATTTCAATATTATGCCCTGATGAATCCTCAATCTCAATTTCAATAATTTGTTTATCCAGATCTCCGTTTTTAACCTTCTGCATGACATAATAGCGGTTATCAGCCAGATTGTCTTCCTTTTGCTTTTCTTCTTCACTTTCTTCTTCCCTGTTGCTCCCATAATTGAATAGCATTTCAAAGGGGTTTTTGGGGGTGTTATTTTTGTGGGCTGAGGGAATCAATGCTTCTGCTACTTTTTCTGCGGCTATATCAAAGGCTTTTTCATTTACTCGGGAAATTTTCTCCGCTTTAACCATTCTTACTGAAAATTCTACCAAGTCTCTTATTATTGATTCCACATCTCTTCCAACATAGCCAACTTCAGTAAACTTTGTCGCTTCAACCTTTATGAAAGGAGCATTAACCAGCTTGGCCATTCTCCTTGCTATTTCTGTTTTTCCGACCCCGGTAGGTCCTATCATCAATATATTTTTAGGGGTAATCTCTGCCCTCATTTCATCTTCGAGAAGATTTCTCCTATATCTGTCCCTTAAGGCTACTGCCACGGATTTCTTTGCTTTATCCTGCCCAATAATATATTTGTCAAGTTCCGCCACTATCTGCTTCGGAGTTAACTCACTCATAGAATCCTCCTATAATTCCTCAACAATGATGTTGTTATTCGTAAAAACGCATATGGAAGAAGCTATCTCCAATGATTTTCTTACAATCTCACTTGGTGTAAGGTCTGTATTTTGAGTAAGGGCTTTTGCTGCGGCCAGTGCGAAGTTGCCCCCGGACCCGATTGCTATTACGCCATCATCGGGTTCTATTACTTCTCCGTTACCCGAAATGACAAGCAGCGATTCATTATCCATGGCAATCAGCATAGCTTCCAGCTGCCTTAGTATTCTATCCCTTCTCCAATCCTTTGCCAGCTCAACTGCAGCCCTTTTAAGATTACCGCTGTGCTGCTCCAGCTTTTCTTCCAGTTTCTCGGATAATGTAAATGCATCAGATACTGAGCCGGCAAATCCAATCAGTACCTTACCGCCGAACAAGGGCCTGACCTTTCTGGCAGTAGCCTTAATAATCGTGCTTTGACTAAAGGTTACCTGTCCGTCTCCTGCAATTGCACCCTTGCCATCCTTTTTTACCGCTGCTATTGTAGTACCCTGAAACATAAATCTCCTCCACAAATAAAAATGTACCAATATTCACAAAAGTCAAAAAACTTGCTAAATTAAATATAACACAAGGATTTTCACATTTCAACCGTTAAGCTTTGAATGAATAAACATATCCATATCCCTGAGCGCCCTTTCTGCAAAATAACAGCACTTTTCCTTTTTATTTTTAATTTTGTTAATGGGCTGCGGGAATATACCGAAATTCACATTCATAGGTTGAAAATTCTTAATCGTGCAATCTGAAATATAGTGGCACAAAGCTCCGTGAGATGTAGTATCAGGGAATATAAGAGGCTCCATACCCTTATACACTCTTGCCATATTAATTCCCGCAATTAATCCTGAAGAAGCCGATTCAACATAGCCTTCAACCCCTGTAAGCTGACCTGCAAAAAACAAATTGTCATTGCCGCGGAATTGAAGGGTAGGCTTTAATACCCTGGGTGAGTTAATAAAAGTATTCCTATGCATAACACCATACCTTACAAATTCCGCATTCTCAAGTCCTGGTATCATACTGAACACCCTTTTCTGTTCACTCCACTTAAGATGTGTCTGAAATCCTACAATGTTGTATAAAGTACCCCCTTTGTTATCCTGCCTCAACTGTACCACTCCATAAGGCTGTTTCCCGGTTCTTGGGTCAATTAAGCCTACTGGCTTCAGAGGCCCGAAAAGCAGTGTTTTCGGTCCTCTTTTTCCCATAGTCTCAACAGGCATACAGCCTTCAAAGACAACCTCTTCCTCAAAACTTTTTATCGGAGCAACTTCCGCATTAACAAGTTCACTATGGAACTTCAGGTATTCCTCCTCCGTCATCGGGCAATTAATATAATCGCTGTCGCCCTTGTCGTACCTTGATGCTTTAAATACCTTTTCGCTGTTTATTGATTCATAGGTTACTATAGGGGCTGCAGCGTCATAAAAGTATAAATAATCGCTGTCCATAAGCAGGCTTATGCTTGCAGAGAGCTTTTCCGAAGTCAGGGGACCTGTAGCTATAATTATATAATGGTCCTGAGGTATATCCACAACCTCTTCTCTGAGGATTTCTATATTAGAATGGTTGATGATCCTGTCAGTTATTTCCTGGGAAAACCCTTCTCTGTCAACTGCCAATGCATCACCCGCAGGCAGTGCATTATTATCGGCGCATTCCATAATAAGGGAGCCAAGTTTTCGCATTTCTTCTTTCAGCAATCCTACTGCATTTCCTAATTGTCTGGAACGAAAGGAATTGCTGCAAACAAGTTCACCGAATTTATCTGTATGATGCGCCGGCGTATAATTTGCCGGTCTCATTTCATAGAGTTTTACTTTTATACCTCTGCAGGCAATTTGCCATGCCGCTTCACTGCCGGCCAAACCCGCACCTATGACTTTTACATGGTCCATGTCCGCTATTCCACCTTCTTGTCTCCGGCTTTCTTAAAACCGCAGGCTTCATTTGTACATTTATGCTCCAGACCCTTTTTTGTGAATTTCTTTACCATAAAACTGCCGCATTCAGGGCACCTTTCAGCAATAGGCTCATCCCAGCTAACAAAGCTGCATTCCGGATATCTGCTGCAGCCAAAAAACTTCCTGCCCTTTTTGGTTTTTCTCACAATAATCTCTCCTGAGCATTTTGGACAGCTTATACCTGTGTTTTCAACTATCGCTTTTGTATTCCTGCAATCGGGGAAACCGGGGCATGCAAGAAATTTCCCGTACCTTCCCTGCTTATATACCATATTTCTGCCGCACAGTTCGCATATTACATCGCTTACCTCATCCTGCACCTTAATTTTGCCGACCTTTTCTTCGGCGCTGTGCAAAGTCTTCTCAAAGGGCTGATAAAATTCACGGATTACCTGAACCCATTCTTTCTCTCCTTCTTCTATTTCGTCAAGCTTATTTTCCATATTGGCTGTAAATTCAACATCTACTATGTCCGTGAAAAACTCTTTCAGTATACTTGTCACCTTATCCCCCAAATCTGTAGGTATAAGAAACTTTTTATCCCTGGTTACATATCCTCTCGCCAATACAGTCGAAATAATAGGGGCATATGTGCTTGGCCTTCCTATGCCTTTCTCCTCCAAGGCTTTTACAATAGTAGCCTCAGTGTATCTTAAAGGCGGTTCTGTGAAATGTTGGTTATAGTCCAGTTTCTTAAGCTTTACATTCTTTCCTTCGGTAAGATCTGGAAGTGATATTTCTTCATCCTCATCCTTTCCGTCACTTTCTTCTTTGTAAAGGCTCATAAATCCTGCAAATCTCATGACGCTACCATGGGCCTTAAATATATATCCATTCGCTTCAATATCTGCTGTAACGGTATCGAATACGGCAGCCTTCATCTGACTTGCAACGAATCTTTCCCAAATAAGCTTATACAATCTGTACTGGTCCCTGTCCAGGGAATCTTTGATAATTTCGGGTTCCCTGAATACTGAAGAAGGTCTTATGGCTTCATGAGCATCCTGTATTTTTTTCCCTGATTTATTTTGTTTGGTTTCGTTTCCCAGATAGTTCTTCCCGTACCTGTCAACTATGTATTTTGCAGTATCGGCTTTCGCTTCCTCGGATACCCTGATCGAGTCCGTTCTTATGTATGTAACAAGACCTACAGTGCCTTCTCCTTTGACATCTACTCCCTCATAAAGCTGCTGTGCTACCACCATTGTCCTTTTAGTAGTAAAGCCAAGCCTTCTGTATGCTTCCTGCTGTAGAGTACTCGTAATAAAAGGGTTGGGGGAATTCCTTTTCTTCTCTCCCTTTTTTATTTTACCAACAGTGTATATGGCATCCTTAAGCTCTTCAAGTATTCTGCTCATTTCACTTTCGTTTGGTATTTCTATTTTTTCATTGCCCTTGCCAAAAAACTTGGCAGTAAAATTCTTCTTGGAATCAGGGTCACTCAACTTTGCTATCAGCAGCCAGTATTCCTTAGGTATAAATGCCCGTATTTCGTCCTCCCTATCGCAAATAAGCCTTACCGCAACAGATTGAACCCTGCCTGCGCTTAAGCCCTTCTTGACTTTTTTCCACAAGAGTGGACTGATTTTGTACCCTACCAGCCTGTCGAGCACTCTTCTGGCTTGTTGTGCGTCTATTATATTATAATTAAGCTCCCTTGGATTCTTCAAAGCAGTAGTAACAGCCGTCTTGGTTATCTCATTAAATTCAATCCTTGAAACCCTTTTTCCCTCCAAGTTAAGTATATTTGAAAGATGCCAGGAAATGGCTTCCCCCTCTCTGTCAGGGTCGGTAGCAAGAAAAACTCTGTCGCAAATTTTTGCTTCCTTTCGAAGCTTTTCGGTAATTTCTCCTTTGCCCCTTATAGTTATGTACTTTGGTTCAAAGTCCTTTTCTATATCAATTCCCAACTGACTTTTCGGCAAATCTCTGATATGCCCCATTGACGCTTCCACTTTATAGCTCGAGTTCAGGAACTTTTTTATTGTCTTTACTTTGGCAGGTGACTCGACAATTATCAAAGATGTTTTCAAATAATTCACCTCTTATTAAAAATTCAAATCATATTATATCAGATATCAAAAATAAATCAAATTAAAAGGTAAATCCCACCAACTTGTTGAATTATGCCTTTTATTTCGAGCATTGTAAGGGCAGCCGCAATTTTACTCGGTTGAAGCCCTGTTGCAGCAGTAATACTATCCTTATCGCCGCCTTTGATTTTCAAAAGCTCAAGTATTCGCCTTTCTTCAGCACTGATGTCCGGTCTCACTGAATTATCAATATCTTTTTTTACCCTGTATATCATATTAAGGTTCAGCTCCTCTGTAATATCCTCGATTTTACTGACAAGTTTGGCCCCGTTTTTTATCAGTGAGTTAGTGCCTTTGCTGTTTGGAGAAGTAATATTCCCCGGAACGGCAAAAACTTCTCTTCCCTGCTCAAGGGCAAAATCAGCCGTGATCAAAGATCCGCTCTTTTCCCCGGCCTCCACAACTATAACCCCCAAGGACATTCCGCTGATTATCCTGTTTCTTGCAGGAAACTGCGGTGCAAAAGCCTCGGTATCATAGGGGTATTCTGTAATAATGGCGCCGCTTTTTTGTATTTCCTGGCTCAACCTATAATTTGACATAGGGTATACATATTTATGACCGCACGCGAATACCGCAATTGTCCTTCCTTTAACCGCAAGTGCGCCTTTATGTGCTGCAGAATCAATTCCAAGGGCCATTCCGCTTACTATGGTTATACCTAGTTCCGCAAGCCTTGAAGCAATCCTATGGGCCATCTTCAGTCCATAATCACTAGCTTTTCTGGAACCCACAATACCTATCGAAAGGGAGTCTTCTTCCTTAAGCTCGCCTTTTACATAAAGAACCGGCGGCGGATCATAGATATTCCTAAGGTTTTCAGGATATTCATTTTCAAATATAGTATAAACCTTTATGCCATTTTCTTTCATCATCCCGAGATATTCATCAGTGTTTCCAATATTTCTATGCTCTATAACAGTATTTGCAGTCTGCTCCCGTATAATCCCTGAGGACATCAGCTCGGAAAATGAACAATGATATACGTTTTCAGCAGAACCAAAATACCGTATAAGGCTCAGACAGCTTATGCTGCCTATTCCGGGAATGGAAGACAGCCATACGCAATACTTTTTATCCCGCATATAAACCCCCTAACAAATAAATATTTGATGCAGTAGGAGAAGAATGCGCAGCATTCTTCAGTCACTAGATGCTAGTCGCTAGTCTCTAGAATCAGGGTATTACTTATGGGACCTAGATCTTTTACTGCGTTCAGGATGACCTATACAAAATCGGTTTAAGCTCCGCTGAAACCGACTTTTGTTACCTTGATTTTCTTTGCGGCGTAATAATTTACCTTAGCGGCATCTAGCCGCAAACTATATAGGCAAGACATTGCAGCCTTGGTGTATTAATATTGCTGTCATTTCGAGCACAACGAGGAATCCTGACCTCAGAGCCCCACCCAAATTCTAGTATCTAGTGACTAGCGTCTGGTATCTGAAAAATGTGACTATGTCGCATAATTCTACTATTGCGTAGCATATTCCTGTTAAAACATATTTTGGATACAATTTTTTTACATTCTTCACAAATTTGTTACAATATAATAACAGCTTTGTAACAATTGTTTGATATAATTATTATAACAAGGATAAAAGATACTAATTCTTCCCCCTCCTATTTTTTGACCGGTAGCAATATGCTACCGGTTTTAAATTTTCCTATCATTGACCTTGTCTTTCAAAAGCATTACAATCGTGCGTTTATTATTCTGGTTTATGCTTTGTGTTAAATAGTATATTTTCTGTCTAGACTCCTATGTTGTATAGCTTCTGCTATGTGATCCTGTTTAATGTCATCGCTTCCTTCAAGGTCTGCTATGGTTCTGGCAACTTTCAATATCCTATTATATGCTCTTGCGCTTAAGTTAAATCTATCAAATGCATTTCTGAGAAGCTCTTTTTCCTGCCTCCCGATAGGACAATATATCGGCATCTGCTTAGGCTTCAGCTGTGAGTTAAAATAAATACCTTCGCCTTCATACCTTTTCAGCTGACGCTTTCTTGCCTTATTTATCCTCTTATTTATACTTGCTGAGCTTTCTCCTTTACAGCTGCCGGATATGTCATTAAAATCAACTGAAGGCACTTCAATGTGCAAGTCTATTCTGTCCATAAGGGGTCCGGATATTTTCCCAAGGTAGTTTTTTATCTGAATCAGGCTGCAGTTGCATTTACCCGATTCATCTCCGAAAAAGCCACAGGGACACGGATTTATTGAACTTACAAGAATTACCTTGGCGGGATATGTTATTGAACCGTTTACTCTTGAAATTGTCACACATTCGTCTTCTAATGGCTGTCTCAGAACTTCAAGCACATTTTTGGGAAACTCAGGCATTTCATCTAAAAACAATACACCGTAATGAGCTAGAGATACCTCCCCCGGGTGCGGCATTCTGCCCCCTCCTACAAGTGAAGCCGCTGATATTGTATGATGGGGCGAGCGAAAGGGTCTTTTTGTAATCAGGCAACTCTTGTCCTTGAGTAAACCGGCTATACTGTATATTTTTGTTACCTCAAGGCTTTCCTCGAAGGACATCTCGGGCAGTATCGAGGGCAGTCTTCTTGCCAGCATGGTTTTCCCAGAGCCGGGAGGACCTATCATCAGCACATTATGGGCGCCCGCTGCTGCAATCTCCAGGGCTCTTTTGGCCATATCCTGACCCTTTACATCCATAAAATCAAAATTTTCATCCGTACCAGCGTTTAATATAGCATTAAAATCAACTCTATGGGGCAATATATCCTTTTTCCCGTTTAAGAATTCAACCATATCCGAAATATTTTCTACCGGGTATATATCCATGCCATTTACAAGAGCTGCCTCATCGGCATTATCTTTCGACAATATTATTTTTATTATGCCATTGTTTTTCAAAGAGAGGCACATTGGCAATACCCCGTTTATTCCCTTTACAGTACCGTCCAATGAAAGCTCACCCAGAAAAGCAAAGCCGTCCAATTCCTCATTCAATATAAACATTGAAGCCCTCAGTATACCTACAGCTATAGCAAGGTCAAATACCGAGCCCTCTTTTCTGATTCCGGCTGGTGCAAGGTTAATTGTTATCCTTTTCTGCGGGAATTGAAAATTTGAATTCTTGATTGCTGCCCTGACTCTTTCTTTCGACTCCTTGACTGCTGCATCAGGAAGGCCTACTATATCAAATCCCGGCAGTCCGTTGGATAAATCCGTCTCAACTTCTATTACATATCCCTCAATTCCAAATAAAGCACAGGTATTTGTCTTGAATATCATCATACCACTCCATAATTATAATATTTAATAATTATTTCTATATATTCTATTTTTTTCCTTCTTTTTTGATAATATTATAAAAAAATTGTTGCATATTAGGAAAATTATGCGACATAGTTTGTGAATTACTCCGGCTGTAGGGGAAGTATGTTCTCCTCACCTTCCAAAGCCAGCAAAATCATTGGCGAGGGTCCCATCTCTGCAGGCCCGTCTGATGATTTTGCCCGGAAGCCTTTACGTTCCGAGGTCAGTGGAAGGTTTCGTTAAAAATAGCTTCCCCACGCCGGTATTTGCTCTCCATATAGGTGTTAGCTGATATACTATGCAATTCCCCGTGGATGTAAACACATATGAGCAAAGCCTTTGTATATCAGCGAGTACTTGCAGGCTTTGGGCAACGGAATCCAGTGAAGATGCACAGAAAAATCCGTAGGATTTACACGAGGTAAATCCAGCACATACCGACACGAGGTCGGGTTTATGTGCGTTAGGATTTTTCAAGTATCAAGCTGTGATTCTGTCCAAAGATTTGCACTGTGCGAGTCGATATACAAGGCAGTTGCTCCAGGGTATCTACAAACTCATAGTTGC
>JAKPKE010000149.1 GCA_029553855.1 Bacillota bacterium | reverse complement strand
TCACCTTCCAAAGCCAGCAAAATCATTGGCGAGGGTCCCATCTCTGCAGGCCCGTCTGATGATTTTGCCTGGAGGTATTCCCGTTCCGGGGTCCAATGGAAGGTTTCGTCAAAAATAGCTTCCCCACGCCGGTATTTGCGTTCCATTAGGTGCCCTGATATACTATGTAATTCTCCTCAAGGGAATCAACAAACTTGCGGGCTATTGCGTCGCATTCTTCTCCTTGTGCGCCACATCATCTGTAATACGGAGGGTAAGTCGATATATGGAAATGGAGCTTTTTATAGAGGAAAACAGACAGTTGGAGAGGGAGTTCCTTGGCGGATATAACCTTGATGTCAACCTTTTTGAAGCTATGGGTCTTAAGGTTAATCAGATAATCCCGGCAAGAAATGCATATAGGATAATGACCGATAAAGGTTTTTTCTGTCTTAAAAAGCCCAGGTTTCCGGAAGAGGACATGGACTTTATTTTTGCGGCTGTGGAGCACCTTGCGGAGAATGGCTTCAGTAATACCTTCAGATTGGTTAGGCAGAAAAACGGGGACAGCTTTATCAGCTTTGAGGGAGAGAAGTATTTTCTTATCGAATGGATAGACGGGAGGGAATGCGATTTTTTGAATCCCCTGGATTTGGATGCTGCAATAGATATGCTTGCAAGGCTTCATAATGCCGCAGAGGGTTATATGCCTGCTGCATGCCCCCCTGACAGGTTCTTTTATGGGAAATGGCCCGAATATTTCCGCAGGAGAATAGATGAAATGGAGCTCATTAAGGAGAGGGTGCTGTCAAAAGCAGAAAAAAGCGATATTGACGGAATATATCTTGATTATGTGAATATGTGCATAAGGGACGGGGAGGAAGCGCTCAGGCTGTTGCATGAAACGGATTACGAAGAGCTTTCCGCAGAGTCTGAAAGGAAGAGAAGCTTCATACATCACGATTACGCCTATCATAATATATTGCATGCTTTTGACGGAAGGACATATATAGTTGACTTTGATTATTGCATTGGGGATATAAGAATACATGATATAGGAAGTTTGATAATCAGAGATATGAAAAAGTCAAACTGGGATATCGAAAGGGCCTTGAATATACTGGAGGGCTATAATCGGAGAAACCCCATAAGCAATAATGAACTCATGGTGCTTGTCCCTTTCTTTATTTTTCCCCAGGACTTCCGGATGATATCCAGGCAGTGCTATATTGAGAGGAAGGACTGGGATGATGAGGATTTCGCGGATAAATTGAGTACAAAGTCAGAATATGCACTGATGCGCAGAAAGTTTATAGAGCAATATGAAAAGAGAGTAATGTAGGAGTCTATATATTTTGCCATCCTCATATATTTTACTAGAGCTCTGACAAGAGATCTATGTATACTATGAGGTGTTGCCAATGAATATAGATGCCATTGCGAAAGAATTCGGATGCAGAGTATTATACAGCAAACCCCTGAGGGCGGTGAACCTGACTCAGACGGACAAAGGGCTGATGATAATAAAGGAGACGTGCAGGGGACCGGATAAGATCCTCTACACACATGAACTGAAGGAATACCTTTTTGAAAATGGCTTCAAGGAGCTTGACAGGTATTTAATCTCTGCATATCAGCTGCCCTTTGCAGTATATGAGAACAGAATCTACATAATGGAAAAGTTTATAGAGGGAAGGGAATGCAGCTTTACCAACCCTTATGACAGGAAAGCAATAATAAAAACCCTGGCAGAGCTGCACAATGCAGGAAAGGGTTACATACCCCCTTTGGGTGCTGCCAGAAGAAACAATATCGGGAAATGGACAAAGTCCTACATAGGTAAAATTGAGGACTTAGAAGAGTTCAAGAAACTTGCCGGGGAAAAAAGAAAAAAGGGCAGTCTTGACAAAATGTTCCTGGAGGATGTGGATTTTTATTTGGAGATGTGCTGGAGGGGCTTCGATACCCTGAAAAATTCCAAGTATCATGACATATGCAAAAAGGCTGAAACCGACAATGCGATATGCCATCATGATTATACATATCACAATCTCATAATAGAACCGGGAGGCAGGGTAAGCGTTATTGACTTCGATTACAGCTGCCATGAGCTTCCGGTATATGATCTGGCGGCGTTGATACAAAAAATACTGAAGCGATACAGCTATGATGTTGACATAGCCTTGGAACTTCTGGAAGATTACTGCAAAATTGCACCCCTTGGGAAGGAAGAGCTTGTCCTGATGCTGTCGCTTTTCGAATTTCCTCAGAAATTCTGGAGGATAACAGAGAGATATTATAGAGGAAAAACCGACTGGGATGAGAAGACCTTCCTGAGCAAATACGAAGACATAGTTGTAATGAAGGAATTTGTCCTTGACTTTGTAGAAGGATTCAGAAAGTATATATAGTTATACCATTTAAAAACCCGGCAGGGTTTCTTGGGCTGAAAATAATAGAGTATAACATGAAAATTCTTACATTCTACTTTCACAAAATGCCTGGGGTCGAACCAGCCCCGTAGTGCATTTTGTTTAGTACAATGTGAGAATTTTATCATGTTATACGATGTCATCAATTTTTGCATACGCATGCGTGACCATATATAGGCGCTTAAGACTTATTATTTCATTTCATTCATTCACCTTGTCAGCATGTTTCACATACTATGTACTATACGGGCTGCAATAATAGGGGGTTGAAGGTATGAATATCAAATTGGGAGATATTGTCGCGAGGAAGTCTTATGGATATGACATATTATTCAGGGTATATGATATATCGGCGGACAAGGGCAACGGCAGAACTATATATCTTAAGGGGCTGAACTACAGGCTTTTGGCTGATGCACACGAGTCCGACATTGTAAAAGTTCCGGCAAACAGGATTAATGAAGAGGCAAAGATCTTCGAAAAAAGGCTTGGAAAGATGAACAGATCCGGAGGGCTCAGAGCAATTGCAATGCCGGAAAGGCTATTGCCCAAAAGAGAGGAATACAGCAAATTTGAGCTGCCTGGAAAAGTGCTTCATATAGATGGCGACAATGATTACCTGGAAATGAGCATGAAGTATTATAAAGAACAAGGAATAAATGCCGTGGGAGTGCTTGTTCCGGAATCTGAACAGCCCAGGCTTATAAAATCGCTGCTGGAGGAGAACAGGCCCGATATAGTTATTATCACGGGCCATGACAGCATGGGGAAAAAGGAAGGAAACAACAGGAATTCGGTGGATAGCTATAAAAATTCGGCGTATTTCATAGAGGCAGTCAAGAAAGCCAGAGAATACCAGAAGTCCCTGGATGAGTTGGTAATAATTGCAGGGGCATGTCAATCATATTACGAAGGGCTGTTGTCTGCAGGGGCGAATTTTGCAAGCTCACCCGGCAGAATACTGATACATGCATTGGACCCCGGGATGCTATGCAAGCAGATTGCATTTGCCCCAATCGACAAAACACCTCCGATAGAAAACATTTTAAGAGGTACCATGAGCGGGGCAAAAGGGATAGGCGGTATACAGACAAGAGGAAAATTCAGAGCAGGAATGCCCGGGTCTCCCTATATTCCATAATAAGGGGGAAAGAAAAATGTTGTTTAATATATATGACCATGAAAAAGGACTTGGATTGATCGAGGAATCAGATAGGCTGATAGCCAGAATAATCAGCTTCAATACAGCCGGGGCGGATGAGCCTGAGCTATTGAAGGCTTTTGCAATTATGGCGAGGACGGAGTTATCAAGGAAAACCTTCATATATGGAGGAAAAGGCTGCGAAAATCATAAGGGCTGCGACATATGTACGGAACCCGGACACTGTTTGGAATACGGCCTTGCTGACGGATCGGCATCACAAGCGGCTTATGAGGCAGTTGCCGCAACGGAAAATACAATAATGCTTTTTGAAGGGAAGCCGATAAAACCGTTTTTTCATTATAGGTGTGGCGGGGCCACAGAAAATTCCGAGAATGTTTTAGGGAATAAGATAACCTACCTGAGAAGGGTGCTTTGCGCCTTTTGCAGAGAAAATGAAGATAGCGGCAGTGACAGGCATTTTACGGTATACGAGCTGGAAGAGCTGCTAAAAACAAGGCTCAACAAGCCTGAAGGTATATACTGCAATATCCAGGGAATGTTTGAAGATGTTGAGGTTGATGAACAGGGCAGAATAAACAGAATAAAGATTGGAACCAGGAGCTTCAGGGGGATTGAAGTAAGGGAACTGCTTAACCTTAATTCGACCAGGTTTGACTATATGCCCGTGGAATTTCTTATCAGAAGCATAGGTACCGGGCATGGATTGGGGCTTTGCCGGTGCGGCGCAAGAGAGATGGCAAAGTCAGGAATGGGCTATGAGGATATTTTGAAGTACTATTATACAGGAGTGACTTTTGAACAGATGGAAGTGCCTGACCCGGAAAAGCCCCTAAGGGGTATTAAGATTGTGCTGGATGCTGCCCACGGCGGGGATGCCTGTGATGATAACAAAGGAGCTTCGGGTCTGAGGGAGAAGGATGTCAACCTCAGTATTGCTTTGGAGTTGAGAGGCCTGCTTGACATGCAGGGCGCCGAAGTCTTCCTGACGAGAGATAATGATACCGGAATGACGCTTTCCGACAGGGCTGATTTTTCAAACGGAAAAAAGCCTGACTTTTTTTTATCCATAGGTCAAAACAGCTTTACCAATCCCACAGCCTCCGGCACGGAAATATACTACTACAGAGGTGACCGACAGGGGGAGAGGCTTTCAAAATCCATAATGGAGAATCTGACAAAATCCCTCGGCCTCAGGAATAGGGGGGTTAGAATGGCTGAATTCTATTTGCTTCGGGAGGTTAAGGCATCCGCTGTTATAGTCCAGCTCCTTTATATAAGCAATCTTCAGGATGAAAATCTTTTACGGGACCAAAGCTTTATAAAGGCCGCTGCAAAAGCAATATTCAAAGGAATTGGAACATATTTCGGCAGCCCTGGAAATGGCAGCACGTAGGAAACAAGATGTTCAATGGATATTTCAAGCAAATTTGCGTAAATCAACGAATAATACTATAAATCCCGTGTACAGCGGCCGAGAGCAGTTTCAAATAACAAATAAAAATTTGACTAATAAAGAGTAAGTTGATATAATATTTTGTTTTAGTTGACATATAATATATGTTATGATAAAATTTAAGGTGTTGGGAAGGAAGGTGATTTTTTATGACCTCGAAAAATACCCTGTCCCTCATCAAAAGCAATATAGACAACTACGTTGGGGAAAGAGTTGTGCTCAGAGCAAATAAAGGCAGGAAAAAGATAAGCATTAAGCAAGGCGTTATTGAGAAGACATATCCCAGTATATTCTTAGTGCGGATTGAAGGAGAATTGCCTGAAGATTTCGGGAGAACCGTATCATTCAGTTATTCGGATATACTGACAAAGTCTATAGAACTATTTGCATGTAAAGATAATGTTAAAATTGGGTGCATGTAACGGCTGTTTTGTGAGACAAAAAAGTTAAGGCTCTCGTAGGGCTCTTAATTTTTTTTGTTTTTTTATAATAATTTTTTATTCCAGCACCCTTATATTTATGCATAGGATGCATAAATATAGCAAAATCTATCAAATAGGTATAAAGTAGGTAGAATGGCTAAAATAATATATTTATGCAGTGCTTTAATATTTATTCAGTTGCTGTATGAATTAATATTCAGAGGTATGGGACAAAATGTAAGAGTTGGCTTAAATGCTGTATTCATCTACTTGTGCAATTGCTATTATTTGTATATACTTAAGTTATTTAAAGTGATATTCAACTTCCAAGTCCATTTAAGGGAGAGGAGGATATAAAATGTCGAATGTAAATAAAGAATCTTTTTTAAATGTTACGTCTGAGGTGGGCAAACTAAAAGCTGTTTTATTGCATAAGCCGGGCAAAGAATTGGAAAGGCTTACCCCTGATTATCTGAAAGAGCTTTTGTTTGATGACATACCATGGCTTAAGAAAATGAGAAAAGAGCATGACGAGTTTGCAGATGTGCTGAGACAGAGGGGTGCAACGGTATACTATGTAGAGGATTTGCTGACGGAAATCCTGAGGGATGTGGATGTTAAAAGGAATTTGATAAATGACATATTGAATCACAGCCAAATAGAGAACTATGAACTGCGTGAATTGATATTTTCCTATCTATTTGACAAAAGCCCCGAAGAGGTAGCAGAGGTAGTAATTGCCGGCCTGAATAAAAAGGACATGCCCTATAGGGATAGAGAATATAGCCTCTCGGATTACGTAAAAAAGGACTATCCGCTATACATAAATCCTGTACCCAATTTATACTTTATGAGAGATCCCCTGTCTATTATAGGAAATGGAATATCCATCAATTCCATGCACACTGACGCAAGACGCAGGGAACCAATGATAATCAAATATATTTACGATTATAATCCGATATTCAGGAAAGATTATTCAAAAGTCTGGTATAATTACACTATACCGCACAGTATAGAGGGCGGGGATATTTTGGTGCTAAGCAAAGAAGTTGTGGCGGTCGGCTGCAGTGAAAGAACATCCGCCAACGGCATTGAAATACTCGCAAGAAACCTTTTCGCAGGCGATGAAGACCTGAAAGAAGTTCTGGCCGTGCACATACCTCCCCTAAGGGCATTTATGCACCTTGATACGGTATTTACAATGGTTGACAGGGATAAATTTACAGTATATCCCGGAATATTGGATAAGGTTGCAGTATATAAGCTTACCCGCAGCAAAAATAAAGATATCAAAGTTACTCCCGAAGATGACCTTGTGAAAGCCCTCAAAAATAGCCTCAAGCTTCCTGCAGTAAGCCTTATACAGAGCGGCGGCGGAGATTCAATAACAGCCGCAAGGGAACAGTGGAATGACAGCACAAATACACTGGCAATAGCTCCCGGTGTGGTAGTGACTTATTCAAGAAATGAAGCCTCCAATGAGGTTCTGAGGGAGAACGGCATTGAGGTGCTCGAAATAGACGGTTCGGAATTGGTAAGGGGCAGAGGCGGTCCAAGATGCATGAGCATGCCATTGGTGAGAGATGAGATATAATTTTTTAAAGGAGGAGTTTTTAGGTGTCAGTTAATCTAAAAGGACGGAGTTTTCTTACATTAATGGATTTTTCACCTGGGGAGATCAGGTATTTGCTGGATCTATCCCATGATTTGAAGTCGAAAAAAAGGGCAGGGATAACAAATTATCTGCTTAAGGGCAAGAATATAGTTCTGCTTTTTGAAAAGACTTCTACAAGAACAAGATGTGCCTTTGAAGTAGGCGCCCTTGAAGAAGGAGCCCATGTAACCTATCTTGACCAGGCAGGATCACAGATGGGTAAGAAGGAGTCTCTGGAGGATACCGCCAAAGTACTGGGAAGGTTTTATGACGGCATAGAATACAGGGGCTATAAACAAAGTGCGGTTGAAGACCTTGCGAAGTATTCGGGAGTTCCCGTATGGAACGGTCTTACTGATGTGGACCATCCCACACAGATTCTTGCGGATATGCTTACAATTGAAGAGCATGTTGCAAAGCCCCTTAACAAGGTTAAGGTAGTATTTGCAGGCGATACAAGAAATAACATGGCATATGCATGGATGTACGGCTGCGCAAAGATGGGGATGCACTTTGTGGCACTTGGACCCAAGGAACTTTATCCCAGCAAGGATGTGCTGGATACAGTAAATGAGGTTGCAAAGGAAACCGGTGCAACAATTGAAGTATCTGACGATATTGAAGCAGTACAAGGCGCTGACGTAATATATACGGATGTATGGGCTTCAATGGGTGAAGAAGATAAAATCCCTGAAAGGGTTAAACTGCTTACTCCCTATAAGGTTACCATAGAAATGCTCAATAAGACGGGTAATCCCGATGTGATTTTCATGCATTGTCTGCCGGCATTTCATAATTTTGAAACCAAATTGGCAATGGAAATGAAAGAAAAGGGATTTGACATAAGAGAAGTGACCGATGAAGTATTCAGGAGCAGACACTCCGTGGTGTTTGACGAAGCAGAAAACAGGATGCACACAATAAAAGCGGTGATGGTAGCTACATTGTAAAGGAGAAGATTAATGTCACAAACAAAAGTCGTTATAGCATTGGGCGGAAATGCCCTGCAGGAAGCAGGCCGGCCTGCGACCGCGGAAGCCCAGCTTGCGGTTGTCAATAAGACCGCTGAATATCTTGCGGAAATATGCTCCAGAGGGTATGAAATAGCAATAGTGCACGGCAATGGTCCACAGGTAGGGAGGATATTGCTGGCTTCCGAGACTGCTGCAAATGTGACCCCCGTTATGCCCTTTGACGTGTGCGGAGCCATGAGCCAGGGCTATATCGGATACCATATACAGCAGGGGCTGAGGGAGGCCCTGAGGAAAAGGGGCAAAAATATACCTGTGGTAACATTGGTTACTCAGGTGGTTGTAGATAAGGATGACCCGGGGTTCAGGAACCCTACAAAACCAATAGGTGCGTTTTATACCGAGGAGGAGGCAATAAGGATTCAGGCCGAAAAGGGCTATGTGCTTAGGGAAGATGCCGGAAGAGGTTGGAGAAGGGTTGTCGCATCTCCAATGCCAAAGAAGATAGTGGAACTTTCATCTGTCAAGGCCCTTTGGGACAGCACAATTGTCATTACGGCCGGCGGCGGAGGGATCCCGGTAATTGAGAAAGACGACGGCTCCCTTGAAGGCATTGCTGCAGTAATCGACAAAGACCTTGCTGCCGAAAGGCTTGCCGAGGATGTCGGAGCAGATACCCTTGTTATACTCACTGAGGTCGAGAAGGTTTCAATCAATTACAGGAAGCCGGACCAGAAGGATCTTTCCTGTATAACTGTTGAAGAAGCAGAGCAATATATTAAGGAGGGGCATTTTGCTCCCGGCAGCATGCTTCCCAAGATACAGGCAGCAATGATGTTTGTACAAGCAAACCCGGGGAAGAAAGCAATAATTACATCCCTTTACAAAGCGGTGGAGGCTTTGGAAGGCAAAGCGGGGACGGTAATAACTTCATAAAATTATCGAATAAGGGCATGTATAAAGCAGGATTGTTAAGATATACATGCCTTTGTTATACTCATTTATCAAAGTACAAAATTAATTTAATACGCATATTTTCCTTCTCGTCTCATATAAATTAATAGAAAAACTATAGTAGGAGGAGGAAAACAATGCCGTTGGAGTTAATAAAGAACCAGCTCAAAGTTTCCAGAATAATTGGCGAAAATGTTTTCAGCACAGTAGTAGAAGAAGATATAAACGTACCGGACATAAATCCGGATTTATACAAGATTCTTGCCCCGGGTGCAACCGTACAGTTAAGAGACTGCGAAGTGTTGAACGACAAAGTTGCAGTAAACGGGCAGATACTTTTAAACATATTATATTCAGCGGATGACGAGGGAAAACCGCTGCACAGTATGGATGCGGTTGTAAGCTTTTCACAGGGTATTGAGATTCAGGGTGCCAGGCCCAGGATGAAGGAAAGCATTAACCCGGTCATCCAGCATATTGATTGCTATATGATAAATTCAAGAAAGCTCGGCGTGAAGATAATCATGGATCTTTACTGCAGGGTTGAAGATTTGTTTGACCTGGAGATAGCTGCGGATGTGAGGGGATTGACAGATATTCAGGTACTTAGAGAGCCCGGCAGCTTCAAGCAGGTAGTGGGCTATAACAAAGACCGCTATGAGTTTAATGAAGAACTCAATTTGCCTGCCGATATGCCTGCAGTAAGCAAAATATTAAGGTCTGACTGCAAGGCGGTTGTAAAAGAAGAAAAACCGATTGAAGGCAAGGTTGAAGTAAGTGGATTGCTGGGATTGGGAATACTTTACAAAGCCGAGATGGAAGATACTCAGCTATACCATGAATTTGAGATACCCTTTACCCAATACATAGAGATTCCGGCAGCAGGAAGAAACATGGAGTGCACAGCAGAGTATGCCCTTCAGGAATGCCGTCTGGAGGTTTCCGAGGATATCAACGGCGAAAGAAAAGTGATTCATGCCTATGTGGTTTTGGGCATGGGGGCCAGGGTATTCAGCGACATTGAGCAGGAAATAGTTGTAGATGCATATAGCCCGACCAATGTAGTGGATATAGGGAGAAACATGTTTCCCATCAGCGAGTTTGTCGGCAAATGCCGCTCAAATATTGTGGTTAAGGAAACTTTGGGTATAAAGCACGGAGAGCCTGAGATTGAGAAAGTATGCTATGTGGGCGTCTTGCCTGTGGTAAATGAAATAAGGCTGCTGGATGATAAGGTGCTGATGGAGGGAATTATGGAATGTACTGCGGTATACACTACCTCATACAGTGCCGAGCCCATGTGCAGCATGACAGGGCAGATCCCATTCAAGCAGTTTTTGGATATACCCGGTGTAAGGCTTGGTATGTCTTGTACTGTAAAATGCAGTGCCGACAGCATAAGCTTTACCCAGATAAACAATGAGGTTGTTGAGCTGAGGGTTTTACTTGGGGTTTATGCAGAAGCTGTAAAGAATGCTGAGAAAAAGCTTGTAGAAAATATCGAAGCGGTGGAAGGTGTAAGCGTAGATTTCGGAAGGATACCTGCGATAACCATATATATGATTCAAAAAGGGGATACCCTTTGGAGCATAGCCAAAAGATACAATACCACCGTAGATGCCCTGGCGAAATTGAATAATATTGAGAATCCGAGCAAAATATCGAAGGGAATGCAGATAATGATATTGAAAAACATACGGGCGGTAGGGAACAATGTAATATAGTCTTTACATAACTCCGGCTGCAGGGAACAACCCCCGTGTTGTTCCCTGTTTTTTTATTTAGATGTATTAAAACATAGAAACTTATTCTATAATATAGTTGGGTAATGTTTGGACACATAAGGCAATAGCAGCACCATCGCCTATCGCCTATTGCCCGACTGGGGTGTGATTGTTTTGAACTTACAGACCGGCAGAGCTGCCGCAAAGATAAATCTTGCAATTGATGTGCTGAGGAAAAGACCGGACGGATACCATGATGTCAAGATGATAATGCAGAGTGTTGAGTTATATGATACCGTTACCGTCAAGGCCGTGAAAGGTGATATAAAGGTCACTTCCAATACCGGTGGGATACCTCTGGGCAAAGAGAATATTGCATACAAAGCTGCCGAATATCTAAAATTGAAATACAATGTCAAAGAAGGAGTACAGATAAATATTGACAAGGCAATACCCGTTGCTGCAGGCCTTGCAGGGGGAAGCACCGATGCAGCCCTGACACTGAAGCTTCTCAATAAGCTGTGGAATTTGCGTTTATCGGTCAATGAAATTTTTGAAGCAGGGAAAAAGCTTGGTTCTGATGTGCCTTTTTGTATTCAGGGAGGTACTGCTTTGGCAGAGGGTCTGGGAGAGAAGCTGACATTACTTCCGGGGATTCCTGACTGTCTTATTCTTTTGGCAAAACCGGCCTTAAGTATTTCCACAAAAGAGGTTTATGAGGGGTTAATATTGGAAGACGTTAAGGAAAGGCCTGACATTATGAGCATAATAAAGCACATTAATGAGAGGAATTTGGAGGGTATAGCCGCAAATATGTGTAACGTATTAGAAACATCGACAATTAAAAAATACCCTCAAATAGAGGATTTGAAGAAAAAATTCAGAGAACACGGAGCTTTGGGAAGCATGATGAGCGGCAGCGGACCAACGGTATTTGGATTATTCAGGGACGCTGAATCCGCATATAACGCATATGATTATATAAAGGGCATGGTAAGTGAAATATTTGTAGTTAAGCCCGGCAATCGGAATCGCGATTTTTAACTACAGGGCTCACACCCGGATAGAAAGGATTGAGTTAAGTGGATGTTATAGTCCTTGCAGGAGAAAAAAAAGACAATAATAACAATGTCGGAGAAGAACTGAACAAAGCCTTTTATAAAATCAGGGACAAGCACATGGTTGAATATGTAGTGGAAACTCTCAGGAAATCAAAGGGCATTGAGAAAATCGCGGTAGTAGGGCCAAAGGATAAACTGGAATCGGTATTCGGCGGCATGGTTGATTATATCATAGAGGGATCAGGTTCAATTGTATCGAATGTGCTTCTGACCCTGGAGTGTTTTCCGGAAGACAGGAAAGTCCTTATTGTGACTTCCGATATTCCCATGATTACCAGGGAATCAATAGAGGACTTTATTGAGAGATGCAGGGGGAAGGACGCTGATCTATACTATTCAATTGTTGATAAGAAGGTAAATGATCTAAGGTATCCAGGAGTCAGAAGAACTTATGCACGGCTTTGGGAAGGCCGGTTTACCGGGGGCAATGTGTTTTGCTTCAACCCTGCTGCAAAGGATAAGTGCAAGGATTTTTTTGAAAAGATGCTGGAATACAGGAAAAGTCCCGCAAAAATGGCCAGGATTCTGGGTTTTGGCTTTTTGCTGAGGCTTGCCCTGGGGATTTTGACAATCAATGCAATTCAGAAAAAATGTGAATCCTTGCTTGATGTAAGGGCAGCGGTAATTATTTCGCCCTACCCTGAGATAGGAAATGATGTAGATAGTTTAAGCGACTTAAAGATTATAGAGAAATATATGCAGTTATAAAGAACCTGCCGGAAAAACCGGCAGGTTCTTTCATATGCATATATATTGACTTTTTTGTAAAAAATAACTCATTAGGAAAGGGGGGGCAGAATGTTCAGAATAATAAGGGAAAATATCAGGGACTTTATGGATGTTACAGTATTCATAACAATGATAGCAATTGGGCTGTTTTCCATATTTTCGGATTACAGATATTTTAAAAGGGTCAAATTTCAAAAAGACGCGGCTTCGGCTTTAGGAATCGGGCTGATATATCTGCTGCTGCCCTTTGCCCTTCTAATCATAACCAATCTATAGCATCCGTATGGGGGGAATTCCGGTGGGATTTTTATTAAAAAAGAAAGACAGCAGGAAAAGAATAGAGAAGGAAATAGGAAAATTAATCAATTCAAAGAGCATTGAGGAAAACAAAAAAAGGCTTAAGGATCGTCTTAAGGACTGTGACGACATAGTTTATAAAGAATTCACGGCCGGAAAAGAACAGATCTTTAAGTTTCTGCTTGTATATACAGACGGAATGAGCAGAGGAGATTTGCTAAACAATGCGGTGCTCAACGCTTTGATGATTCATGCCAGGGAAGTGCCTCCGGATGCCATGGAACCCGGCGAGGAACTGTACAGGCTTGTAAGGTATGGCGGGCTCCCCGCCTCTGAGCTTACGGACAATGATAACCTCGAAGATGCGATACTGTCCATACTTATCGGGGATGCTGTACTTTTCATAGACGGCACAGAAAAAAGCATAATAATAGGCGCCAAAGGCTGGCCAAAAAGAAGCGTATCAGAGCCCAACACAGAGTCCCTTATAAGAGGGCCCAGGGACGGTTTCACAGAAACTTTCAGGGAAAACACCGCATTGGTAAGAAGGAGAATAAGAGATCACAGGCTGAAGCTGAAACAGCTGAGGGTCGGCAGGAGAAGCTTCACGGATGTCGGGGTCATGTACATAGAGGATATTGTTAAACCCGAACTGGTGGAGGAAGTACTCCAGAGGATCAAAACCATAGAAATTGATGCAATAATGGAAAGCGGTTATATAGAACAGTTAATAGAGGACAACTACCTGTCGCCTTTTCCACAGATAAATATAACAGAAAGGCCGGATGAAGTAGCGGGTTCATTATATGAGGGAAGGGTGGCAATATTGGTTGACAACTCACCCTTTGCCCTTATTGTGCCTACAACCTTGAACAGTCTGTTTCAATCCCCGGAGGATTATTATGACAGGTGGTACATTTCAACCATACTCAGATTTATAAGGTATTTCGCCAGCGTTCTCTCATTGCTGCTTCCTGCTTTATATATCGCCATTACCTCCTTCCAGCCGGACATTTTGCCGGCAAAGTTTGTGATATCAATAGCTGCTGCACGGCAAGGGATTCCGTTTCCTGCAATTATTGAAGCCTTTCTGATGGAAGTGACCTTCGAGCTTCTGAGAGAAGCCGGGTTGAGGCTTCCCGTGCCCATAGGCAGCGCCATAGGCATAGTGGGCGGTATAGTAATAGGAACGGCGGCAGTGGATGCAGGAATAGTAAGCCCCATAATGGTTATTATAGTGGCGGTGACCGCAATATCCTCCTTTTCAATACCCAATTACAATCTTTCCGTCGGATTCAGGATGCTCAGGTTTTTCCTCATGGCCATTGCAGGGGTATTTGGGTTGTACGGGATAATGCTGGGGATAGTTTTGATACTAAGCCATTTAGTTAAGCTAAAAAGCTTCGGGATTCCTTACATGTCTCCGTATGTATCTTCCCCGGCAAGCGATCTAAAAGATAGCATTATAAGGGTACCGACGTTTCTTATGGGCAAAAGGCCCGTTTTGCTCGCCAGAAACATTATAAGGATGAAAAACAACAGGCAATTGATAAATCAGCTGGAACAGGAGAAGGATGGCAATGATAAAAAATGATGATTTAGTGTCCCCTTACCAGATTGCAATGATTATTATTATGACAGTGATCTCCGTAGGGGTTTTCTCTATTGCCTCAGATGCTGCGAATGCTGCAGGGCCTGACGGCTGGCTTATGGTTGCTTTTGCGGGGGCAGTCAATATTTTGGCTGTTCTTGTTATTGTCATCCTGAATTCCAGATTTCCCGGCAAAACATTTGCGGAGTACAGCCAGGTTATATTGGGAACCATTCTTGGGAGATTATTGACCATGATGTTCACTATTTATCTTATATTTGCAACGGCTTATGTTGTAAGGTCCTTTACGGAAGTTATAAAAATGTTCGTGTTGTTCAGAACCCCAACCGAGATAATTATGCTGAGCCTTATTCTGGTGTGCACATACATTGTGAGAAGCGGGGTGGAATGCGTTGCAAGAATAAATGAGCTGATATTTCCGATTTTGTTCATACCCTTTCTCATCCTGATGGCATTCGGACTCCCTTCGGCGGACTTTTCAAATCTACGCCCTTTTCTGCAGGCGTCACCGGTCAGAATGCTTTCCGCCATGCCGGCATTGGCTATAAACTATGCGGGCATAGAGCTTGCGCTTTTTTACATAGGATTCATGGAAAATCCGAAAAAGGCGTATAAACCTGCAATAGCTGCGGTGCTTTTTATAACCTTCTTTCTGACTATAGTAACGGCCTTATGCATAGCCGCCTTTGGGCAAAACATGACGGCATATTTCCTGTGGCCTTTAATGAGCTATATAAGGCTCATAAGCATGCCGGGTTTGTTTGTTGAGCATCTTCAGGGGATTATGCTGTCCCTGTGGATGCTGTCGGTATTCACAAATATTGTATCGGTTTACTTTGTCATGAGCTATTCAATATCAAAAATTGCCGGAACAAAAGAACAGAAGCAATATGTGCTGCCCCTGGCAATGGTAATATACTATTTTGCCCTGCAACCAGACAGCCTGGTCAGTCATTATGAATTGGCAAAAGCGGTTCTCCCATATTTCATTATATTATTTTTGTACATCGTACCCGTTATATTGCTTTTAATAGCCAAACTGAGAAAGTTAGAGGTGAAATAATATGAAAGCCGTGAAAAGGTTAAGTTTGGCTGCAGTTATGTTTTTATGCGTTCTGCTGATAACCGGCTGCTGGGACAAGGTCGAGATAGAAGACAGGCTGTTTGCCCTAGCTATAGGAGTAGATGACGTGAAGGAAGAGGAGCGGAAGACCTCCGAGGACATGTACACTTTTTCATTTGTGGCTCCGGTGCTGGAAGAGATGAAAAAGGAGTCCAAAGGACCGGCATTCAGGACGTACGAAGCCGTAAGCTGTGGTATTATACATTCACAGTCACAGCTATTGGAAAGGTTTTCACAGAAGCAGTACTTTGGGCTTACCAGGGTTATGCTTTTCGGCGAAGGTATGATGAGGGACGAAAAACTTTTAAAGGAAATAATAGACGCTATTCTCAGATATCATGAGCTTCACAACAGCATGTATGCGTATATAGTGCCGGGCCGCGCGGAGGAGGTATTTGAGGTAAAGCCCAAGTTTGAAAAGCTGATTATGAGATACATTGCCGGGATAACAGAGAACAGCAGCTACAGTTCGGGTATTTTGAAGCTGAGCCTTTCCGATGCAATAATAATGCTTATTAACAATAAAGGCGGTCTGGTCATCCCAAGGCTGATTCCCGGCGAGGAGGAGATAAGAGTATCCGGCGCAGGCGTGCTCAAGGAATACAGGCTTGTGGGATATCTTGACGACAGCGAGGTTTCATCATATAACCGGCTTATGGATAAAGCCAAAGGAGGCAGTTTTCCGGTAGACATTGAGGGGACATCCACAGTTTTCAAGCACTTCAGATTCGATAGAAGTATCGAACTCTCCAAAGTGGAGGGGGGGAAAATATATTTGAACTATAATATGGAAACAGAAGGGACCATAGAAGAATATACTCTGAACAAAATAATGCTTGATAACAAATTTCTGAAAAAAGTTGAGCATGAGTTAGGAAAAAAGATTGAAAGCGAAAGTGAGAAGCTGATAAAAAGGTTTCAGAAGGAGTTCCGGACAGACCTTATCGGGGCAAGGGACTACCTGAACAAGTACCAGCCAAAGCTTTTCAAAACAATAGAAAAAGACTATGATAAGTATTTTTCGGACAATATAGTGATTAAAGTAAACGCAGATGTCCACATAAGAAGAATAGGACTGATAAAGTAGGGAACTGTATAAATCCTTCAAAACATGGCAAGGATAAAATAGTCACGAGTTACTGGTCTCGGATCTCAAGACCCAAGCAAAGGCTTCGAATCCTTGCCCCAATTCCAGGGACCGGTGACTGGAAACTAGTGACTAAATATATTTGGAGGAATTATAATATGAAATACAAGATCGGAATCTTTATTATCTTATTTTTCTTTTTCTTCGGAATCCTTACAAACATTTATATAAGTACCGACAGGGAATTGGCCGGCGTACCCGACAAAATAATAAGGCTCCATGTGGTTGCCAACAGCAATTCCCCTTTTGACCAACAGCTTAAGCTTAAAGTGAGGGACAGTGTAATAAAAAAGATGAGTGCAAAATTCGAAGGGCTTAAGGATATTGCAGAAGTAAGAGGCATCATTCGGGAGAATCTTGGAGAAATAGAGGCAATAGCCAAAGAAACCGCAGAGGATATGGGCAAACCGTATAATATTAAGGCTGCCTTTAATATGACGGACTTTCCAACAAAAGCATATGGGAATCTCACACTTCCGGCGGGCACATATCAGGCATTGAATATTGTGATAGGTGAAGGAAAAGGTAAGAATTGGTGGTGCGTCATGTTTCCTCCCTTATGCTTTACAGATGTTGCTCAGGCTGTAATATCGGAAAAAGCAATGGAAGAACTTAAAACATCGCTGACGGAAGAAGAATTTAGGCTTCTTCTCTCTACAGGTGTAAAAAATGAAATGCCTGTAAAGCTTAGGTTCAAAATATACGAATTGGCAAAAAGTATGAGTTTAAGACTTGCCAGAATAGGAAAAAGGTAGAGGACGGAATATCACAGCAAAAAATTTAAAAATGAATAAAACACCTCTTGTTACAAAAAATAAGGCAGGAGGTGTTTTTGTTGTATAGAGATAAACTTAAAAGGCTAATTCCGTTTATTGTAATAATATTCATCTATGCAGGCTTTGGGGGCTGGGTATACAAAAATTATGTCACCTCCCTGATTAGCGGGGATGCGGCATCAATACTTTTGAGATGGGGCTCCAGAGGTGCGGAAGTGAAAGAAGTGCAGAAGAGATTAAAAGACTGGGGTTTCTATAATGGAGCGGTAGATGGAATATACGGCTGGAGGACGGCAAATGCAGTAAAGGCTTTTCAGAAAAAACACGGCCTCAAGGCGGACGGAATAGTAGGCAATGCAACGGCAAATGCTATCGGAATAAAAACCGGAACTGCACCTGTATCCCAAAAGACAACATCCAGAAGCAATGAAACCTACACCCTTGCCCAGTGCATACACGGGGAGGCCAGGGGCGAGTCCTATACCGGCCAGGTAGCTGTGGCTGCAGTCATATTGAACAGGGTGGACGACCCCAGGTTTCCGAAAACAATTGCAGGGGTCATATTTCAGCCGGGTGCCTTTACGGCAGTGTCCGACGGGCAGATGTTCCAGCCTCCGGGAGACAGTGCGCTGAAAGCCGCAAGGGATGCATTGAACGGCTGGGATCCTTCCGGGGGAGCGCTATATTACTATAATCCTGCAAAGACAACAAATAAATGGATTTGGTCGAGGCCTATCATCAAAGTGATAGGGAAACACTATTTCTGCAAATAGGAGGGATGGTCGTGAAACCATATGATGTGAAGCTGGGCAGGAAGCAATACCATATAATAATAGCAGTGCTTGGCGCGGCTCTAATAATTACAGGCTTTTTCTCATATAACGCCTATGCCGGAAAAAAGCAGTACCAGACTTTTCTGCAGAACAACTATCAAAGATCATTCAGGGAGCTGGTGACAGATGTGGAGAATATTAAGCTGCTTCTTGAAAAGGCGGAAATATCAGCCTCTCCTGTACAGAGCAATGCTTTGATGTCCCAAATCTGGATGCAGTCCTATTCTGCAGCGGAGAACCTGGGACAGCTGCCTATAACCCACAATGCATTAAGCAAGACAGAGAAATACCTTAATCAGGTAGGTGATTATAGTTACAGCATATCCAGAATCAATGCGAAAAACAAAGCGGCCGACGATAAGGATATGGAACAGATCTCAAAACTCAGGGGCTACGCGGGAGAACTTCTGAACCTGCTTCATGCCATGGAGTCGGATATAACCGAAGGGAAAATCAAGTTTGGGGAGATAAGCCAAAAAGGAAGGCTTATACTGAAAAAAGCGTCAAAGGAAGCCGTTGATGTTAAGTTCGGCAATATGGAAGATAAGTTCAATGAGTATCCGACAATGATTTATGACGGGCCTTTTTCCGACAATGTCATAGAGGGAAAACCCAAAGGCCTGGAGGGAGAAGACATAAATCTGGAAAAAGCCAGGGAAAAGGCAAAAAAGTTTCTCAGCGGGAATAAAATAGGCACAATAAAAGAAGTCAGTTCAGGAAAAGGCAAAATACATACCTTTGGCCTGGAGGCAATTCCAAAGAATGGTGAAAAGGCAGATTCAATCAGTATAGATATAACTAAAAAAGGAGGATATGTTCTATGGATGCTGAATCCAAGGGACATACCGTCAAAGAAGCTGACGGATAAGCAAGCCGGCGACAAAGCAAGGAAATTTCTCAAGGAACAAGGCTTCGGAAACCTTACCGAGACATATTTTTTAAAGAATGATAATACCACAACAATAACTTTTATTGGAGTAACAGAAGAAGGCATACTTATATATCCTGACCTTCTTAAAGTGAAGGTTGCCCTCGATAATGGCGAGGTTGTAGGCTTTGATGCTTACCAATACCTGATGTCCCATAGGAAGCGGGATATAGGAAAGCCAAGCCTGACTGAGGAAGAGGCAAGGGGTAAGATAAGTCAGAAGCTGGAAGTGGAAAGGGTTAAGCTGGCGATAATTCCGATGCCCGGCGATAAGGAACAGCTTTGTTATGAATTTAAGGGAAAGTATAACCAATTCGACTACTTTGTGTATATAAATGCAGAAACGGGGGAGGAAGAGAATATACTCAGGATCATTAAGGATGAAGATGGCACGCTGACCCAATAATGCTTTTTGAATCATATATTTCTTCACATAAAATCTTCTGAATAACAAAAAATATTTATGTACAGCATAGCAGACACAAATGGCGATAATTCAATTGTTTAGTGTAAAAATACAGGTATGCTGTATAAGGAGGATTAGCTATGAGCAGGAATAGAGGAATGATGTCAGAGAGCCTGAAATACGAAATAGCTAAAGAACTTGGCGTAGACAGCATAGTCAGGTCTGAAGGATGGGGAGGAGTATCCTCAAGGGACTGCGGAAATGTCGTCAGAAAAGCAATTGAAATCGCTGAAAGAAGCCTAAGCGGCGGATAATTATCAAAAACCGGGTCGGGCCAGACTTGGCTCCCCCGGCTTTTTTAGCGGCCATTCCGAACGCCCTGCCCCACTGTCATTCCGAGTGCAGCGAGGAATCCTGACCCCCGAAGCCCATCCAAATTCTCGTATCTCGTATCTCGCGTCTCGTATCTGAATAATATTGAATAATAATATTTCAGAGTGTAGAATAATAATATACTAATATTTCAGAGATTATTACGGATAAAAAGAACAATCTTACATATAGCGGAAAATAAAACAGGAGGAGGTTCAATTTATGGGTGAGAGATTGAATGTGGCTGTAGTATTCGGGGGAAAGTCCGGGGAACACGAAGTATCCCTTATGTCTGCAACCAACATAATAAACGCAATGGACAAGGAAAAATACAATATATACATGATGGGAATAACAAAACAAGGGAAATGGATGACATACAAAGGGGATGTCAATAAAATAATAGACGGAAGCTGGGAGGAGGAAGCTGCAGGACTCGACAAGGAGGAGACCATTAACCTGTTGTTTTCAGGAATTTTTGACGATGAGGCCAAAAAGAAGATTGATGTAGTCTTCCCGGTACTCCATGGGCCAAATGGGGAAGATGGAACCATACAAGGGCTTTTTGAGATGCTTGATATTCCATATGTAGGCTGCGGTGTAATGGCATCGGCACTTGGAATGGATAAGGATTTTTCGAAGCAGCTGTTTGGGAGGGCGGGCCTTCCGGTGGGCGACTATATTGTCATGCTTAAGGAGGACATAAATAAGGATATGGCTTACGCAGCCGGAACTATAGAGGGTAAATTTGCTTATCCAGTATTTATCAAGCCTGCAAACATGGGCTCAAGTGTCGGCATAACGAAGGCGCATAACAGAAAAGAGCTTATCGATGGGTTAACAGAGGCCTGCAGGTATGACAGAAAGATTCTGATCGAAGAAAATATAAACTGCAGGGAAATAGAATGTTCTGTTCTTGGGAATAACGATCCGGTTGCTTCGGGAGTAGGCGAGATAATTCCAAGCAAGGAATTTTATGATTACGAAGCAAAATATTTTGATGACGGCAAATCGGTGCTGGTAATTCCGGCGGAGCTTCCCGATAATAAAATTCAGGAAATCAGGGAAATTGCCGTCAAAGCGTATAAATCGCTGGGTTGCTGCGGGATGGCGAGAGTGGATTTCTTTTTGGAAAAAGGGACGGAAAAAGTATATTTAAATGAACTCAATACTATTCCCGGATTTACAAAAATAAGCATGTATCCCAAGCTTTGGGATACAGCCGGATTAAGCTGCGGCAAGCTTATAGACAGACTTATCGAACTGGCAATAGAAAGATACAATGAGTAGAAAAGGATTGATGAACATATGACCAAAGCTTTGGCCCTGTTTTCCGGGGGGCTTGACAGCGTATTAGCGGCGAAACTCATTCAAATTCAGGATATTGAAGTAATCGGAATCTGTTTTGCTTCTGCGTTTTTCGGGTCTAAAAATGCAGAAAAAATGGCGGCACAAATAGATTTACCTTTAATAGTGGTGGATTTCACTGAAGAACATTTAAAAATGACAAAAAACCCAAAGCATGGATACGGAAAAAACATGAATCCTTGCATAGATTGCCATGCTATGATGCTGAACTATGCGGGGAATATGCTTGGGGAACTGAATGCAGATTTTTTGATTACTGGTGAAGTACTAAATCAAAGGCCAATGTCACAGAACAAGAAATCTCTGGGTATAGTGCAAAAGGAGTCCGGTTTTGAAGATAAGATACTGAGACCCTTATGCGCACTTAACCTGGCTCCGACACAAATGGAAAATGACGGGCTTGTTGACAGGACAAAGCTCATGGGAATAAGCGGAAAGTCAAGAAAACCGCAGATAGAACTGGCGGAGAAGCTTGGAATCAAAGAATATCCTTCCCCTGCAGGAGGATGCATGCTTACGGAACCGCAATTCGCCAAGCGCCTTGAGGATTTATACAAGCATGATATGGACAATGCAAAACCTATAGATATAAAACTGTTAAGAGTTGGCAGGCATATGAGGATTTCTCCGGATGCAAAACTTGTTTGCACCAGGAATGAGGATGAATACAAACTTCTTCAAGGGCTCCTGAAGAAGGAATATATAATATTCGATACCGCTGATTGCGCCGGTTCAACGGCTGTATTAATATCCGCCGGGGGGAAGATACCTTCACAGGAGGATATTGACTTTGCAGGTTCGGTAGTGGCCAGGTACAGCAAAGAAAAGGAAAAGGACAGTGTAAGGGTAAAGTACAAAAAACAGAATGACCCTGAATATAAGTACATGAATGTAAAACCGGCCGGTGACGAAGAAATAAGGGAAGTATTGTTATAGAATAGATGCGAGATGCGAGATACGAGATTTGGGCAGGGCATTGGGGTACCGGGCACGGGATACGAGGTGCGGAGTTCCGAGGTTGCGGTAATCTTATCTTCTCGGTAAAATAATTGTTTGTAATATTATGGTTGATTGTATATAATAGAAATATCAGCAGGTTTTAGCGGAGCCTGCTTAAATAATAAATTCCATGCCGAATAATCGGCAGCAAAAATACGAATACCTTGGTAACAGGATTGGGAAAGGGGGCGGAAGATTATTAATTCCTTATTCAGAGAAAATATTGAAGACATATTGGACAATATTCAAGAAGGCATCCACATTGTCGACAGTTCCGGCACAATAGTGTATTACAATAAATTTGCGGCGGCACTGGACAGTATTAATCCGGAGGAAGCTATAGGAAGACACATACTTGAAATATATCCGTCACTGACGGAGGATACCAGCACTATATTAAGAGTCATAAAATCAGGAAAACCCATTCTCAATTATCAGCAGGCCTTCAAGAACTATAAAGGGGTTCAGATAACTACCGTAAACTCTACCATACCGATAATTTCAGGCAAGCGTGTCGTGGGCGCCCTTGAGGTGTCAAGAGACATAACGGAGGTAAAGAAACTTACTGAAAAGATAGTAGATTTACAGGCAGAGCTTTTGAAAGATGCAAGGATAGAAAAAAGCTATGATGGAAGCAAGGCGTTTTTCCATTTTGCAGATATTATTGGAATATCCGAGGTAATGCTCAAGCTGAAAAAAGATGCACTGACAGTTTCTTCTTCACCGTCGCCAATAATGGTCTATGGTGAAACGGGTACCGGAAAGGAACTGCTTTTGCATGCAATACATAATGCGAGCCCTCGCAGAGATAAGCCTTTCATTGCCCAAAATTGTGCGGCACTTCCTGAAACCCTGCTTGAGAGCATACTTTTTGGCACTGTCAGAGGCAGCTTTACCGGAGCGGAAAACAGGCCGGGACTTTTTGAAATCGCCGATGGGGGAACCCTGTTCCTGGATGAAATCAACTCTATGTCCCTTCAGCTGCAGGCTAAGCTTCTCAGGGTAATACAGGACAGGAACGTGAGAAGGATCGGCGATGCAAAGACAATCCATGTTGATGTAAGGATAGTAACGGCAATAAATATAGATCCGAGGCAAGCGCTTCAGGACAAGACCCTCAGGGACGATCTGTTCTTCCGTCTGAGTGTCATATCCCTCAAGGTGCCGCCATTGAGGGAGAGGAGAGACGACATACCCTTGCTTGTTGAGCATTTCATCAAGAAGTACAACAACAGGCTTTATAAGAATGTCAAATCCGTAAGTTATGATGTTGAGAAGTTTCTTATGGAATACTCCTGGCCGGGAAATGTGAGGGAATTGGAGCATTCCATAGAAGGAGCCATGAACATAGCCGACGGGAACATAATAGACAGCAAGTGCCTTCCCTATTATCTGGAAGAGGTATTCAGGAAATTCGAAACAATCCAGGAGGATTATGAGATTAAATCCCTAAAGAAAACTCTGAGCAGCATAGAGAAGAGTCTTATAGAAAAAGCACTGAAAAAGAGTGACGGCAATGTGTCAAAAGCGGCGGAAGTGCTTGATATACCGAGGCAGACACTGCAGTATAAAATAGGCAAGTATAATATCAGGACACAAGATGCCGGATTTTAGGCGATAGCTGTCGCATTAGGAGAAAAATGTGACGCAACTATGAGTTTGTAGATACCCTGGAGCAACAGCCTTGTATATCGACTCGCACAGTGCAAATCTTTGGACAGAATCACAGCTTGATGCTTGAAAAATCCTAACGCACATAAACCCGACCTCGTGTCGGTATGTGCT
>JAKPKE010000259.1 GCA_029553855.1 Bacillota bacterium | reverse complement strand
AAGACCTGATTACAATATGCTGTTCACACATATGGAGATATTCCCTAATACTATGGATTTTGATAACAAACACATCAAGGAGTTCACCTCTTTGTCGCAGTCCAATTCAGACCCTAAGAATGTATTTTACGGAGTTCTGCCAAACAGCGGTAACATAAACATAATAGACAGAGACGGCGAGATAAGGGATTATGCTGTTGAGGGGTATCTCAATAAACAGACTTTCTCAATAGTTATTTCCATAAACGATAAGGAGATACAGCACCACATAGCCTCTGACAGCCCGTATTATGACAATTCAAGCACTTTAGAGGTTGAACTGACAAATTCCCTTACCTCGTGGGATAACTTCAAATATGACGGTCTTACGATTGCCACAGGGCATTCTATGACTGCATATGAGATTCTTTCAGATATGCTTATCAGTTGTTTAGGAGTAATACAAGATGATGTAGACGATATGTGCGATACGATTATAAACACGGTCGCAGCCGATATGAGCGTGAAAGACTATTTAGGGAAGATTTCCGTAGATGCCGTAGGTGCTGATATAAATATCGAAGAAGCATCTTTACGAGATTCAGTAAATAAGATATGCTTATTAGGGCAGTTGCAGGTCTTAGAGAATGACGAGGGCGACATAAAGTTCATAAACGGCAGACCTAAAGCGACCGAATCCGAAATGCAGAACATAAAAGTTATACCTTTGAAAATGCAGAAATCGAGTTTTGAATACGAGATACTTCTGACTAACGCATATACAGATGTGAATTTCATCTAAGGGGAAGAAATGTACAAGAATGTATTGTCACTCAAGAATAACGAACTATTACAGGCAGGTGCTGTCGGGCAGTTCTCGCACTCTTTCTTAAAGAACGGCAATATGGCTTCAACTGAATATTGGGAAGCAGGGTTTGATGGTAATGTAATATCTGCAACTTCTAATGTTCTTACCGCCGAATTAGGAACTTATGATTCAAATGCGATAGGTGTTCAGCAGTTTATAAGATACGGCATGAAAGCAGGCGACAAGATTTATGCCACATTCAAGTATATGGTTTCAAGTGGTACACCAGTAGACAATCCTATGGTAGGCATTCTTTTATTTGAAAAAGTACCGCATGTCGGTGCATTATCCGTGTCTTATCTTCTCTCTTTCCCTTTTACCGATTTTGATAATTGGCGTATCATAAGCATAATAAAGGATTGCACATTTAACAATAATGAATTGTATTTCAGATTTTACTATATCGACAATTTAGTTGACACGACAGTAAAACTTAATGTAAAAGAAGCAGGCTTCGTAAACTTGACTACTATGTACGGTATAGGAAGCGAGCCTGATTTGACAACCTGCGAAACGGAATATGCCGACATATGGCTTCAAACTGGCATAACAGACCCAATGACTACGATAATACGAAGAAACATACTCACGGACAGCCGAAGCGGAATAGTCACGGCAACGCAGAAAGAGATAGCTTGTTTAGATGTTTATGACATAAACGGAAACAGGGTTTACGATTTTTCAAAAGGTGATATAATCAAAGTAGGTGATGTAGTGAGGATAGACAGGGATAATGACGGCAATTCGATATCTTATAAGCAGAATGGCGAACCGAGA
>JAKPKE010000254.1 GCA_029553855.1 Bacillota bacterium | reverse complement strand
TATAACCCGGAGGTATATTGTGGAAAGGTCACTGGAATCGGGTGGAATGGACTATGGCTTAAGAAACGCCGGGAAATACAAATATTCAAATTTGATAACAGGCATTATGCTGACTTCGATCCATCTTGAAACCTGCACGTGAAACGGTCGTGAGCGAAATAATCAAAATTTATTGAAAAAAGGGATTTAGGAGTTATTGTTCTCTTAACTTTTTTACTTCTTCCTGTGATAGACCTGTGACTTTTGATATTGTATCATCATCCATTCCAAGGGCAACAAGGTTTTGGGCAACTATCCTCCCCGCAATGGCCATACCCTCTTCCCTTCCTTCTACTTTCCCTTTTTCTATACCTATTTCAATGCCTTCTTCCCTTCCCTCTACTTTCCCTTTTTTTATACCTATTTCAATGCCCTTTTCCATCCCGGCCTTTTCCGCAAGCTGAAGCATCATCTTCCTTTCAAAAAGATACTCTTCTCTTTCTTCATATTTCTGCCTTGTCTCCTCATCCATGCTCATCGACATGAGGAGATTTGTTGCTTTTTTGATTGAAGGGCTTGCTTCGGATAACATGATTAATTCCTCCTTTGTTTTTGCATTGAAAAATTTCATCCATTTAATACAGTCATTGTCAGTATCTTGACCTGATAAGTTATGTAGTTTTGGTAGTTCCAGGAAATGTACCTCAATCAGGTCAGATATGACTATATTTTGTCTGCAGTCATGCAGCCCTGACCATGTGTGATAATCATCAGAATCACAGTAGGTATCATCCAGGATAACAATGGAGATTGTCTTTTTAAGTGACGAGTAATCCTCCCCATGATGCAACTGAGATGAGAACAACTTTGCCCAGTAATACAGTGCCCTGGCCGGAAGGCCAGGCGAACTGCAGAGCTGCATCTCAACGTTAACATAGGTGTCTGAGTTCACTAACCCCTTAATGTCCAGGATTACCTCCTTGTCCTCTAAATATTTTTTCAGGATATACGGGTTTTTTATCTTAACGTCTCTTATCTCCTCGTCAAGGATGGAGCCAAGTAATGAGGCAAGGAGATCTTCATTTCCTTCTTCGCCAAACAGGAGTCTGAATACAAAGTCGTTTTTGGGTGACAGTATGTATGGTTCGGTTCCGTTTGATATTTTCCGTGGTT
>JAKPKE010000250.1 GCA_029553855.1 Bacillota bacterium | reverse complement strand
AACATTGAAAAATATATGTCCGACAGAGGTATGTCCGGTTCCGAGTCTTACTATTCACCTGACGATATGACGGTCGGTTTTAAATTGTTTAAAGATAAAATTGACTCACATGTTGACGGTTATTCCGCAATACGGGAATATTTATCTTCCGAAATACTTACGGGCGTCTCCTCGGTTTCCGCTTATACGAAGGACAGCGATATTTTCAGTATGAATTATACCGCCATGGTGTATGCAAAAAATATATTCATTGTTTCAATGAGCGCAAAAGATGCAAACTTGTCCGAAGCGGAAAGTACCTTTAAGGATATATGCGGGATAATAAATACGCTTTTTGCGGAAAATGCGGTTATTGTGGAAAAAAGCAAATACAGCCATGCCCTTATTTTGGACAATATCGATGAACATGCAAGACAAACCGCTGCAAATTTACAGTCCGTTGTCATGTATCCTGACGGTACCGCGTCAAATGTGTACATATCCGAAGATGATATATCTTTCCCGTATTCGGAGGGATATTCCGACATAGGTATAACCACATACAGAGGTAATAACTACAGGGACTCGGGATTCTTCGGTAGTATAAGCATAAAAGAGCGGAAACTTGAAGAAATATGGAGTTATGAGATAGGCGGAATGACCGGTGCCGGATCAATATGGCCGGGAGTTGGTTGGACGGGTCAGCCGTGCATAGTTAAATGGGATAGAGAAATGCTGAGCATTATGAATGTCTATGACAAGTTCAAGAGTAGGAATGAACTAATTGAAGTCATATATGCAACGCTGGACGGTAATATATATTTTCTTGACTTGCATACCGGAGAACCCACCAGAAACTATATCTACATAGGTGTACCCGTAAAAGGCACATTGTCCGTAGACCCCAGAGGATATCCCCTTTTATATGTCGGACAAGGGCTGGAGGCGGCAAAAACCGATGAAGGGGAAGACAGATACAGACCATTCGGTTACAGGATATTCAGTCTGATAGACAACAAGCTTCTTCATGAGATTAAAGGATATGATACATTTGCTCCGAGACCCGGTTGGGGAGCATTTGATTCTTCGGGTATATTGGATATCAAA
>JAKPKE010000243.1 GCA_029553855.1 Bacillota bacterium | reverse complement strand
GCGCAATACCGAACTTCTGCCGCCCCCCCCGGCAATCCGAGTTCCGACCCGGTAGGCCCTCCCGGTCGCATAGGGGGGGTACTAGACCCCCACCCTCTCCGCTGGTAGCCTCCTGGATAATCGGCAAACTTTTCCGCCGCCGGCCAGGGAGTCAGCCCGCCCGCCGACCCGGAACGTCCACCCGCCGGCCAGACCCCGACCCGCCCCAGGTCGCCACAGAACCACCCGCCCGGCAGCATGGGAACCCGCCCAAGCAACCCGCAGCCCGCGCAATCCAATCCGTTGCACTTACCCACACGCATAAATCCAATCCACCAAACTATCAGCCTTCTGGGGTATGCTTCTGAGGGCCTTCTGGGCCACCTTCTGCCCCACCCCGTCAACCGGCAAATCCTAAGCCTCACCCTTACAAGCCCCAAAAGCCGCCCACCACATAGGCAAGACAATCCGAACTTCCAGCCCGCCAGCAACAGTTGCATGTGAACCGCATAGTCTGTCAGGGAATGCGCATTCACATGCAACTTCGCAATCCCTGGCCTATACGTGGCACATACCACTTGCCAGTGTCGGAAAACCTTACACAGTTTTTACAGGCCCACCCGGCGACCCCCCCGTTCTGGCCCCCGTTCTGGCGCGGGCTTGGCGGGCGGGGCGGCCCCGGCGGACCTGGACTGGCGGCCCCAGTGCTCCTGGGGCGTGGGCTGGCGGGCGCGGCGGCCCACGGCCGCCCTGGACATAGTCTGTCTGGGCGCGGGATGTTGTCAATGCTCGCAGGATGTTAACGTAGTGCATACGCACTCATACAATCTCTCGCGTCGCGCGCGCAACTGCCGACGGGTCGTATCCCCAGTCCAGCATTAGCTCCTATTATTCATCCTCAAACCATCGAGCTACTTCTTCAAGGGCAAACCACACCATAGTGTTATAAATAAAGTCATATTCATGATTATATTTTCCATACAATGCTTTTGCAATTTCATTTTCAGTATAATCACTATTTCTTATATATTCAAAATCTTTTACAATAGTTACAGCAGGTTGTCCAAAATCATCAGAAATATTTTCCAGTAATTTCAGTATATCCTTTTTGTATTTTTTCCAAAACTTTACACAATCTTTTGTATAAATAAATCCAGAGAATCCACTATCAGCACCATTATTTATAATGTCTTCAATAGATTCAGTACCTCCTAAATAGTGTATAATAGCATTGATCATTTGTTTACTGTCATTGTGTTCTTTTAGTACTTCAGAAAGCTTTTTCATTTTCTTCCTCCTTATTCAATAGAATGTAATTACATTTTTTAACATCAACGGTTACTGCTTCTAAAAGGCAACTATCAGAAAATACTCTTAAATATCCCCAAATACCTACAATCATAGATTCATAAACAGAATTATGGAATGTTTCTGCTAGAATTTGATATTCTTCTTTGAAACAACGATAATAGACTCTTAAATCCGAAGGTTCTCCATCAATATGAATATCTAAAGATAAAAGCCCTTTAGCAGTTTTACTGATAGGAACATCAAAATTCATTCTAACAACTGAGCCTTCTATATAGATACAATTATGTATTGTTCTTTCCATTTTTCTTTTCCTCTTATCTTTATAAATACAATTACACTGTTTCGGTATAAAATTTTCTAGACCCATATTTATCTCCTTAAATTTTTAATTATACTTTACCAAGAGCTTTATCAAGCTCACCAGCCATTTCCATCTCAATCATTTCTTTCTCCGAAAGTTTAGATAAATCAACTTTAGGAGATAAAATTTCGTAAATTCTATCAAATATTTCTGGTAGAATTTCATCATTTATCTTTCTAGCAAAATCATCATCCTTAAGGTCTAGTTTGTGCTTTATACACATATTGCTATTACCTAGATGAAATGTTTCTGCGGCACTCCTTAGAGTATAAAAACTTTTCATTAAATCGGATAATTCCCATTGTTCCGATATTGTAAGCGGGCAATCTGTCAATTCTGGAATGTCAGACAAAATATGAATTCCATCATGAAGCAATAAAGAATTATAATGTTGATGACTTTCAATATCCTTACTGTTAGCAGGATTGTTATTGTTAGTGTAAGTTTCAATATATCCGAAGCCCCAATACCATCCACAGTCCCATGTTGCTTCTTCAAGCCACATTTTTCTACCATCTAGTTTTCCAAGATAGTAAATGTCTTTACCGAATGCATGAGATTTTGCTTTTCTAGCTTTTACTGTTTCCATTTTCTTATTCCTCCTATTCTATAATGCAAGCATTATTTTTACTTTTTTAATTATTTTTTAATATTTTTGTATAGTTTTACTATACACTTGTATAGTATTTTGTAATTACACAATATTTTTATTCTTTTTATTATATGATTCTTTGAGAATAGCTTCGTAACTATTTTTGCGCCACTCTTCTGCAAAATCATTCGGTGGAATTGGTATATT
>JAKPKE010000228.1 GCA_029553855.1 Bacillota bacterium | reverse complement strand
GATCACTTTTTCTCCGGGAGTGCGGTACTCCTGATTTTGGGGGAAAACTGAAGCAGAGATAATGCCGATCTTATTCATTTTTTCAGGAGCCGCTGGGGCGGCGTCCCTATATATTGTACGGACAGCATAGGAGCCCTCCTGAGAAAATATAAACGTATTGGCACCATTTTCAAGGAATACCAAAATTCCGAAATATCCATGCACTGATCTGTTTTCTATAGGATTGCCGTTAAGCAACAACGGTTTATCAGGATCAGAAGAACCGCAAAGATAAAAGCTTTCAAACTCTGTCCTGATGTTCTCCGATGGTCTTGAAACATTTATCGGAATACCGCTGGACAATCTGTCCTCTTTCTGATATGCCGCCTTAATTGCCGCGCTTAATGCCGGATTATCCACCAAAGACCTGTTGCTGAAAAAAATGCTCCCTTTGACTTCGTTTTTTTGTGAATTCAGCTGAAGCTGCCTCTCAATCTCTGAAACACCGTACCAAGGGTTTGAGGGATCTGTATTTCCGCAGCGGTATGCCGCCTGCCCTATATATAAATCAACGCCGGTACCGGCTGCAGTTTCTGTCCACCAATCCAACAGCTTGCTGTAATCCGCAGCTTCATAGCCTATATTCCAATATAACTGGGGAGCTACATAATCTATAAACCCTTCCTTTACCCATCTTCTTGTATCTGCATATTGATCATAGTAGGATTGCATTCCCTTGGTATCACTTCCGGATGTGTTTGAACTCTTGTTTGCCCATATCCCGAAGGGGCTGATTCCAAAACGCACATCCGGCCGGGCTGCTTTTATGGCTTTTGATAAATCCCTGATAAGCGTATTTACGTTTTCCCTTCGCCAATCGTGTATGTTTCCATAGCTTGTCCCATATTTCTCATAGGCAGCTTTATCGTTGAAATCTTTGCCGGGATAAAAATAATCATCAAAATGAATCCCGTCTATATCATAATTCTGAACAATTTCAAGTACACCCTCTGTTACAATAGCCCTTACTTCAGGAATCCCCGGATTATAATAAAGGTTCCCGTCTTTGTGCTTTACTACCCAATCAGGCCTTTTGGCAGCAGGATTTAAAGCATCCAGTGAAGCAAAATCATGCTTGGGTTCACCGGCAGCTTTCTTAGTTATTCTATAAGGATTAATCCACGCATGCAGTTCAATCCCGCGTTTATGAGCTTCGGATATCCAAAATTCCAATGGGTCAAAATTGTCTGCAGGCGCAAGACCCTGGCTTCCGGTCAGATATTTGGACCATGGAAAAATCTTTGATTTATAAATTGCGTCCGAAGCGGGGCGAACTTGGAGAAAGACAGCATTAAATCCAATATCCTCCGCATCATCCAGTATTTTTAGAGCTTCATTTTTTAATGTATCCGAATCATCGGCAGGTTTTGAAGGGTAGTCAATGTTCAGCACAGTAGCAACCCATACTCCCCTAAGTTCCTTCTCCTCTGTGGAATCCGGAGAAGCAGATATCGTAAATGCCGGCAATGCCAATGAAAGAATAAGCAGAAAACTGACGAATTTTGAAAAGCGCTTCATATTATACTCCTTTAAAGCTGAATTTTGAATGATATGCTGTTTTTATGATATTTCTGCATATTCAACTGAAAGCCCTGCCATTTAGCCTTTATTTAATAAGATTGTAACATGGGGGGGAAATTTTTACCCCTATACTGACAGTATAAGGGTGATATGATAAAAACCGGTCTAGAATCCGGATGAAGAACCTCCTCCCCCGGAACGGCCCCCGCCTCCTGAATTTCTTCTGCCTCCCCCGCCGCCTCTTCTTGAAGAAGCTGCAAGCATTCTCAAAATGATGAAAGTCACCCGGCCCCGGGTTAATATAATATCCAGAATAAGCAGCACCAGCACAATGATTACCAATACGGCAGCTGCAACAGGGTTTTCCAGAAAAAAGCTTCCGCCTGTGATTGAATATCGCCTTGACTTACCCATCTCCGGGTATTGAACTGCATCTTCATTTCCGCTGACAATACTGCAAATATCCGTATAAATGGTCATAACCGCTTCATCTATACCTTTTTCTTCGTTAAGTTCAGAAAACTTTACCAGAAGCTTATTGCTTTCAATATCAGTCAGTACGCCTTCATATCCATAGCCTACTTCAATTCTGGATTCCCTTTCTTTCATACTGAGTAGGAATAAAACGCCCTTATCTTCAGTACCTATTTTCCACTTGTTAAAAAGGGCATTGGAATATTCTTCAATAGTGCTGCCGCCTAATGTGCTGATGCTGACAAATACGACCTGGCCTCCATTTGTTGATTTATAGGTACTTTCTCCAAGTCTTGCGATATAGCTGCCTGAATCCGTATCCAGCACCCTGGCAAAGTCATTGAAGTAAAATGCCGATGTCGGATTCGGCATTTCCGGTTCTGATGCCTGAACACCGATTATCCCAATGCATGCTGCGGCTAAAAACAATGTTATAAGAAACGCCGCTGACAGTCTCAGTTTTTTCACTTATATGCCCCCTTGCCTAAAACTTCACTTCAGGAGCCTTCTCTGCACCTTCTTCTGCTTGTATATATGGGAATTCATCCTTATAACCCAGTATACCTGCTGCTATATTGGTCGGAAATACCTTAATCTTTTTATTATATGATTTTACACTGTCATTGTAATATTTCCTGGCAACCGCAATCCGGTTTTCTGTACCTTCGAGCTGTATTCTCAAATCTTGGAAACCTTGATTCTGTTTCAATTCGGGATAGCTTTCCGCAATGGCTAAAAGTCTTCCGAGCACCGAAGTCACCTCGGCATTTGCATCAATTTTATCCTGTATGTTTGCCGCACCCGAAAGCCTTGCACGGGCTTCCGCAATCTGTGTAAAAATCTCCTGCTCTTTTATAGCCTGTGCCTTTACTGTTTCAACAATGTTTGGTATCAGGTCAGCCCTTCTCTGATATTGTATTTCCACGTCACCCCAGGAAGCATTTATTTCTTCACTTAGATTTACAAGGCTTCTCTGCACGCCTATTACATAAACAGCCAGCAAAACAACAATACCAATAATAATTATCCATGTTTTATTTTTCATTTTACTACCTCACTTAATTTTTTATTTATATCTTGATTTCCTTATTATCCTCGAACTGTGCGTTATACAGGGACGCATATATTCCGTTACTGCTTATGAGCTCCCGGTGGCTCCCTTTTTCTTCTATTCCATTATCGGTAAGCACCAGTATCGTCTTCGCTCTTCTTATTGTCGAGAGCCTATGAGCTATAACAAAGGTGGTCCTGTCGCAGGACAGATCCTCCAGAGACTGCTGCACTATTCTCTCACTTTGGTTATCCAATGAAGAGGTTGCCTCATCAAGTATAAGTATAGGAGGGTTTTTCAAGAAAACCCTTGCAATGCTTATTCTCTGCTTCTGTCCTCCGGAAAGCTTGACCCCTCTCTCTCCAACATAAGTATCATAGCCTTTTTCCAGTTCAACAATAAAACCATGTGCATTTGCCCTCTTGGCGGCTTCAACAACTTCCTCTTCCGAAGCTTCGGGCCTGCCATACTTAATATTTTCCAAAACTGTCCCAGCAAAAAGATATACATCCTGTTGGACAATTCCTATGTTTTTTCTAAGAGATTCCAGTTTAATTTCTCTAATATCCCTCCCATCAATCTTTATTGTTCCCCCGGTTACTTCGTAAAACCTGGGTATAAGGCTGCAGAGCGTTGACTTTCCTCCTCCTGAGGGTCCGACAAGAGCAACTGTCTCCCCAGGTTCCAAGCTCAAATTTATACCTTTAAGAACATTATTTCCATCGCCGTATTTGAAAGAAACATTTTCGAATTCAACCCTGCCCTTGACTTGCTCCAGAACAATACTATCCTTGCTGTCTTTAATATCCGGCTCTGTATCCATAATCTCCAGAAATCTTTCAAACCCTGTCATCCCTTTCTGAAATTGCTCTGTGAAATCAATCAGGGATCTTATTGGCACAAGAAAGGTGTTTATGTAAAGCAAATATGCCACAAGATCCGAAGTCGAAACGGTACCGAGCTTTATAAAATATGCACCGGCGATTACTGCAGAGATGTAAATTACGCCGTCGAACAACCTTATGCCGCTGAAAAAGCGTCCCATATAAGAGTAGCTTTCTTTTTTCGTGTCGAAGAAACCCATGTTCCCCTGTGCAAATTTATCCTGTTCCGCTTTTTCGTTGGAAAAGGACTGCACAACCCTGATCCCTGAAATACTGTCCTCTATTTGCGCATTTATTTCCGCAAGCTTCTGCCTGTTTCTCCCGAATACCGAACGCATTTTATTATTGTAGAAAAATGCAAAAATCATCATAAATGGGATAAATGCAAAGGTTATTAAGGTCAGCTTCATATTGATACTGAGAAGTATGAAGAAAGAGCCGATTATTTTTATCAGAGAAATAAATATTTCTTCGGGGCCGTGGTGTGCAAGCTCGGTAATATCAAATAAATCATTCACTATCCTTGACATTATCTGCCCCGTCTTATTATTGTCATAGAATGAGAAGGACAGTTTCTGAAGATGTGCAAATATATCTTCCCTCATGTCATATTCCATCCGTGCTCCCATTATGTGACCCCATGCCGTAATTATATATTGGCAGAAATATTTGAGTATATACATGGCAAGCATTAATGCGCCTATTTTTGCTATGATGCCAAACGCCACACCCGCTTCTTCGCTCAAGCCTTGCTCAAGCAGGTACTTCACAAGCACGGGGAAGAGCAAGTCTATCCCGGCAGCTGTGAAGGAACATAGCATATCAAGAAAGAACAGCCCTTTATAAGGCTTGTAATATGCAATGAACCTCCTTATTTTATTCATTTGTTAACCCCCGCATCAATCTGAATTACTCCGGCAGATTTGCATGCTTCTGCTTGCAGCCGGCTTATTTAGCTTAGTTTATATTATATATTCTGCTGTAAATAAATTCTACATAAAAAGCGCACCTCCTAACGTTAAATTTTTTGTCTAACATTTGGGGTGCACTTCACCTGCCGCATTCGCTATCTTTTCTCACCCCTGTTATCTTTCTTGGCAATAATAGCTATTCCTATTGCTATCAATATAATGGGTACAAGGAAATTCTTTATATCAAACCTGATATAAGTCCTCAAAAAAGCCGACAGCCCTATGCTTCCCAGAATACCCACAGGTATCAGCAGCCCCTTATCGCGATTTCCAAAAATATATAATTCAAAAAGTCCCACCGCGATACCTATGAGAAATAGAGGCCACAGTTCGGACATAATATGCCATCCGAAAAACACATTGGCATAGAACAGAGCTCCATAAGTAGTAAGTATACCTCCCGGTACAAGTATTCCGGGGTTTTTATCTATTCCGGTAAAAAAAGCAAAATGCATATATATTCCCGGAACCAGCAAGGCTAACGGCCATATATAGTTCCAGCTGAAGTTCAGATAACCCAGGTTCGACATAAGAAACAATGTTCCCATAGCTATTAGAATTACTCCAATCGCTATATTTGAATTTCTATTCATATTATTCCTCCTTGTATTGCTCTTCCTTTATAATCTTCTACAATATTATACGTATACCTGCAATTAAAGTCTGATAATTATTGTTTTATATATGACTTTCCATTTAAAACGGGTAAGAAGGATATTCCGTATAAATTCTTGTTTGCCCTGCAATATAAGAAATGGTACTATTATTTATATGGGTAAATACTACTGCCTGAATACGGAGGAAAAAATGAAAGATGCAATAAGAAAGAAAATGCTGGAAGTCAGGAATAGACTATCGGATGATGAAGTATACCGTCTCAGCGAAAACATTTTCCTCAAATTAAGGGAAAACAATTTTTTTAATAACTCAACCAATATAATGGTATATTTGGATTTCAGGAATGAAGTGAAAACTGATCTTATAATTAATTATTGCCTTAAGGATGGCAAGAAAATATATATACCTGTATGCATACCTGAAACCCGTGAGATTTGCATTTCAAGAATTGAAAGTCTGAATGAACTGCAATCAGGTCATTATGGAATACGTGAGCCAGTTGAAGAACACATAAGGCTCGCCGACAGCAGTCTTATCAACCTTGCACTTATTCCCGGAGTAGTTTTTGACAGTTCGGGAAACAGAATAGGCTTCGGAGCAGGCTATTATGACAGGTTCATAAAGCGTCTGCAGCCCTGCACTGTTAAAGCCGCTCTTGCGTATTCCTTTCAGGTAATAGACAGTGTGCCTTCAGATGATCATGATGTCCCAATGGATTATATTATAACTGAAAAAGGTACGATAAACTGCAGGCATGATAATGGGAGAAGGTGATAATATGCCGCTTGACATTTTCATTACTTTTTTCAAGATAGGTTCCTTCACAATAGGCGGAGGATATGCAATGCTGCCTGTAATACAAAAGGAAATCGTAGAAAGCAAAAAGTGGCTGAGCGATAAGGAATTTCTTGATTCAATTGCCGTTACCAACAGCCTGCCCGGCCCTTTGGCTATAAACTGTGCAACATTTGTAGGCTATAGAATTGCCGGCTTTGCCGGAGCAATATCGGCAGCTCTCGGAGCAGTATTGCCCTCTTTTATCATAATTTTAGCCATAGCTTTGTTTTTTACATCCATACAGGAAAATCCCGTCATAAAATATATATTTGAGGGAATAAGACCGGCAGTAACAGCTTTAATTGCCTATGCTCTGGTAAAGCTGACAAGGTCCATGGGAGTGAACATTGTTAACATGTCAATCTCCTTGGCAGTGCTGCTTCTAATCCTTCTGCTGAATTTCCATCCCGCGGTAACTATTGTTATCTGCGGGAGCCTGGGATTTTTCTTCTTCAGGAAGGAGGAAAAGGCATGATTGCTCTTATAAAGCTTTTTCTGACATTTCTCAAAGTAGGGGCCTTCAGTTTTGGAGGCGGCTATGCCGTACTGTCTCTTATACAGAAGGAGGTAATCGAAGGCAATGGCTGGATTTCAGCAAAGGATTTTATTGATATAGTTGCCATAGCGGAAATGACTCCCGGACCTATTGCTGTCAACTCATCAACCTACGTTGGCTACAAGGTAGGTTCCCTGGCGGGCTCAGCTGTTGCTACCTTTGGAGTAGTACTTGCGCCTATAACAATTTCGTTGCTTGTATCTGTTTACTACAACAAGTTCAAGCATCTGGAGCAGGTTACCTGGATCATAAGAGGAATACGACCTGCCGTATTGGGGCTGATAGCTGCAGCCTGTATAAAGATAGGGAAGGCATCAATAGCGGATATAAGAGGTGCACTCATAGCGCTGCTGGCCTTTGCAGGGGTTTATAAGCTTAAATTGAATCCAATAATTGTGATACTTATCTCGGGAGCCCTTGGGGTAATACTATATGGAATAATGTGA
>JAKPKE010000199.1 GCA_029553855.1 Bacillota bacterium | reverse complement strand
TGTTGAAAAGTACGTAAAGCCGGCATGGACGCCGGCTTAGGTGCCACGGGTCAAGGATGGCCCATTGGCACCGTTAGTACTTTGCCAAAGGCGAGCAGTAGCCCTGTCAAAATCATAACCCGTGTGCATCGATATACTATGCAATTCTCCCCCAAGGAATCAACAAACTTGAGGGCTATTGCGTCGCAGCTTTCTCCTAATACGAAAGAGGGTATCGCTACTACTTATTCATTAGTATGCGATACCCCTTCATAATACTTAATACTGATCGCCGGAAGCTTTGGCAAAAGGAACTTCAAAATCAATACCAGCCTCTTTAAGCATCCATTCTATAGAAATGCCGAAGCCCCTTGCCGGGTCATTTACAAGTACATGGGTTACAGAACCGATCAGCTTATCGTCCTGAATTATAGGGCTTCCGGACATACCCTGAACAATGCCCCCGGTTTTTTCAATAAGTCTTTTATCTGTAATTTTGATTATCATGCTCTTGGACCCTAAACTCCTTTGGTTCATAATCTTCTGTATCTCAATATCAAACTCCTCAACTTTGTTTCCCTCAATAGTTGTCAATATTTTTGCAGGTCCTTCCTTAATCTGATTGTTCAAGCCTACGGAAACCGGCACGGCTGAGCCAGAATCATACTTTTTGTTTAGCTTTCCATAAATTCCATAGTTTGTATTCTTTTCTATAATCCCATATGCATCTTCACTATCATAGAATACACCGACGAGTTCTCCCGGTGTAGTCTTCCTTGCTTTTTGGATTGATGCAATCTTTGATTTTACTATTCTTCCGCTGTTAATATCTATCAACACACCCGAATCAATATCCGTTATACCATGACCCAAAGCACCAAACACTCTGCTTTTAGGGTCATAAAAAGTCAATGTTCCTACGCCGGCTATATTATTTCTTACCCACAAGCCTATTCTGTATATATTGTCTGCTTCACATTTGATGGGTTTGACACTAAAATCCTGTTTTCTACCTTCTCTTTCCACTATCACCTTGATTTTATCATCCTTATTCAGTCTATTGTTCAAATAATCAACAATGTCCCTTTCCTTCTCTACCTGATTGCCATCTATTTCAATTATCTTATCCCCGACTTCAAAACCTGCATCTGCAGCGGGACTGAATTTCTTTCCCTTTATATCGGTAATGCTTGACAAACCGACAATCAATACTCCCTTTGACTCAATCCTGACGCCGATGGATTCTCCTGACGGTACAACCTTTATGTCAGGAATAATATTCAGCGTCACCTCTTTTATAGGCAGCATGCCCAGGAGTATAAGATTGGCTTTTGCTGTTTCCGGCACATTATTTTTCATTGAAAGAAATGAAGATATAATTTTGTTCTCTTTAAACTCTACATTGCTTTTGCCGTCCTTATTCAGCCTAAGGGTAAAAACCATACTGTCAGGAATCTTTTGATTTTGTCCCTGTATAATATTGATTTCATCAGGAAAACTATAAATGGTGGATAATATACTTATCAGGCAGAGTATCATTATTATCAGAGTGGTGTATGAAAAAATTTTTTTGAGGTTTTTTCTATACAACAGCATCACTCTCCTGCTCCCCCAGAAGAGTCCACCTTCAATCCAAAAATCTCTCTCATTTAAGTTAACCTTTTTAAAGTCCTATTATTCTTATAAAATATAGAACGTGCAACAGCATTTTCATCAGGCAAATACAAATTCAATAAAAATCCCAGGGTCTTTGCAAAATTTGATAAAAAAATATTCTCACAAAGCAAGGGATTTGCCTTTGAAGAGAATAATGAACTGCAGTGCATAAAAAAACGGGAAAATACGTTTTAGCTTTCCATTTTCCCGACTATTTTCTCCGCATGAGCCATAGATGCCTCTATATTCTTGCTTCCGCCAAGCATTCGAGCAATCTCTTTAACCTTCTCCTTATCGTTTAAAATACTGAATTTTGAAAAAGTTTTGTTGCCCTTTACTATTTTTTCTACAAAAATATGATTGTCAGAAAGGCTGGCAATCTGGGGCAAGTGTGTTATGCAAAGAATTTGTGAGCCATTGGAAATCATCTTGATTTTTTGTCCGACCATATTGGCTGTCTGTCCTCCTACGCCTGCGTCTACCTCATCAAACACAATACATGGAGCTTGTTCTCTTTCAGAAAAAGCATTTTTTATAGCAAGCATCACCCTTGACATTTCTCCGATGGAAGCTATTTTGCATAACGGTTTTTCCGGCTCCCCTGGATTTGGAGAAAGGTGAAATTCAATCTTGTCAAAACCGTTATTGCTTATTATGCTTTCATCTGTCATTACTTTTATTACAAACCTTGAACCATCCATATTAAGCTCGTGAAGTTCTTTTTCAATAAGTTTCTCCAATGCCCCTGCATTATCATTTCTTCTATTTGAAAGCAGTCTTGCTATTTCCATATATTGCTTTCTTATCTCTACGATTTCCTTTTCTATTTCCAATGAAATCTTTTCACTGTCAATTAATTCCCTGAATTCCTCCGAAGCATTATTCAGGTATGAGAATATATCTTCAATACTGTTTCCGTATTTTCTCTTAAGTTTGTTGATAAGATCGAGCCGTTCCTCCAGAAGATCTATTTCACTGTCATTGAATTCAATGCTGTCGCAATATGACCTCAGTTCCCCTTTTATATCTTCAAGCTGGTAGGTAATCCCTTCCAAAGCGGATTTTAAACCTTCCATACTCTCATCTATTAAAGACAATTCCTTAAGACTTGCGACGCTGTTATTCAACAAATCCAAAACACCTTTTGAAGCCCCATTTCCATTGAAAAGACAATTATATACATAATTAACGCCTTTCAGCAGCTTTTCCGCGTTTATCAGGATATTTCTCCTGCCCTTCAGTTCTTCGTCCTCATTGGGCTTTAGTTTCGCAATGTCGATTTCTTCAATCTGATATTTCAGAAGGTCCGTTTTTCTTTCTCTTTCCACGGCATCGCCGCTGATGCTGTCAAGTTTTTGCTTCAGGCCGTCAAGCTTGTCCGTTAATAGCCTGATATCATCCTTTATCGATTTTGTTTCATCGCCGCCAAAACTGTCTAAAAGCTCTCCGTGCTTCACAGTATTGAAAAGCAGCTGATGCTCATTCTGACCTACTATGTCCACCAGATATTGCGAGATACTCTTAAGCATGGAAAGAGTAACTACTTGTCCGTTTATTCTGCATACTGTTTTGCCCTTTGTATTTACTTCCCGCATAATAATCAGACTGTCATCCGTACCCGTATCTATACCATACCCCTCCAGTATGTCTATTATAAATTTCTCATTTTCAAGGGAAAACAGAGCTTCTATTGATGCCTTTGCTTCGCCGGTCCTTATCTCTTCTTTGCTTAACCTTCCTCCTATAACAGAAGAAAGCGCGTCAATAATAAGAGATTTCCCCGACCCGGTTTCTCCGGTTATAATATTGAGTCCAGGTTCAAAAGTCACCCTTTGCTGTTCTATTATTACATAGTTTTTAATACCTATTTCCTGAAGCATAAGTCATCACCTGTTTTTCATCATCTTCTTCAGCTTGTCAATTAATGTTTCGACATCTTCCTGATTCCTTACAAGTATAAAAATAGTATCGTCACCTGCAACGGTCCCTACCATTTCTTTGTAGTCCAGTACGTCAATTGCTTCAGCTGCAGCGTTTGCAGCTCCGGAAAAAGTTTTCACAACTACTATATTCCCCGAGTAATCTATGCTTAAAACTGATTCTGCAAATACCTTCACAAGGCGCTCATTCAACAAGCTGTCCTTTTCCTTCATAGAGGCATATTTATATGTGCCGTTCTCAAGTACCTTTACCAGTTTTAACTCCTTTATGTCTCTGGATACAGTTGCCTGAGTAATGTGATATCCGCTTTTCTTAAGCTCTTCCGCCAACTCCTCCTGGGTCTCGATCGGATGTCTTTCAATTATCTCCAAAATTTTTGCATGTCTGGATATTTTCATTTTTCTACCTCCTTCAAAATTTCTTACTAACGCTCAGAAATTTTTCTTCTCAGAACATCAAAAAAGTTTCTTTGCTTTAGTTTGACCAGGTTAGTGATACAGCTTGAGCTTCTAACTTTCACTATTCTGCCGGGATTTAATCTATATGAATCCTGCCCGTCAACAGAAAGCATAACCTCATAGTTTTCTTCACAAATTTCAATGCTTACTTCGTCTTTCTCCGATACCACCAACGATCTGTTCTGAAGAGTATGGGGGCATATGGGGGTTATTATAAGTACATTCAATTCGGGACTCACAATAGGGCCCCCAGCAGACAGTGAATAGGCAGTAGAACCTGTTGGGCTGGATACTACTATGCCATCCGCCGAATACAACCCGAAAAAACTGTCATTAATAAACACGGAGAAGCTAATCATCCTGGAAATCATGCCTTTTGTAATGCTAAAATCGTTAAGCGCCAAAAGTTTTTTTGTTTCGTCCTTGCTATTTTCCAGAGTGGCTTCCAACATCATTCTTTTCTCTATTAAATAATCGCCTTCCGCTATTTTATCCAAAGACATGTACATATCGCTGATTTCCGCTTCAGCCAGGAACCCTAAGTGTCCAAGATTTATTCCGAACAAAGGAACATTATATTGGGAGGATTGTCTTGCTATATTTATTATTGTACCATCCCCTCCAAGCACAATTATTATGTCACTGGAGCGATAAAGTTCCTCCCTGCTTAATCCGGTAACCTTATGGTTTAGCTTTTCCGCTATATCCGTCTCCAGTATCGGTTCTATATCTTTGTTGGCAAACCAGTGCAAAATACTCCTGGTTACGTTCAAGTTTTGGTCCTTTAATAAATTTGGAATAATTCCTATCTTCATATATCGTTACACCGTCCACTGCCTTTTAAATATATTCTATATTATGTTTTTTGGATTATCTACTTATTTATACAAAACATGCATATTGATTACGTCAAATATTCATGTGCCTTTGAGACAATACAGTCAATATCAATATTTGAAGTTTCATCAGCTGAATCATTATCCTTTGACAAAAGCAGCAGATATTCAATATTGCCCTCGGGGCCTTTTATGGGCGAATAGCTGAGTCCCTGTACAGAAAGTCCCGTTTCGCTTTTGCAGAAAGAAACTATTTTATTAATTACTTCTATATGAACTTGTTTTTCTCTCACTACACCCTTTTTCCCGACTTTTTCTCTTCCTGCTTCAAATTGCGGCTTAATAAGACATACAATACTACCCTTGTCTTTTAGTAGCTTTTCTACCGAAGGCAGTACCTTTGTCAATGAAATAAAGGAGACGTCAATTGATGCAAAATCTGTTAATTCATTAATGTCCCCAGGGGTAACATACCTGATGTTTGTTCGTTCCATACATACTACCCTGGCATCGGTACGCAGTTCCCAAGCCAGCTGTCCATAGCCCACATCTATTGCATATACCCTCGAAGCACCATTTTGAAGCATACAGTCTGTAAACCCTCCCGTAGATGCTCCAACATCAATCGCTGCCAACCCCTGGAGCTTCAGTCCAAACTCCTTAAGTGCCTTTTCAAGTTTAAGGCCACCCCTGCTTATATATGGGATTGCAGTTCCCCTTACCTCGATTTTTGCGCAGGCAGATATTTTGGTGCCTCGCTTGTCAACCTTAATACCATTAACATATACAATCCCCGACATAACCATACCGCAAGCCTTTTCCCTGCTTGTTGCAAGGCCAAGCTTATGAACCATAAGGTCAAGCCTTTCCTTTTCTGCCAATGCATTCTACTCCTTCATAATCTTGTTAAAAATGCTTTCAGTGTCCATTTTTTCAAGGTAATATAGCTCTTCTGCATCTCCGTGGGGTAT
>JAKPKE010000196.1 GCA_029553855.1 Bacillota bacterium | reverse complement strand
TGAATGTAGCCTCAGATTCTATAGCCAATTTTTCCTATAGTGGATGTAACGGTGGTCTGGTTATCTTTGTGGCAGATGACCCGGGGGTACATGCCGGTATGGCTGAGCAGGATTCCAGATATTATGCCAAATCTATGATTACACCCATGCTGGACTTAGCCTCTCAACAGGAATGCTGGGATTATGTTAAAGCTGCCTTCGATATTTCAGAGAGAATAAAAGGTCCCGTACTGCTCAGGTCGACCACTGATATTTCTCATACCGCTTCTGATGTGGAGATAGGCAAAAAAGAAAAGATTGCAAAAAGAGAAGCATATTTTGAACAGGATATAGCTAAATATACCAAAGCCGGTGCTGCTATCTGTATGACTCAGCACCGGGATGCGCTGGAGAGATTGGCTGAATCTCTCAAAATTGTCGATTCTTATCTTACTGAATCGGGTATAAAGATAAATGAATCACACCTGAGCCCTAACAGATATGGAGTAATATACGGAGGTGCGGTGGAAGGAACTCTGCGGGAGGTATTAAGGAGATTTAACTTAGAAATATCCTGGTTAAAGATAGGCCTGATACATCCCCTGCCAGAGGAAAAGATTAAAGAATTTTTAACCAATGTCGATAGAGTCCTCATTTTAGAAGAACTGGAACCGCTCATAGAAACAGAGGTGATGAGGATAGCTTTCCAGATTAATAAAAAGGTGGATATCATAGGAAAACTGGACAAGACCTTCTCTGTATCAGGAAATTATTCCTTTATCGATATTAAGAAAGGTCTGGAGTCTCTGCTCAATAAAAAATTGGAAGCAGCAGATAATCCAGAAATTCTTGAGGATGCTAAAAAATTACAGGTTAAACGTCCCATATCTTTCTGTACCGGCTGTCCTCACCGCGGTACCTATTATGCACTCAATAAAGCTATTAAAAACTTAAAGTATAAAAAAAATGAAATTATTATTACCGGAGATATTGGCTGTACCATTCTGGGAATGAATAAGCCTTTTGAAAGCTGCTGGACCGAGGTGGCAATGGGCGCCAGCATAGGTCTGGCACAGGGATTTAAATGGGCTGGTATAGAAAAACCGGTTATCGCTACTATCGGTGATTCTACATTTTTCCATGCCGGTATTCCTCCCCTCATTAATGCCGTATATCAGAAGGTTCCTCTGGTAGTAATCATTCTGGACAATGGCTGGACAGCCATGACCGGTTTTGAAGAGAATCCTGGTACCACTTATTTTAAGGAAAGCCCTACCCAGAGAGTTGATATTGTCGAAGTTTGTAAGGGTTGTGGAGTAGACAAAATTGATATTATAGATCCTTACCAGTCTGAAGAATCCATCAGAGTAATTGAGGAAGCAATCAAATATCCTGGGGTGTCAGTGGTAGTTTCCCGTCGTGAATGTGCCTTGCAGGCCAATAGAAGAAAGGTAGTGCTCGATAAGTTCAGAGTTGATTTTGATAAATGTACCGGCTGCCGGATTTGTCTGAATCAGTTAGCCTGTCAGGCTATGGTATTTCATCCTAAAACTGAAAACAGGAAAGCTTATATGGAGATTACTGCTGAATGTTTTGGCTGCGGATTATGCCAGTATACCTGTCCAACAGGAGCAATAGAGGTGATCAAAGATGGCGAATAATTTATATTTAACCGGTGTCGGAGGTCAGGGAGTAATCAGATTAGGACAAATCATTGCCGCTTATGCTATGGAAGAAGGACAAAAAGTGAAACTCTTTAAACAGGTAGGGATGGCGCAAAGAGGGGGACCGGTACATTGTGAAATTAGAATAGGCGAGGTCTTTGGTTCACGGATTCCTCCTTATTCTGCCGATGTGGTGGCTGCTATGGAGATATCAGAGGCTTTAAAGGCTGCTGAATTTATCAGACCAGGGGGTACCGTCATCTTAAATGAGAGCAAGGTTTATCCCATAGATATTATGATTAAGCCCGAAATGTATCCCGCTTTGTCTGAGATTGAAGAGATTTTTCACAGGCTACAGGCTAAAATAATTAAGTTAGATGCTGCAGCCATAGCCGAACAGCTTGGACTCCCTATTGCAGAGAATATAGTTCTCTTAGGGGCTATATCTTTTGTTTCTTCCTTTAATCGGGAGCAGATGATTAAGGTATTAAAAAATAATATCCCCAGACAGATAGAAAAAAATATAGAGGCATTTTCAGCCGGCTATAAAGTAGCAGAAGGTATGTTATTATGAAAGGTTTCTTTTATCCCTCTAAAGTAGCGATATTTGCTTCTATGAAAGAGGGCAAAACAGGTTATGAGATAGTAAAAAATATGGTGGAGGGGGGCTTTCAGGGGGATATTTTCCCGATTAGCCCAGGTGCTAACGAGGATATTTTTGGGCTGAAGGTATATCCAGAACATCAGGGTTTAATCTTTGATTTAGCTATAGTGGCTATACCTGCACAGTACATTCCACCTCTATTAGAAGATTTTGGGGCCAAGGGTGTCAAAAGAATTGTTATTATTTCTGCCGGATTTTCCGAAGTAGGAAATATAGCGGCAGAAGAGCAGATAAAGGATATTGCTCAAAAATACCAGATGAGGATTATTGGCCCTAACTGTGCCGGTATTATGAATACCAAATGCAATTTGTTTACCAGTATTGAAGTACGCGCTTTGCCGGGTCATACTGCTTTTGTTACCCAGAGCGGTGCCTTAGGCGGAGCAGTTTTGATGATGGCTGAGGAATTAAATTTTGGTTTTTCCAAATTTGTCAGCTTTGGCAACAGGTGTGATGTAGATGAGATGGATCTCTTAGCTTATTTTGAAACAGATCCTGAGACGAAAGTCATTGCTCTTTATATGGAGGGGTTGACCAAAGGCCGGGAATTCCTGGCTCAGGCTGGCAAAACAGCTCAGAAAAAACCCATTGTTGCTATTAAAGCCGGTCGGAGTAGGGCTGGTATGCGAGCTACCTCTTCTCATACCGGCTCCTTAGCTGGAGAAGACAAGATTTATGATGCTGCCTTTCATCAGGCAGGAATCTTACGAGTAGAAGGCGTTGAAGAGATGTTTGACCTTTGCCGTGCCTTGAATTATTATACTGAAATAGCCGGCAATAGAATTGGAGTTATTACCAATTCCGGAGGTCCGGCAGTATTAACTGTAGATAAATTGGAAGAATTAGGGTTAATGGTTGTAGAACCTTCAGAGGTTTTAAAAGATGATCTGAAGAGTATCCTTCCTCCCCATGTCTCTTTAGGCAATCCCTTTGACCTGCTTGCCTATGGTGGAGCTGAAAGTTTTTATGAGGTAGGCAAAAGAATTGCCTCTGAATACGATGCCCTTATTACTATCTTCGTACCCACCTCTTTTATGGATTCTACCGTAATTGCCACTGCCTTGGGAAAATTAAAGTCTGAAACAAAAATTCCTATTTTTGCCAACTTTATGGCTGGCAGATTGGTAAAAGGGGCTGTAAGAGAGCTGGAAAATTACGGAATTCCCAATTATGAGACTGGAGAGAGATGTGCCCGGGTAATTCAGAAGATTTACCAATACAGCAAAAGATTAAAAGATGAGTAAAGAGTAGCGAAACTGGTGTATAATAGTATATGAGTATATACGACAATAGGTTTTGCTGACTACTGAATAGCAAGGAGTAATAATGCACAGACTTATTGAAAATGCCAAATGTGAACATAGGTCTTTGTTGGAGACTGAGGCAAAAAAATTATTACAGGATTATGGTATTGCCGTACCTGCTTTTAAACTGATACAGAGTGAGTCAGAAATCAGTACTATAAAGGAATATATAGATTATCCTATTGTGATGAAGATTGTCTCACCTGATATCATTCACAAATCTGAAGCAGGCGGGGTAAAGGTTAATATAAAAGATGAGATGGCTGCCCATAAAGCCTATCAGGAGATCATAGCAGGTGCAAAAGCATATAATAGTGAAGCTGACATTCATGGCGTAATTGCCTACCGGATGTGTCCTGAATCAACAGAAGTGATTATTGGAATGTTGCAAGACCAGCACTTTGGTCCGGTAGTCATGTTTGGGCTGGGCGGAATCTTTGTGGAGGTATTAAAGGATATCTCTTTCCGTATCCTGCCTATCAAAGAGAGAGACGCTGAGGAGATGATTTCTGAGATAAAAGGATATCAAATTCTGAAAGGAATAAGAGGAGAGGCCCCCCGGGATATTCCAGCAATAAAGGAGGTTTTGTTAAAACTTTCTAAATTAGTGATGGAAAACCCCGAAATTCAGGAGATTGATTTAAATCCCATATTAGTTTATGAAAAGGGTATCCAAATCGTTGATGCCCGTATGATTTTATAGAAAGGAAGAAAGAAGGTGTTTTTTATTGTTAGAAAAAACCAAACCAAAATTTGATGTACTGGGCAAGGATTACGATATTAAGAATATTGGCAAGGTAACCGGCGAAGAGAAATATTCCTGTGATATTAATATTCCCGGGCAACTTCATGCCGTTATCCTGCGTAGCCCTTATGCCCATGCAGAGATTAAAGAGATAGACTATAGTGAAGCAGAAGAGATGGGTGCTGTCTGTATAGGACCACAGGATGTGCCTGATGTCATATACAATGAACGGATTGTCAGTATTCCTTCCAAGACCTATCGAGACCGAACGGTGTTGCCCAAAGACAGGGTACGCCATGTAGGTGAGGCTATCGCAGCCTGTGCTGCCGAAACTGAAGAAAAAGCCATTGCCGCCATGAAGAAGATAAAGGTAGTCTGGGGAGAAAAATGGAACCCCCTGGTCACCTTAGATGATGCTATGGCACCTGGCGCCCCTGCTCTTTACGATGAAGTCTATTTAGGTGATGAAAAGGTAAAGATAACCAACAATCTGGCTTGTGAACGCAATATTGATGTTGGTAATATTGAAGAAGGGTTTAAACAGGCTGACGTTATTGCCGAGGAAACCTTTGATGTTCAAAGGGTATACCATATGCAGATGGAGACTAAATCGGCAGTGTGTCAGCCGGAAGCCAATGGTGGATTCACTCTCTGGACTACTACTCAGGGAATTCACAATGTCCGAATTTTGTTAGGACATATTTTTTCTATTCCCTTAAGCCGTATCAATGTTAAGAGAACTACCTTAGGCGGCTCTTTCGGTTCCAGTATCCAGATGAATTCGGTTACTCCCATCTGTGTTGCTTTAGCGCTAAAAGCCAGAAAACCGGTAAAACTGGTTACCACCCGTGAAGAGGATATGTATGACCATTCCAGCTATCCCTTGCGGACCCGTCTGAAGGTGGGAGCAAAAAAGGATGGTACCATAGTTGCCGGCCATTGTCAGGTCTGGCTGGAAATTGGAGGTCACAACATCCAGGCTTACCCCTATTTAGGTTGTGTAGCTGGCTGGTTTGCCTCCCTCTACAAATGGAAAAATCTTAGATATGAGGGGAAAGCCTATTACAGTAACAAAGGTCCGGCCTGTGCCCGCAGAGGATATGGCAGCCCTCAGGTTAATTTCCCGGTAGAGAATATGATGGATGTTATGGCTGAAAAATTAGGTATAGATCCCATAAAATTCCGCCTTCAAAATTATGTAGGAACAGGTGATGAGTTCTGGGGACAAGGTCCCACAGTCAGGTCTATCATCAGAAGCTGTGGAGTAGAGGAGATGCTGGTGAAGGGGGCTGAACTAATTGACTGGGAGCGCAGAAAGGAATTGCATGCTCAGGAAGGCCCCATCAGGCGAGGTATCGGTGTAGCCAGAGGATTCCATACCTCAGGTACCGGTGGCCCTAAAGCTGGTGAGGTAATCGATTACTCAGGGGCTACCGTCAAAATCAATGAAGACGGTTCAGTAGATGTTATTACTGCCCTGATGGATCATGGAGGAGGTACCTGGGAGGCTGGAGCCAAAGTAGCAGCTGAAGTCTTAAAGGTACCTTTTGAAAAGGTCAGTATAGATAATGGAGTAGATACCCGCACCACCGTCTTTGATGTAAATACCCATGCCACCAGAGGTGTCTATTGTGGATGTGCAGCTATTCAATATGTAGCTGAAAAAGTAAAAGAGATGCTGATGAATTATGCTGCCACCCTCTTTGAAGACCGACCGGAAAATTTAGTTTTAGAGCTTAATGAAGAATTGGGACAGGGCATAATCTATCCCAAGGGTTTACCTGATAGATATAAAACAGTGGGCGAGATAGCAGACCATGCCCGTATTAACAGTGTGGGTACCTTTTCCTATACTGCTACCTTAAGACAGAAAAACTGTCCTCCCTGTTTTATTACTTATTTTACTGAGGTTGAGGTAAACATAAGAACCGGAGAAATAACTGTACCAAGGGTAGTAATGCTGGGAGATTCCGGTACTATTATTAATCCTGAATTATGGAAAGGGCAGATATTGGGCGCCTATGCTTTAGGCATTGGCTTAGGGAAATTGGAAGATATTCCCTATAGCCGTGAGACCGGGAAACTGGGCTGTAATGGTCTTATTACCGATTCTAAAATACTGCTCACCACCGATATGCCCTATTTAGATAAAACTATCGTAGATAATGTCGATACCTATGAACCTACCGGTCCTTTTGGAGCTAAGGGAATAGGAGAAGCAGCCTTGAGCGCAGTAGCCTCCTCCTTTGGCAATGCCGTTTATGATGCAGTTGGTATTCGTTTTACCAAACTTCCCATCACCCCGGAGGTTATGTTAAAGGCATTAAAAGAAAAGAGTGACAGGAGGGAAGCTTAATTATGCAATTCAATACCAGATTACTAACCCATAAATTTGAATACTTAGCCCCTGAAACCTTAACTGAAGCCCTGGATTTACTCAACCAGTACCAGGCTCATCATATTAAGGTTTTAGCCGGGGGAACAGACCTCTTGGTCAAGATGAAGACAATAGATATGGAAGTTGATTACCTGCTCTATATTAAAGGTATAAAAGAGCTCAATTTTGTTGATACAGCTGCGGGATTGTCTATCGGCGCAATCATTCCCTATTCCCGTCTTTTGAAAGAGGATAAGATAAAGACTAAATATACCGCCCTCTATGAAGGGATACAGGCCATTGCTGCACCCGCTATCAGAAATATGGGGACCATCGCCGGTAATATCGGCAATGCCTCTCCGGCTGCTGATACTGTTCCACCTCTGATTGCCTTTGGTGCCGAGGTTCAGATAGAAAACAAACAGGGAAAGCGAACCATATTACTGGAAAACTTGTTTACCGGTCCGGGTAAAACTGTTCTTAAACCAGATGAATTAATTACCCGTATTACGGTACCTGAAGTAAAACCTCAAACCGGCAGTGCCTTTATTAAGAAGAGCCGGGTAAAGGCTGATCTGGCTAAAATCAATTTAGCGGTCTCCCTTACCAGGAATGGTCAAAATTGTGAGGACTGTAAAATTGTCTTTGGTTCGGTGGCAGCTACTGCCGTTCGGGCCCCCAGAACCGAAAAGTTGCTGGAAGGGCATTCCATGACTGAGGAATTATTTATTCAAGCCGCAAAAAGTGTAGCTAATGAGATTAAACCGATTGATGATATACGTTCTACGGCAGAATATCGTATACTGATGTCTCAGGAGATGCTTTACGATGCCCTGAAATTAGCCTGGGGCAGAACATATTCCCAAAACGAATCCGATCCTAAAAATGGAGGTGAATAATACCGTGAACAAAATTCCTATTAAATTTACCGTTAATGGCAAGCAAAGGGAAGCACAGGTAGAGCCCAATGAATTGTTGATTAATCTCTTAAGAGAAGAATTATACCTGACCGGGACCAAGTACGGCTGTGGTGTGGGGGAATGTGGTGCCTGTACCGTCTTTGTAAATGATGAACCGGTATTGTCCTGCCTTACTTTAGCTGCCTCAGTTGATGGCCAGCAAATTACCACCATTGAGGGATTGGCTAAAGGCAGTGAGCTTCACCCCATGCAGGTCTCTTTCCTGAAAAATGCAGCAGTACAATGCGGGTTTTGCACACCGGGCATGATACTTACTGCCATAGCACTCTTAAAAGAAAACCCTGAGCCTACAGAAGAGGAGATTAGAGATTATATGAGGGGAAATATCTGTCGCTGTACTGGCTATACACAAATTGTGAGGGCTATTAAGGAATGTGCTGAAAGCATCAAGAGCTGAGCAATTGCCTGTTCTTTATGCTAAATTGACTGATTAATTTTGCTGCCCTTACCTCTTTGACAAGGGCAGCAGGAAAAGTAAGAAAAATAAGAAGAATAAGAAGAAGGTGAAAGTTATGTCTAAATTCAAGATAGTTGGGAAACCGATTCCTCGCTTTGATGCCCGGGCTAAAGTAACCGGAAGCCTCAAATATGCCGATGATTTTACCATGCCGGGAATGTTATACGGTAAAGTTCTAAGAAGCAAGTATGCAGCGGCCAATATAAATTCCATTGATACCACTGAGGCAAAACAGCTCAAAGGGGTACATGCTGTTTTGACTGCCAAAGATGTCCCTCATAATGAGACTGTTACCAGATTTGGCCAGAGTACTGTAATAGGCAAAGGATTTGAAGGGTTATACCGGGTGCTGGCTGATAAAAAAGTTCGATTTATGGGTGAGGCTGTAGCCTTAGTTGCTGCTGAAACTGAGGAGATAGCAGAACAGGCTCTGGATCTGATCAAAGTAGATTATGAGCCTTTACCAGGGGTATTCGATCCGGAAGAGGCTATGAAGCCAGACGCCTATCAGGTTGGAGAAGGCGATACCAATATTATTGGAGAATTTGGCTGCCGACAGGGTGATACGGAAAAAGGATTTGCTGAATCTGATGTCATCATTGAAGATACCTACACCGTTACCTTTCAAGACCATGCCTTTATGGAGCCGGAATCCGGTGTTGGCTGGATTGACGATTATGGAGTACTTACCCTTCGGGTAAGTTCACAGGTAATTGAGCACTTTAGAGATGTGGCTGATGTGCTGGGTTTACCCCATAATAAAGTTCGTTACATAGGTACCATAATGGGCGGAGGGTTTGGCGGTAAAGAAGATATTACTGTAGAGTCTTTTTTAGCCCTGCTGGTCTGGCATACCAAAAAGCCGGTAAGATTGGTCTATAACCGTGATGAAACCTTTATGTGTCACAGCAAAAGACATCCTTTTGTGATGCACTACAAGGTTGGAGCTAAAAAAGATGGTAAATTGACTGCTCTGAATGCCCATTTAATTGGTGATTCGGGTGGTTATCCTTATCTCAGTGCCTGGGTTACACTTTATGCTACTGTTAATGCTGCCGGGCCCTATGTCATTCCCAATGTTAATGTAAAGGCACATGTGGTTTTAACTAATAATACCTTTACCAGTGCCAATAGAGGATTTGGAGCCCCACAGCCCAATGTGGCTTATGAAAGCATTATGGATGAAATTGCACATAAGCTCAATATAGATCCTCTGGAGATAAGACGCCTTAATTGTATTACTACCGGGGGAGCCCTCTCTACCACCGGTCAGGTTTTCAATACCCATGTGGCGCTTCCTGAGGCAGGTGAAAAAGCCTGGGAGGCACTGGGAGAACCTGATGAAAGTAAAGAAGAAAATATTAAGATTGGACAGGGTTTAGCTATAGGTCTGATGAGTTATGGCCGAATGACCTTCCTGCATGACACCTCACGTTGTTATGTGAAGTTAGAATCTGATGGCAGTGCTCTCATCAGGTCTGGTATTCCAGATTTAGGTGCCGGACAGATCTCTTCACTCTGCCAGATTGTTTCCGAAGAATTAGGTGTGCCCATGTCCAGAATAAAGATATACCATAGTGATACTGCCTTAACTCCACTGGCCGGGACTACTACTGCTACCAGACAGTGTTATATGTCCGGTAATGCTACTTTAAAAGCAGCCCGGGAGGTCAGAGGGCGTATTTTGAAAAAGGCGGCAGAGATGCTCATCGTCAATCAGAATAATCTGGATATTGTCGATGAAAATGTGGTAGTAACTTATGATACTGCTCAAAGCATACCTTTAGTGAAGGTAATTAAAGCCTGTGAGGCTGAAGGTATGGAGCTGTTTTGTGAGGCGCAATTTAATGCCCCCTTTACCTCTGTTCCTGATCTATCCAATATGAGAGGTACCACCCATCCTGATTTTACCTTTGGTGCTCAGGCAGCAGAGGTAGCTGTGGATATTGAGACCGGTAAAGTAAAGGTTACCAAAATTGTTACCTGCTATGATATTGGAAAGGCTATCAATGTAGCTGCTGTAGAAGGACAGATGGAAGGTGGTTCTATCTACGGAATGGGTTATGCCATGTTTGAGAACTATGAATTAGAAAAGGGAGCACCAAAAACTCTTTCTTTTGCTGAATACCGAATACCCACTACCCTTGATGCCCCGGAGGTAAAAACCATTGTGTTAGAATCCGGCGGAGGGTTAGGACCTTATGGAGCCAAGGGGATTGGTGAGCCAGCCTGCAGCATTATCGCACCAGCTATTTTAAATGCTATTTATAATGCAGTTGGGGTCAGAATTAAAAGTCTACCCGTCACTCCGGAAAAAATACTGCAAGGTCTGAAAGAAAGAGCACTTTAGGAAAGGAAGGAAGGGAGAATAATATGATAAGGTTAAAAAGAATAAATGAATTTGAGTATTTTGCACCTTCTACTTTAGCAGAAGCAATTTCTCTTTTAGCCCAGTATAAAGAGAAGGCTAGAGTATTCTCAGGAGGAACTGACCTTTTGGTTCAGATGAAACAGAGAAAGGCAACACCTGAGTATTTGATAGATTTAAAGAATATTGCGGAGCTTAAGGGTATTACCTATAGTGCAGCAGAGGGTTTAAAGATTGGTGCTACAGTAACACATGGAGTTTTAGCCACCTCTCCGGTAATACCGGAAAAGTATGATATGCTAAAAGAAGCCTCTTTAGCCGTGGGTTCAGTGCAGACCCGAAATCGTGGAACTATCGTAGGTAATATTGGTACCTCTTCCCCCTCGGCAGATACACCGCCGGCGCTGCTTGCCTTAGATGCAAGATTGAAATTGGTCAGCGCTGACGGGGAAAGGGTAATTCCACTGACCGACTTTTATGCAGGACCCTTTAAAAATGTGTTAGAGCCGACAGAGTTGATTACTGAAATTCAGATACCGGATTTACCTGAAAATAGCGCGGGCACCTATCTATGGCATAGCAAAATAACCGAAGAGGATGAAACCTTAGTCGGAGTTGGAGTAGTTCTAACCATTAACAGCCGGGAAGACAAGGTCTGCACCCGGGCTGGAATAGGATTATGTTCGGTGGCCCCTACACCAATGAGAGCGCGGAAGGCAGAAGAGTTCCTCAAAGGTAAAAAAATTAATGATAATGTAATCAGACAGGCAGCTGAAATAGCCTCTCAGGAAAGCCTGCCTCGTTCACGGGCTGAGTACCGCAGGGAGATGGTTAAGGTAAATACAAGACGTGCCCTGACAAAGGCTCTGAAGAGAATAGAGGAGTAGCAAAGGAGAAAATCATGGGAAATCTGATAAATATAAAAGTAAATATTAATGATAAAGATTATGACCTTAAAGTAAAGCCCAATACCCTGTTACTTGATTTACTTAGAAATGAATTGGGACTCACCGGTACCAAGAGGGGTTGTGACACCGGTGAATGTGGTGCCTGTACGGTAATTATGGACGGGTTAACAGTTAATTCCTGTATGGTATTGGCAGCAGAGGTTAATGGCAAAAATATCACTACTATTGAAGGCCTGGAAAAGGGTGGACAGTTGCACCCAATTCAAGAGAGCTTTATGGAGGAAGGGGCCATACAGTGTGGTTTTTGCACCCCGGGGATGGTTCTCTCAGCCAAGGCATTGCTGGATAAAAACCCTGATCCGACCGATGAGGAGATAAGGGTTGCTATATCGGGTAATCTGTGTCGCTGTACTGGTTATACTAAAATAATCAAAGCCATTAAATCAGCTGCACAGAAAATGGCTTGCGTGTAAAATTCGTTTTGCGTCGTGCGTCGTGCGTTTTACGTATTGGGTTCATAGAGAGTGATGTGTTTTACGTACTGTATCCAAAATAATATACCATATATCGTATAACGTAAAGATATGTGGGTGTATAAGATAGAATTAAAAAGACAGTATAAAGTATATTATATATAGTTAAAGAAAGATAAGAAAAAGGTGACTGTAATTTTTGATTAATCCATAAGAACAATTTAGGAATCAGTAAACTTTACAGGCATACATTATACTGTATTAGACGCAAGACGTAAAACGTAAAACGCAAGACGAAATAAGCGGATGTGATTGCCACACACTGCTTACGCAGCGTTCGCAATGACCAAGATCAGGATTGAACTTTGGGCTTACTAAGATGCGATGACAGTACTGTTATAAATCCTGTATTATTTATATTTTGGCGTAAAACGCAAAACGCAAAACGAGATTGTCATTGCGAGGAGCGCAGCGACGCGGCAATCTCAGACAATGTCGCCCTCATTCCTAAGTCTATTAACTAAAAATATCTTTTGTGTGACATAAAGCAAGAGAGCTAAAAGTGTAAAGAAAAAGAAGATGTATATAAATACAGCCCTACAATTGAAAGACAGGGCTTTCATATCTCTGATCGGTGCTGGTGGCAAAAGTTCTATTCTACAGATACTGGCCAGGGAATTGCTAAGCCAGCAGAAAAAGATTATTGTTACCACTACCACCAAGATGTTCACCAGCCAGGCAAATACTCTATCACAGGGTGGAAAGCTTATTGAATCTTCCGATAGTAAGGTGATGGAAGAAACAATACAAACATTCTTTAAACAGCATCAGAGCGGAATCGTGGCACTTCTCAAGCAACGTTTCCTGGAAAAGGAACGAGAAAAATTTACTGGACCCGAGTCCTGCTATCTCAATAAATGGTGGCAGGAGGGTCTGGCAGATTTTTTTATCATCGAGGCAGATGGTGCCAAAGGCAGGCCAATCAAGGCCCCCTTATATTATGAACCTGTTATACCTCAGACAACTACCGA
>JAKPKE010000180.1 GCA_029553855.1 Bacillota bacterium | reverse complement strand
TGCAAGGCCAAGCTTATGAACCATAAGGTCAAGCCTTTCCTTTTCTGCCAATGCATTCTACTCCTTCATAATCTTGTTAAAAATGCTTTCAGTGTCCATTTTTTCAAGGTAATATAGCTCTTCTGCATCTCCGTGGGGTATAAAACTATCGCCAAATCCTATAATCCTTACATTTGCATCTATCTTCCTGCAGCTGTAAAATTCCAGAATACTGCTTCCTAAACCGCCGCTGGCAACATTGTTCTCCAAGGTATAAATTATCTTGTATTTCTTGGAGATTTCTATAAGCAATTCCTCATCAAGAGGCTTTATAAACCTTACATTTATCAAAGCATATCTCTTGCCCACCCTTTTCAGCTTTTCACAGACCTCCAAAGCTCTATAAACCATATTTCCTTCTGCAATAATTGCTCCCACTTCTCCGTCTATAAGAGTCTCGCTTTTACCAAGCTCCAGGGGAGTATCGGGATATCCAAACTCCCTGACTCTGCCTCTCGGGTATCTTATTGCTACGGGACCTTCCAAAGATACTGCCAACCTTAGCATATTCCTTAATTCTTTCCCGTCCTTAGGACTCATTATCCTAATGTTCGGTATATGCCTCAGGTATGAAATATCAAATACCCCTTGATGAGTTTCTCCGTCAGATCCTACAATACCTGCTCTGTCAATAGCAAATACTACATTCAGATTCTGATTGCATACATCGTGGACAATCTGGTCATAGGCCCTTTGCAGGAATGTTGAATAGACTGCAAATACAGGGCGTAACCCTGCTGAAGCTAAACCGGCACAGAAGGTCGTTGCATGCTGCTCTGCAATACCGACATCAAAAAATCTGTCTTTGTATTTCGATTCAAAATCCGCCAGTCCGGTTCCTTCACCCATGGCGGCTGATACCGCAACTATCTTTTCATTCTCACCTGCAAGCTCTATAAGGGAATCCCCAAAAACTTCCGAATAGGTCTTTTTTTCATTTTTTTCCTTGAGTTCTCCGTTCTCAATAAAAAACGGATTGACTCCATGATACTCCTTTGGTTTGTTTTCGGCTATATAATATCCTTTACCTTTTACAGTGACAGCATGTATCAAAACAGGATACCCATTATACATTTTTGCCCTCTTCATTACATCCTCAAGCTTCCTTATATCATGGCCGTCAATTGGGCCAAAATATTTAAAGCCTAACTCTTCAAAAAAGATTCCCGGAACAACCAGGTATTTCAGCCAATCCCTAAAACCTTCGGCTGCTTTGAAAACAGACCCTCCAATTACGGGAATCTTGTTCAGAATTGTCTCTATCTTGTTTTTAAATCTGAAATATACCGGCTGTGTCCTCAGTTTACTGAGGTAGTTGGATAAGCCTCCTATATTATGTGATATTGACATTTCATTATCGTTTAATATGATAATAAGATTAGTAGGGAAGTCTCCTGCATGGTTCAGTGCCTCAAAGGACATTCCTCCTGTTAGAGCCCCATCACCTATTACGGCAACCACCGAATAATTATCTCCTGCCAAATCCCTTGCTTTTGCCATTCCAAGGGCTGCAGATATTGATGTGCTGCTATGCCCTGTTTCAAATATGTCATGCACACTTTCCGACCTTTTTGGGAAACCGCTGATGCCGCCCCTTTTTCTTAAGGTCACGAAGCTTTCTCTTCTTCCTGTAACAATTTTGTGGGTATATGACTGATGCCCCACATCCCAAATAATCTTGTCCTTAGGAGTATCAAAAACCCTATGAAGCGCAAGAGTAAGCTCTATTACCCCAAGGTTTGAAGCCAGGTGCCCCCCGTTTTCAGATACTACCTTGATAATATAGTCCCTAATCTCTTCCGACAGTGTTTTGAGTTCGGCATAGCCCAATTTCTTTAAATCCGAAGGGGAATTTATACTATCCATTATTTTATACATTAATAATCCACCCATCTGTAAAATAAATCATAATATTATTTCCATAATTATTGACCATTAATCTAAATAATTTACCAGCCGTTTCCTTATCGATTAAACCATAATATTAGCTACTAATATTCCCAATACAGCGCCTGCCACCACCTCTTTCGGCGTATGTCCTATCAGTTCCTTGAGTCTTTCATCGGTAATGGGCTTATTTTGAGCAATATCTTCAATAATAATATTCAGTATTTTTGCTTGATTTCCTGCTGCTCTCCTAACCCCTGCAGCATCATACATAACTACAAAAGCAAAACACAGGGAAACAGCAAATATAGCCGAATCCCAACCATACATTCTTCCCACTGATGTTGAAATTGCCATTACAAATGCAGTATGGGAACTCGGCATGCCACCGGAACCCACAAGTCTTGTTAAATCAATCTTTTTGCTGCTATAGAAAGTTAACAGAATTTTTAGTATCTGCGCTATAAACCATGCCGTAAATGAGGCTAAAAGTGCCTTATTTTCCATAATACTCCTATAAAAGCCCAAAAGTGATCCTCTCCTCAAACCTTATTCAATGTAATCTTGCCAAAAGGTTACTCATCCCTTGTAATAATATAATCTGATAATTCGCATAGATAGCGCCCTCTGCTGCCATAACCTTCAAGCTTTAATTTTGCTTCGTCAACAAGTTCTTTTGCTATTTCTTCTGATTTTTCCAGACCGTAGAAGCTGATAAAATTGGATTTGTTAAATTCAGCATCTTTGTTAATTTTTTTCCCAAGTTTATTTTCTGAACCGGATACGTCAAGGATATCATCAGCAACTTGAAAAGCAAGCCCTATTAATTCACCAAATTCCATAATATTTATTATGTCGCCTTCCTCTGCCCCGGAAAGAACTGCACCAACTGCAAGTGAAGCTGTAATAAGGGCTCCTGTTTTCTTTGCATGCATATTTTTCAAAGTGTCAACATCAATACTCTTTTTTTCATAATAAAGGTCTATGCATTGACCTCCGATCATTCCAGATATTCCTGCCGATTTACAGATAATATTGGCTGCCCTTATGTATTCGTGACTGGGTTTATTGATTATAATGCCAATAATTGTTTCAAATGCCTGATTTAAAAGGGCGTCGCCGGCAAGTACAGCAAAACCCTCTCCAAAAACCCTGTGATTGGTCGGTTTTCCCCTTCTTAAATCATCATTATCCATTACAGGCAGGTCATCATGAATCAGAGAATAAGCATGAATCATTTCTATGCAGCAGGCAAAAGGAAGCACTTCTTCTTCAGGTCCCCCAAAAAGTTCGCAGGACATAAGTGCAAGTATGGGCCTAAGCCTTTTCCCTCCTGCAAATAGACTATATCTCATAGCTTCGGTAATTACTGGTATTTTATTGTCCTCTGGTACCAATGAAGTCAGCTTCAATTCTACTAAACGCTTTTTTTCAGCCATATACCGGTTAAAGTCCAATTTTATGCCTCCCTGATTTGGTTTATGCTGAATTCCCCTATTTGCTCCCCATTATTCATTATTGCCATAACTTTTCCTTCAGCTTCTTCCAGCATTCCTGAGCATAGCTTTGAAAGATTAATACCTTCCTGATAGATTTTTATGGATTCTTCAAGGGATATGTTCCCTGCTTCCAAAATCTCAACTATCTCTTCCAGTCTCTTTAATGCCTGTTCAAATGAGAAATTTCCTTTCATATTATTCTCTCCGTTTCAAAATATTATTGAAAAATAATATATATGCTATAAGGACAAATCTTCAATGCCGATAACTTCCGCTTCAGCCTTTCCATCCTTTAATTTTATTTCCAGTGTCTCATGAAGTTGAAAATCCTTTACCGAAGTCAGAAGCTTCCCGTCTGTTTTCCTCATAATAATACCGTAACCTCTGCCTAAAGCCGATTCAGGATTCAATATGCCAAGCTTTCCGACAGTTTTATCCAAGTCATTCCTATTGTTCTTTATTATGTTCATCATATTATAATCCAGATACTTATTCAGGGAATTCAGAGTTTGATTCATATTAAGTATTTTCCTCTCCAGCTGCCGGAATACATTATCCCTGGAAATTTTCTCAATCCTGACCTTATAACTGTTTATAAAATTTATTATTGATGTGTTCAGTACATATTTATACTGATTTACCTTGCTCATAAGGCTCTGCTTGTCGGGCACCGCCAGCTCGGCTGCCGATGATGGAGTCGCAGCCCTGACATCTGCTGTAAAATCAGCTATTGTAAAATCTGTTTCATGTCCTACTGCCGATATTACTGGAATATTGGATTCAAATATTGCTTTAGCCACCTCTTCCTCGTTGAAAGCCCAAAGCTCTTCAATTGATCCGCCTCCACGGCCTATAATCATAACATCAACATTTGCTTTGGCGTTAAAATATCTGATGCCTTCCGCAATCTCGTTTTCTGCCCCTAACCCCTGAACCTGTACGGGATACAAATAAATATCAACGTTGGAACATCTCCTTTTAATTATCGAGATAATATCTCTTACTGCAGCTCCGGTAGGCGAAGTAACTACTCCAACAGCTTGGGGCATATATGGAAGCTTCTTTTTAATTGCTTCGTCGAAATATCCCAGTGCGGAAAGCTTTTTCTTAAGCTGTTCATAAGCCTTGTAAAGAGAGCCTGTCCCCTCGGGAATCATATCTTCAGCATAAAGTTGATATTGCCCATCCCTTTCATAAATTGAAAAGTACCCCCTGACAACAACAGCAGAACCATCTTCAGGCATAAACTTAAGCTTTGAAGCATTGCCCTTAAACATTACGCATTTCAGCCTTGAATCTGCGTCCTTCAAAGTAAAGTATGCATGTCCGGAAGTATGCAGTTTGAAATTGGATATTTCTCCTTTTACGTAGATATGAGAGAGAAGTACGTCATTTTGTATTAAGTATTTTATATAGTTATTTATTTCCTTTACAGTGAAAATCTTCTCGTTACTCATTTTGTATATCCTTTTTATTCTCTGCTCTTATTATTTTACCAAGAACGCCGTTAACAAAACCGCCGGATTCATCTGTGCTATATTTCTTGGCAAGTTCAATTGCCTCATTTATGGCTACGCTGTCAGGAATATCATCGCGGAATATTATTTCATATAAAGCTAATCTTAGTATAGCAAGGTCAACCTTAGCAATTCTTTCCTTGGCCCATCCGGTAGTATTATCCTGTATCAGCCGGTCGATATGCTGCATCTTTTCTATAGTACCTTTTATTATTTCCTCTGCAAAGCTTTTGTCATTCGTGCTTAAAGCATTCTGGAGCCTGATTTCATTAGATTCATTCCCGGTTTCAAAAAAATCTTCAAGCATTTCCTCAAGACTCTCATTTTTATTAAAATCTGTACTATACAAGAATTGAATTGCAGATTCCCTGGCAAGTCTCCTACCCATATTTCCTCCTATGTATATTTAAACTAACCCCCAGGTATTTTAATAAAGAGGGTTAGTTTACTAAATAAATCTATTTTGATTTTTCTTCCGGGTTTTCTTCTTCTTTATTTTCTTTATTTTCCTTTTCCAGATTAACCCCTTGTATGTGGATATTTACTTCAACAACCGTAAGACCTGTCATTGTTTCAACCGCTTTTTTTACGTTCTCCTGTATCTGCCAAGACACATCCGGAATTCTCACACCATACTCAACTATTATGTATAAGTCTATGGCTGCTTCCTTTTCTCCTACTTCTACCTTCACACCTTTTGAAGGATTTTTCTTGCCAAGTATTTCTGTTATGCTGTCAGCTATTCCTCCGCTCATTGAATATACACCCTTAACTTCCTTGGCAGCTATTTCAGCAATTATTGCAACTACATCATCCGCAATCTTGACGTTACCGTATTTATCCAATCTTATCTCCTTTTCCAAATATTGCACCCCCAGTATAAACTTAAATTTCTAAAACTAATTATAGCAAAATCAATGTTTATTTACAAATAAATGTAATGTCTCAGTATAGAAAGTGCACTGACAATATTATATTATACAGTAATATCATTTTTATTCAAGCTTTCATTTATATGGGTTTCCGATTGTTTCTGTCATATCAGGTTTTTCAATTTTTCTTCATTATTTTAATATTTTTCGGTTCCAGCTTTGTCTTTCTTACTACTATATCCTGAATCTGGGCTATATTTGAAGGAGTCAGCTCCTTGGCCTCTACTATGACAGTTGCGGAATCATCTGTGAGAAATACCAGGGCATCGTTGAAGCCCTTTGCAACTATTAGATTTTCTATAAGCATCTCTTTGTCTGTAAGTGTCACGATCTTTACCAGCTCCTGCTGCGCCATGTTTTTAAAATTTTCTTCAGCTTTTTCGCTGTTTATGACATCCTGCCACATTTCCACTTCTTTGCTTCTATTCTTTTCCCTTTCAATTCTATATTCCGAGAAAAAAGAAGCACCGGCCGTCTTAACAGCCTCATTGCCCATATCTTCTATGACAGCTGCTCCTCCTAACTGTTCATTGCCTGGGTATTCATCAGTCATCTTGCCAAAGTAGTCTTCCTCCTTTTCTTTGTCTGAATTAATTACCTGCGCGTCCAAATCATGATCAGTTTTAGCCAGCCTATCAGATGTAAAGCTATTGTAAGCGTAACCGATAACAAACAGCAATACAATCATAGAACATATCATGATATTTTTTTTCTTCACTTGCATGTCTATACCTCCCTGATATTATATTCACTTTAATTTCTTTCATATACGGTAACTCTATATGCAGGAATATCCAAAACCGTTTGTACTGCTTGGGAAAGTTTCAACTTGACCTTTGAATCCTTTGCTCCTTCTGCGACTACTATTACCCCTTTTATTTCCGGATTTATTTCTTTTATTACCAAAGGTCTTGAATTACCTCCTTGAGCGGCTGTAAATACAACTTTATCATCAGTTGTTTTTTCGTTTACAATTCGCGTACCGCCGCTTGTATCTTTTTCGTTGGTCACTTTATCGGAGACTGCTTCATCCTTTGCCGGAATTATCTCCGTGCCGCTTTTTAAAGTAACCATAACAGAAACTCTTCCGGCTCCCTGGATTTTTCCGAGTATTGATGACAGGTCCTTCTCCAGCCTTCTTGCATAGTCACTTGAAATACTTGTGTCTGGTGCTGTTTCCGCTTGTGTACTTTCGTCATATGTGTTTTCATTGACTGCTCTGTTTATTTTGATGTTTTTGTAAAAATCAGCGATTAATATAAGTGCCAATCCCAGGCAGAATACAATTATCAGATTTGCAGTGGTCTTTTTTGAAAGGTTCAGCTTTTGCAGGCTTTCCCACCTAAGTTTATCTTTCAGCCACTTGAATAATTTCATAAAACTTCCCCCTTGACTATTACTTCTGTACATTAATACTGATAATTGATTCATTAATCCCAAGAGTTTTGCTTATTTCGTCCTTTATATCGCTTTTTATTTTGCTGTCACTCAAATTATATTCTGCTTTGTCTGCATTAATTACATTTTTATTTTCTCCCGCATCTTCCTTAACACCTATTCTTATTTTATCCACTTCTATTACTTCGCCCTTATAGTCAGTCAGGCTAATTGTTACAGACTTTATATTACCGAAATCCTCCCTTTCAAAGTTTCTTTCCACTTCAAGGTCTACTGTAACATTTTTCAACTCTGGCTTTATATTTCTCTTTACAATCTTAATAATCTGGTTTTTAAGATTGCCCTCAAATATTTCCACTGCTTTCTGCATTTGATACTTGCTGATTTTTTCGCTGTTTACGGTGCTTCTGTTATTTTCTACATAATTAATTGTTTCCAGAAATTCTCTATCAAAGCCTTTAGCATAGTCTTTCACAAGTACAAAGGGCTTAATAACCGATATGATTATGAGAAGGCCTATAATTACTTTAACGTAGCGCTTCAGTGAATCATTAGGCATTACTGTGTCCAGGAACATTATAAAAATTATAATAACAGTGATATTTACAATCCAATTTCTTAAGAAATCTCCCATTGAATCACCTTCCTTGCTGTATTCTCCGCACAAATGTTCTAATTATTGCTATCGTATAACTATCTGATCATTACCGTCATATTCCCGACACCCATAATAACTGTCAATGACATAAAAAACATGACGGCAACAGCCAATACACATGTCAGCAAGACCAGCATTGCATTGCTCATATCATTCAGGCACTGTACTATCTGGTTGTCAAGAATAGGCTGAATAAGTGAGCCGGCTATCTTATATATCAGTACAATGGATAGTATTTTTATAAGCGGGAAGACACAAATCAGAATCAATATCACAATACCGGCTATTCCTATTCCGTTTTTCAGTATCATTGAACAGCTGATAACTGCATCCAAGGCCTCCGAAAGAAAATTTCCAACAATAGGAATGAAGTTGTCCACTGCAAATTTTGCAGTCTTTACTGTTGCTCCATCTATTGAAACCGAAGCTATACCCTGCACCGCCAAAACCCCTGAAAAAGCGGTGAGTACCAGCCCCATAGCCCCAACAGCAATTTGTTTAAGAAGGGTTGCGAGGCGGGAAATATTGACTGATTCCGATAAGTTGTTCAATATACTGAGAACTGCGGAGAAAAGTACCAGCTGCATGACAAATACCTTTATAAATGTGGTTATCAATGTTATTAAAGTAAAAATAAGCGGTTGGAATACTGCCGAAGAAGAAATCCCTCCTACCGCGGCCAGCAGGCTCAGCAATGTAGGCAGGAGTGCCTGCATAAAGCCTGACATTTTGTCAATTGTGGCTGTCCCTATGCTCATTGATTCCCTGAAACTCTTCACAGCCATTATTATTATGACTATGTAGCATATTCCGTATGCCAGCCTGCCTATGGAGTCCTGCTCAAAAGCATTATGAAGGTTTTGAAGTATTGCACAAAATATAGCCAATATGAGAAGCTTTCCCATTATATTGAAATCAGCAATAACTTCTTTAAAAAAGAAATATATTATGCCTCTTCCGATTTCCTTGAAACTTTTAATTAAATTGCCCCTGAACAAACCCGATATTAGTTCCTTAATATTTATTTCCGGTATAAGTCCCTCAGATTCTTTGTTAATACCGTCAACATATCTTTCCAGTTCGCCTATATCCAAATTTTCAAGCTGGCTTTGCATTATGTCCTCTGTGTCTTCGCAATATACAGCACTTGTACACATTAAAATCATTATTATAATGAAAGCTGCTCTTTTTCCCATGTATATCCTCCCCATGCCCCGCAACTTAGTATTTTGTCGCGAAATAAACCTTTTGCGCAAAATATCTATGGAATTATTTGAAGCATTATATCCATTAATGCCGCAAGTATAGGTATTGCAATTACCATAATAAGCACCTTTCCTGCAAGTTCTACCTTAGCTGCTATGGCGCCTTCTCCTGCATCCCTGCATATTTGAGCACCAAACTCGGTTATGTATGCTATGGCAATAACCTTTAAAATAGTAGAAAAATATAGTATATCAATATTAGCCTTGCCGGCGAAATATTTTAAAACCGACATGACAGAATTAAGCTTGTTTATTAGAAATACAAATATTACCAGACCTGTTACAATACTTATGACTACTGCTATTTCCGGTCTTTCCCCCCTCAGCAGAACTGCCAGTATTGTTGCTATGATGCCAGCTGCAACTATTTTCATGATATCCATAATATCACCCTACAAATGAAACATCGTTCTTACACTATCAAAAAGATTGCTTATTAAATTAATTATCATCATAAGGACGACTACAACACCTGCAAGTGTAGTCATCATTGCCATCTCTTCCCTGCCGGACTGGTTAAGCACCCTGTTCAGCACCGCCACCACAATACCTATAGCTGCTATTTTAAATATCAGATTGACATCCATATGATTGCCTCCTTCCGCTCTTATGCCAGAACCACAAATACTGCCATTCCCAATAAGAAACCAAGACTCCTGTACATTTCCGCACTCCTCTTAACCTCTTCCATAGCTGAATCCTCCTGATGTCTAAGCTGAATGTAAAAAAGCTGAAAATGCTTTTTTTGATCCTCCCTGTCAGAACAGCCGAGTATGTTTCCGAAACTTTTAATAAACTCTATATCCGCCTTTATCAGTGAAGATTCCATAAGCAGCCTTTCTGCCGAATCATTCCATGCTTCTTTTAACGTATAAAAGCTTCTTTTTGAAAGATGTTCAGAGACATTTGCCAAAAAGCGGCTGACAGGGCCCTCTGTCTTTTTGGAAACACTGTATAAGGCAACAGGTAGGGGTGTAGCCCCATATGTTACTTCTGTCTCAAGCATCTGCATTACTCTTCTGAGATTTACAAGCTCTTTATACCTCAGAGATAATTTATTTGAATGCAATATCCCTAAGATTCCGCTTGCAGAGATGACCAGCAATCCTCCAATTCCTTTCAGTAACAATACAATCCCCTCATCCTTAAATTCTTTCGAACAATATGTTGAATTTTCCGTCCAGTACTGTTTCAAGGGTACCGGCGCCATTTTTCCTGCTTAAGACCACATATCTTTCAAAAATTTCTTTATGTATACGGTTAAGAGATTGCTTATTCAAAAAGTCTTCTATGCTGCTGCCATGTATTGTGGTAATAACCTTCACTCCTGCATTTACCGCGTCTGTTATTGCATTGGCATCTTCCAGCCTTCCGATTTCATCAGTCGCAATTATTTCCGGAGACATTGACCTTATCATCATTATTATTCCTTCGGCCTTGGGACATCCATCCAGGACATCCGTCCGCATTCCAACTTCATTTCTTGGAATGCCCAGGCTGCATGCTGCTACTTCAGATCGTTCATCTATCAGCGAAACTTTCATTCCTCTGAACAGTTTTTCTTCGCCTCCGCTGCTGAGTTTTCTGATAACATCTCTCAAAAGCGTAGTCTTGCCGCATTGTGGAGGTGATATTATCAATGTGTTATAGATGCTGTCCGGAGAACGTATTATATATCCTATAACCTTATCGGAGGCTCCTATTATTTGTTTTGCGACGCGAAAATTCATGTAGCTTATATCCTTCAAGGTTTTGACTTTACCATTTTCAATTACCGCTCGTCCGCATATCCCAACCCTGTGACCGCCGTTTACAGTTACGAAACCATTTTTTAACTCTTCCTCCACCGAGTACATTGAGAAGTTGCATACCAATTGCATTGAATATCTTAAATCATCTTCATTTATTATGTAAGCATTCACCCCCGAAGGTTCGGCTTCTCCATCAGCCCCTATAAAAATCTCGGAGCAGCAGCCGGTTGCACAGAGAGGCTTTGCAAGCCTCAGTCTTATTTCTTCAATTTTTTGCAGCGATTCTTTCGAAAGCCTTATTACCATCGTCTTAATATGTTTAGGTAAATAATCCAATACCTCCGAAATATTAAAATTATTATTCATTACTGCACCCTTCCCTTTTGTACAAATTTAATTTGTACTATAGATATGACAACTCATGTGAAATAATTACAAAAGAATAAAAAAGGACTCAATTGAGTCTTAAAACCCAATTGAGTCCTTTTTTGCAATATCAGTTATTTGCTTCCATGTTCATGGCCGCAGCCGCATCCACAATCAAATTCGATTTCTTCATGACAGTTGGGGCATACAACCTTTTCGCCGCTTTCTGCAAGATCCTCGTCCAAATAAACAAATTCCTTGCAATGCGGGCATTCAACTTCAATGTAATCACCATCATCTTCATCGTCTTCCAAGTCATCGCACTCATCATCTTCGTCAAACCCCAAATCATCTTCCAATGCCGACAGATCTTCGTCTATTGCTTCAACATACTCATCCAGTTCGTTCTGTGATTCATTAAGCTCGTTAATAGAATCGGCAAAATCATTTAATACATCTATGATTTTTAAAATTAACTTGCCCTGGTCTGTTGATTCATCAACCTTCATCCCTTCTGCCAGGCCCTTTAGGTAGGCAACCCTTTCATATAAATATTCCATTAGTACTCCTCCTTTTTTACTACTCTTAGTATTCTCTCCAGTATTAACTGCTGTATGCATAACATGGACTTCATAATAACCAAAATATTCCTAATCTAAACTCTCTCCATATATTCCCCGGTTCTTGTATCTATCCTTATTTTTTCACCTACATTGATAAACAAGGGCACATAAATAACTGCTCCCGTTTCAATAGTAGCCGGCTTAGTAGCTCCGGTTGCGGTATCTCCTTTGAAACCCGGTTCAGTTTGAATAATTTCCATTTCAACAAAGTTTTCAGGTTCGACAGAAAAAGCCTCCCCTTTATAGAACTTAATATTAGCTGTATCATTGGGCTTCAAATACATTATGGCATCCTCTACCTGCTCATGGCTGAGAGGTATTTGCTCATAGCTTTCGTTATCCATAAAGTAATACAGTCCGCCGTCCTCATACAAATACTGCATAGCCTTCCGTTCTATATGGGCTTTTGGATACTTATCTGTCGGATTGAAGGTTCTTTCGATAACTGCACCTGTTATTATATTCTTTATTTTTGTTCTGACAAAAGCGGCTCCCTTGCCTGGCTTTACATGCTGGAAGTCTACTATTGTATAAATGTTTCCATCCATTTCAAAGGTCAGGCCTTTCCTAAATTCTCCAGCTGATAACATTAAATTTATCCCTCCAAGTATTTATTCTATATTATATTAACATAATTATCCTAAACCGGACAAGTATGTTTGACATTCTTCTCAATAATTTTAACTGATGTCATGCTGCATTTTAAAAGGCAGCCTATTATTGTTATCGAGTATTAATTTACAGTTATTATTAAAATTTATTCAAATATTATGTATAGTATCAATGTGCTTATTCTGTAACACTATGTCTGGGGCTCCTGCTGACAACAACTGCTGCTTTTATTATAGCAGTCTCAACATCTACGTCAAATTGCTGTTCTAATTCCATGGCTCTCGCATATAGTTCACCCTGTTCAGTTACTACGTACTTGGAAGGAAGTTCGTTCAGAGCCAGAGCGGCTATATCCAACCGGCATTTCTCACATTTGCATATATTCATTAACTTAAGAATTTCATCTGTCTTGTTTAACACGAATTCTTCCATATGATTTTTCAGTTTATACATTGCTGACCCTCCTTAGGTTTGTGTCAACCATAATTATACTTTTTCTATCCTCCATAATAGTATTCTAACTTATTTTCATCTATTTGTCTGTTATTTTTTATTTCCGTAATAATAAGATTTCGATGAGGGTTTATTACACATATGCAAAAAACCTGCAGCTATTGCAGGATAATTGGTTTAGACGCTATAATACTTTATTTAATACTATTCTCTCAATTAGTCTCATGAATCTAGTCCAAATAAACTCTTTTTTGCATATCGGCGGCACTAACACCGTATAAAGCCCAAGGCGATTGCCGCCCAATACATCAGTAAAAAGCTGGTCTCCTATTACCGCAGTATTCTCAGGATTTGAATCCATAATGTTCATTGCTTTTCTAAATGCAGTTTTACTCGGTTTGACTGCCTTATGGATTGCGGGCAAATTCAAATGTCTATTGAATTCCTCCACCCGTTTTTTGGAATTATTCGACAGTATACAAATTTTGAAACCTTCTGATCCTAATCTGCAAATCAGCTCATTTATTTTCTCGTCAGGTTCTTTTGTATCCCAAGAAACCAACGTATTGTCAATATCCACAATCATTGCCCTTATTCCCTTAGTTTTCAATGCAGCTGTATCCAGCTCGTGTACTGTATTTAAATATAAATCCGGTTTCAGTCTTTTTTTCATATATGGCACCTATTTTATCCTTTTCTGTCTGTATGTCTCGGTATTCCGTTCTTCCCCGCGCCTTGTACCTATATTTTATTCTTAACTGTTTTCATTGTAAAGCTCTTTGTATAGCTTTCTGATTGCCCTGTTTTCAATTCTTGACACATACGATCTTGAAATGCCAAGCATGTCGGCAATTTCCCTCTGGGTCTTGCTGATTCCATTAAGCAATCCGTACCTGAGTTCGATGACCAGCCTCTCTCTTTTTTTCAAGGCAGTATCCATTCTTTGATATAACTTCTTAATCTGTATTTTAAGCTCCACTTCATCCAGTATATTGTCTGAATCGCTGCCTAGTATATCAATTAAACTGATTTCGTTGCCTTCTTTGTCAATTCCTATTGGATCCTGCAAGGACACCTCATTTTTTGTTTTTTTCGATGCTCTGATAGTCATAAGTATTTCGTTTTCTATGCACCTGGCTGCGTATGTTGCCAACCTTGTACCTTTGCTCTCATCAAAGGTTATTATGGCCTTGATAAGACCAATTGTCCCTATGGATATCAAGTCGTCGATTTCCCTTCCTGTATTTACATATTTTTTTACTATATGCGCAACAAGTCTTAGATTCCGTTCTACCAGTATATTTTTTGCATCGTCATTACCTTTTCTATATTCCTCCAGGTAGTATTGTTCTTCTTCTGCAGAAAGAGGCTGCGGAAATGAATTTACATTTTGAATGTATCCGAACAACAGGCACATATCCATTATTGTAGATATGACCAGAGAGGCAATAAAGAGCAGCAAAGAAGCACACCTCCGAATTTATAAGAAGTTTACCTGGTACAAACCCTTTCTTCAGGACTTTTCAAAAAAGAACAAGGTTTATACAACGGAAAACTTCGCCTAGTAAGATTATATGATTCTCAATTTGAATGTGTGCCTGTATTATTGCTAAACATAAATTATTTTATGTTTAGTAAGCTGCGGATAAGCAGAAAAATGCGCACTAATATGCGCCGGGTTTCGAGGTTACGAGGTTACGAGGTGATTTTGGGTATAGTATATTCCCTTCGGTGTATTCAGTGGTTTTCAGTGTGTCCCGTGTTACCCGTTACCTTTTCACTACCCTTAATATCTCGGTGGCCACCTCCTTAAATATCGGTGCTGCCGCACTTCCACCCGACTTTCCGTTATATAGGAATACAGTTATTGCGTACTTAGGGTTTTCATAGGGTACAAAACCGGAAAACCAGCCATGAACTACCTCCCCCTTATCTATCCCTGTCTGAGCTGAACTGGTCTTGCCGCAGCTGCCCCCATATCTGTCCATATTGGCCTGTTTTCCCGTACCTGATACTGTGACTTCATGGAGCATATCCTTTAACAGCATGGACGTAACAGGGTTCAGTACAATTTGAGGTCTTGACCTTTCAAGTTTTTTGATGGTGATTCCCTTGTCTGTAATCAGCGAATCCACCAGTTGAGGATCATTTCTTATACCGTTATTTGCAATAGCAGCCATCATTGTGGTTACCTGCAGAGGTGTGGCCTGTATTTTCCCTTGCCCTATAGAAATGTTTCCTATACCTTCTTCTTGTGTCTCGGGCATATATCCCGTTTTTTCCTCCGGAATGGTAAAACAGAGTTTTTGACCAAAGCCCAGCTGCTCAGCCATAGCTAATATTTTGGCGGCTCCTGTCTTCATTCCTATTTGTATAAACGTACTGTTGCATGATAGGGCAAAAGCCTCCTTAATATTAAGCTCCCTATTTTCATGAGTATTATTTGTTGAGCATTTTATTCTGTTATTTCCTACATCAATGTATCCCTGGCATTTAAATCTGTCTCCCGGGCTTATGCAATTTCCTTCCAATGCCGCAGCAGCCACAACAGTTTTGAATACTGAACCAAGATCAAACTGCCAGATTGATTTATTAATCAGCTCATTACCGCTGCTTTTTATATACTTATCCACATTACTTTGATCGAAATCAGGCCTGCTTGCCATACCCAGTATATCCCCGTTTTTTACGTCCATCACTACGATTGAACCTTCGATGCCATTGCTATCCATTATATCTTCAATTATTCTTTGCATATGATAATCAAGGGTAAGTTTTATGCTATAACCGGTACCGTCTTTTGCGGCCTCTACCTTTCTAAAACCCAGTCCCCGGATAATATTTTTGCTGCTGTCAACTACAGCTGCTATAGTATCGCTTTCCCTGCCCTCCAAATAGCTGTTCATACTCTTTTCAATGCCCATATGGCCTATTTTATCGTTTTTGCCGATATAGCCTACTACATGTTCTGCAATTCCATCTTCTGCATATCTTATTCTTTTTTCTACTGCAATTACACCCTTAATTCTGCCGCTTTCAATTAATGACAAATATTCGTTCTTCTGATTTCCACATAAGAATTCTATCGTATCCGATGAACCCTCTATTTTTTTCTCTACGGCTTCTCCGGTAATATTACAAGCCTTGGAAATAGCAACCGCTGCTGCCTTTTTGTCATGAACAAAAGCAGGATATACAATAATAACTTTTTTGACTTCCCTATCTGTAATAGGTATCATATTCCTGTCGTATATTATCCCTCTGTTTGTGGAAATCGGTATATAAATCATCCTCTGTCTGACGGCTTTCTCTGCATAACTTTTACCCATATATACCTGAATATAGAATAGCCTTAGCAATAACAGCCCATACACAATAATAAAAGAAATACCGATTATCCCCATTCTTTTTTTTTGGATAAGCATATAGTTATTTTTCCTGTATACTCTTGTGTCTTGCATTTCAGGAAGCTTCTTTTGATCAAATCCGGAATTATCACTGAGAGGCTTCTGTATACTGCCCAAAATTATAACCTCCTATCCCCTTTGTAAATCGCAAAAATCCAATTCCATCTGATCATGTATCCATTCTTTACCTTTGCTGGTTATACGGGACCTCCTTCTTAATACAATGTATGGATTTAATGCATTTACTTATTATTGTCAGAATGAGGAAGGTTATACATATTTATATGTTAAAAATGAATCCCTATAATTGATTTAACCTTGGTGACCATAATATCTATCGCAACTTTATTATAGCCGCCTTCAGGTATTATTATGTCCGCATATCTCTTTGTCGGCTCACAGAACTCATTATGGGCCGGTTTAACAGCATTAAGATACTGGGTGATTACTGACTCCAAAGATCTGCCCCTGTCTCTCATATCCCGGACTATTCTCCTGATAATTCTTACATCGGCGTCGGTGTCTACAAAAATTTTTATGTCCATTAAATCTCTGAGCCTCGGAGAATCAAGTATCAAAATTCCCTCCAAAAGGATTACATCTTTCGGCTCAACCTTCAAGGTTTGCTTTTTCCTGTTATGTACTGTGAAATCATACTGTGGTTTTTCTATGGCTTGTCCATTAATAAGTTTTACAATATGATCAATCAGAAGCTCCGTGTCAAAGGCAAGAGGATGATCGTAATTGATCTTCACCCTTTCCTCCGGCGGTAGATGGTCCTGTTCCTTATAATAGCAATCCTGCTCTATTATAATTACATTTTTTTCAGGTATGCTGTCCATAATAGCCTTTGAAACGGTACTCTTTCCTGATCCGGTTCCGCCGGCTATTCCTATTACTAGGGGCCTTCTCGGGTTTTTATCATTCACCATCTCTTCGCTCCCTTCTCAATATATCGTGCTTTTCAACAGGTCTTTCCATTTTAATCTTTACAATCTGCTGAGGATGTGGAGCAGCTGATATTTCTTCACCTTCTTCATTCCACATCTTCTCTATTTTTTGTGTAAAAAGCTCTCTGTGTGGTCCTATTACTTCAATTTCATCTCCTATCACCATTTTGTTCCTTTGCTCTACGGTAGCCAAAAAAGTTTTGCAGTCAAAACTTTGTACCAGTCCGACAAAGGCATAATCCCTTACATAGGAGCTTGAATCATATATTTGCCCTTTTGCATCAGGCTTACCAAAGAAAAAGCCTGTGCCGAATTCTCTGTGACTTGCCTTAGAAAGCTCATCCAACCATTCCTGTTTAAATTCATAGCTTTTGGGATTCTCCAGATAACTATCCAGAGCCAGTCTGTATGCCCTGACCACCGAAGCAACATAATATGAGCTTTTCATTCTTCCTTCAATTTTCAGGCTCTTTACCCCTGACGTCACAAGTTCCGGAATATGTTCAATCATGCAAAGATCCCTTGAATTAAATATATAGGTGCCTCTCTCATCCTCGTATACCGGCATAAATTGGCCGGGACGCTTTTCCTCCACAAGGTAATACTTGTATCTGCATGGTTGGGCGCACTCACCCCTGTTGGAATCTCTTCCTGTCATATAATTGCTGAGCAGGCACCTCCCTGAAAATGATATGCACATTGCGCCATGAACAAACACTTCGTATTCCAAACTTTCAGGTGATTTCTTTATTATCTCCCTTATTTCTTCAAAGCTTAATTCCCTTGCCAATACTATCCGTTTTATTCCCATGCCATGCCAGAACTCAGCACTTTTATAATTAGTATTGCTTGCTTGGGTGCTTAGATGCAATGCAACACCGGGGACGGTTTCCTTAGCAATCATTATAATACTTGGATCAGATACTATCAATGCATCAACCCCTGCATTTCCCAACTCCCTAAGGTATTCGGGCAGATCTTTCAAATCCTCGTTGTGGGGTATAATATTCACAGTAACATAAATCTTCCTTCCATTATCATGAGCAAAGGAGACCCCTTCTTTAATCTCTTTCAGGGTGAAATTACCAGCAGCAGCTCTCAAGCCGTATCTTTCACCTCCTATATACACTGCATCGGCTCCGTATATTACAGCCATTTTCAGTTTCTCCATGTTGCCCGCCGGGGCAAGTATCTCACACCTTTTCAATGAATTCTACCTCCTTGAGCTTGCAGCTTATTGAAATACCATCTCCCATCGGAACTATTGAAGTTTTGAGACTTTCACAGTTTGATATAAAGTTCAGGAACTTCTTAAGCCTTTTTACTATAGTAATTTTTCTCCTGACGAGCAGGCTTCTTTCTGCCACCATTCCTCTGAAAAGCACATTATCGCATACGAAAAGGCCCCCTGTCCTGAGTTTATCTATACTGTCCTTCAAAAAATCCATATACTGACCCTTGGCAGCATCTATAAATATCATATCAAATCTGCCCTGTACATCTTTGAGTATTTCTTCGGCATTTCCTGTTACTATTTTTATGTTGTTTTCCATACCTGCTTTTTTTATAAATTCTTTCGCTTTTGCAGCAGAGCTTTCATCTCTTTCTATTGTTGTTATTGAAAAACCTTTCTCCGCACAAAGTCCCATATGGATTGCGGAATAACCTATAGCCGTTCCTACCTCCAATATGGATTTTATGTTTGCGGACTTTATGATTACTGCCAGCAAGCCTGCAATATCAGGAGTAATTATCGGCACATTGTGTTCCTCCGAATACTCTTCCATTTCTTTAAGTATGCCGCTGCTTTCCGGTATCATGCCGAGCAGGAAGCTGTCAATATAATCATGGTTGATGTTTGTTGTCATAATATCACCTCATTATTATTGAGAATAATTCAAGTACGCTGGAAGCGTACTTGAATTACACATCTTTAGCTTTTGAATTACTTCTTAAACTTATTCTGGGCACTGATATGTTCGTTGTATGTCCTTGAGAATACATGCGAACTGTCGTCTTTTGTAAAGAAGTAAAGGTAGTCTGTATTTTCCGGATACAAGGCAGCTTCAATTGCTTTGAGCCCAGGTGATGCAATAGGCCCGGGGGGCAATCCGATATGCTTATAGGTATTGTATGGCGATTCTATTTCCAAATCCTTGTACGTCAATTCCTCCTTCTGTTCTTTCAATATATATTGTACCGTGGCGCAGCTTTGAAGCAGCATTTTCTTTTTCAGCCTATTGTGGAATACTGCGGAAATGGTTTTTCTTTCAGAATCAAGCTTAGCTTCTCTTTCAATTATGGATGCAAGGGTAACTACCTGGTCTATGGTCATATTGAGTTCCTTAGCCCTATTTTTGTATTCTTTCGTGAATATATTGTTGAAACGACTCAGAAGCTTGTCTACAATTGCTTCAGCAGAAGTTTCTTTATATATTTCATAGGTATCAGGAAACAGGTAACCCTCAAGCTTTTTTTCCCTATCAGGTATTTGGCTGATAAAATCATAATCGTAAATTTCCGTTTCCAAGGCAGCCTGTATACTTTCCGGGCTTACCACTCCCAAGCCTTTTAGTTTCTCCATTATCTGCACTAAACTATAGCCCTCGGGTATTGTAAATTTCACGGTATCAATCAAAGCCTTCCCCGACACTATTACTTCAACTATCCCAGGAACATCCAGGGAATTATCGATGCTATACTTCCCTGCTTTTAGCCTTTCCGTCATTTTGTTTAATATGCAATATATTTCAAAAACACGTCTGTCTTTTACCATACCTTCTTCTTCAAGAATCCTTGATACTGATCTTACACTGCTGCCTTTTGGTATCACTATTTCTTTAATATCCGCATTTTCAGCAGTGCCGACAGCCTCCAACCCGCTATTGTAATATGAGTATCCGGCAACAAGTGAAAGCAGTATGCAGAAAAAAATAAATCCGAATACTTTAAATATAATTTTTTTATACATATCGAATCACTTCTTTCGTATTTGGAGTAAAATGCGACACAATAGCCCTCAAGTTTGTGGATTCCCTTGGGTAGAATTACATAGTATATCGATGCACACGGGTTATGATTTTGACAGGCCATAGGCATAGTAAAAAGCTAGATATTCTTTTCTGTGGGCTGCCTGTGGAACTCCACATGCAGTGTAACAGAACTTATAGAATATCAGCTTTTTACTGCCAACTGCTCGCCTTT
>JAKPKE010000177.1 GCA_029553855.1 Bacillota bacterium | reverse complement strand
GCGCAGTGGCTGGATAGAAAGAATTTCGCAAGGTGTATATAAGGTTGCCGGGGAAACCCCTACTGTATACTCGATTCTTTCGTCCTATAACTCTCAGCTTGATAAAAGGATCCATATTGGAGCTTCGACGGCTCTCGATCTACGGGGATATTCCCACTTTGTGACAATGGGCAAACCTTTGGTGTATATCTTTTCATCGAAAAAGCTATGGATCCCATCATGGTTTGAAAAAGGGGAATGGGATATGTCTGTCAGGTATTTTTCATCGACCGCTTTTGGAGAGACAGAGGTTGGATTGGAGATGATGATGATAGATGGGAGTCAGGTGCTTTTGTCTTCTCCCGAGAGGGCATTCATGGAATGCCTGCACCTTTCCCCGGTTAATTATTCTTTGATGGACACGTATTATGTGATGGAGATGCTGATTACGCTGCGCCCAAAACTGGTACAGGAGCTTCTTGAGGCATGTACCTCGGTAAAGGTCAAGAGACTGTTTCTATATATGGCAGAGAAGTCAGGCCATTCCTGGTTTAAAGCAATAAACACAGGTGTGATAGCATTGGGAAGCGGCAAGCGTGTATGTGCTTCCAATGGGAAATATATAGGTAAATATGACATAACAATACCAAGAGAACTGGCAGACTATGAATAATAACTATACGCAAAAGGTAGAGCTTCTGTTGAGAATGATGCCAATTATTACCGACGAAGGAGTATTTGCAGTACATGGAGGCTCAGCCATCAATCTGTTTTTGAAAGATTTGCCCCGGTACTCGGTAGATATTGATTTGACTTATATTCTTTTGGAAGACAGGCAGACGAGCATCTCCAATATTAATGCTCATCTGAAAGCAATATCTGACAGAGCCAAAAGGTCTTTAAAAGGCATACACATTGTGCCAAATCCTGCGACCTGTAAACTTTTATGTGAATACCGAGGGAAGCAAATCAAGATAGAAGTCAATCAGACTAAGCGCGGCATCATAGGAGGGAAAGTACTCAGACTGCCTCTTTGCAA
>JAKPKE010000135.1 GCA_029553855.1 Bacillota bacterium | reverse complement strand
ACAAAAGCCCTGAGGTCGGGTTTATGTGCGTTAGGATTTTTCAAGTATCAAGCTGTGATTCTGTCCAAAGATTTGCACTGTGCGAGTCGATATACAAGGCTGTTGCTCCAGGGTATCTACAAACTCATAGTTGCTTCGCATCATACTCCTAATGTGACTGCGTATTTGAATGCAACATATATATACTTTAACCCGTCAAATAATATAGATGTTCAATAGGCGGTGATATAATGAAAAGGGTTTTCAGTCTTATATTTGTTTTATTTCTTGTCACATTACTATTGGGCTGCGGTCCTGATACCAGCAGGAGTGAGACAAGGATTACAGAGGAGGATAGGAAGGAAGTATCTATAAAGGCCAATGACAAGGACATTTGTTATACGCTTACTGCAGGACCTTTTACTACAAAGGATGATTTTAGGAAGGCTTACCTGGAAATTGACAGAGAAAAGCTGATTTATGCGCCCAAAGGTTCTAAAGTAGAGTTAGATTTACATGGCGAAATCGAAGGAGTAAATGTCAAGGCATACTGGATCAATAAGGAGGGGATTCCCAACTATAACGACTCCTTTGGGGCACCGTTGAGCATGGATATTAAGGTGGAAGAGGTCGGGGATTCAAAATATGAATATACCGTGGAAAGGCTGCTTCAGGCGGGGCTCAGTTCATATTATGAGGAAAATGAAAAAATCATAGCTGGTTATGTTGCTGAGATACATAGTGCTGATGAAACACAATATTGCTTTTTTATGATTCAAACGGATAAAAACTGATAGAAATAAGCATCTGATGCTATAGAGGAGGTATTCTTAAATGCATGGGAAAAAGAAATTGCTTTTTTTACTTGTTACGTTTCTTATTATGGCTTTTGTTTCCGGATGTACCTTTACCGGGAAAAGCCGCGAGGACAACACCAAGGAGGACGTAGCCAAGTACGAGCGATACGGCATAACTATAGCCATACCTAATGAATATACAGATCGGCTGCTCATTGATCCCACTGAATATGATGACGAAAGCACCCTTATATCTGTTTACCAAAAATCTACATATGAGAAATATGAAGGCCTAGGCTGGCTTTTTAGCATTGTCCGTTATACTGAGGCGCAATATGAGCAGTTCCTGTGCTCCGATGGCAGCGGGCAGAGCTTTTTTGCAAAAGATGAAACATATCATTACGGTTTTTTTCATGCCACTGATGTGCAAGCCCCGGACGATTATGAATCATTTTCACAACTTTTCTCGGCTGTCGCCGGTTTTGTAAAAAACGATATGATAGTCCGCAACGACCTAATCCCTTACAGCGATGGTGAATTCTTCAGCAGGGAATATACCTATGACAGCGACCATATTTTCATAGATTATTATCCTTATTACGCATATAACGGCAGCAAGGAAGTGGTCTGGACACTTATCCTCTCCCAGCCCGTTACCCAAGGAGATACCGGGATTTGGTGCGTGGAGCGCTGGAAGGATCAATACGGAAGTGTATATCCTTATTTCCCCGATGAAAATGGGGTTTCCTCAAGGGAATTTTATGCAGGTTTGCAGGAGGCATGCGATGCGGGAAAAGACACATCCCGGCTCAGACCGGAGCAGGCGGCCCTTGCCTTTGTTATAAAGGCTTTTGAACATTTTCAGGCAACACCGGACAGCTTTGCGCACCCCAATAATCCTGCTGCCTCCTCCGGTTCATTTGCCGCGTCTACCGGGAACATACACGACTATATGCCCAAACTCATGGCAGGCAAGCCTGTAAGCGATTATGAACTGCTGCCCTGTCTGGAAAACTTCACCCGGGCCACCTGGCAGGAGCTGGGTGAAGCTTACGGCGGGGAATGGTGGAATCCGTTATGGCTTGCCCTGCGAGATGCTGCTGTGGGCAGTATAAAATCCGACAGCGCCGACCAATCCCTGCGCAACTATTATATTGGCAGGGCTTATCTTACATCCGACGGCGCTTATACAGAGGGTCTGGACGAAATTTTGAGATTGCAATGGGATTTCAACAGGGCCTTGTACAGCGCGTGCCTGAGGGAACGGTTTTCTTCAGATGAGGCGGATGTCCTGCGCCGATCCGTCACGTATTTAATTAGCTTCGACGAAAACATATTTACTCTCACTGTCCCGGGGTCAGGCATCTTATCTTTAAATGCATATCCGGTGGAATTCCCTTTCGGCACCGGCCTGGGCGAAAGGGGCCGCAAGGATTTTAAGGCCGAGAGTTTCGGTAAGGTCATAGTAGTGGAAAGCGACGATTTGCAGGTAACATACCTTAACCCCGATGAAGGTGTGTATACCATTATCACTATCCGTACTGTAAAGAAAGGCTGTTCCTCGGCGGGCGTAGCTGTCGGCGATACAGAGGAAGCTCTCCTGGAACATTGGCCCGAAGAACAGCTAAGAAGAATTGATAGTATCTCATACGACGATGAGGAATGGTTCGGCAAATGTGATTATGCCTATGCATATACGCCCGAAGAAAGTACAAAGAGCATAATTTTTCTTATTAAAAGCAGGCTGGTTTCCGGTATAGAAATTATAAACGGTCTGGACGGGGCCTTGTACTAGGGAACCCTCAGACTGGAAAATCAGATGTAGTTCAGTCAATAACAGCAGGAAAGGGAGACTTATGTATATTGAGGAAATCAAAAAATTATCGCTAAGATATAATTTTTTAAAAGTCTTATTAATAGTTGTTTTAGTCATAATATTGACTTTTTATTTAAAGGCCTTCTTTACTATAGGAGTATATTATGATGATGCGTTTTTGAAGAAAGAACAAGTGTCTTCAGAACGTCATTATATAGGAAAAAATAAATATGGAAACCTCCATATTACAGTAAAAGGATTGACTAATAAGAGCCCCGAGGCAGAGGTAATCTTCAAGCTGCCGAAAGACATAAACAAACAATATACGGTTGCCTTTAAGGATGCCGGTAATTGGGATCAGGGTATTAAGAATATTAAAGACGGGGGTGATATAGTTTTTGAAGGGGATTACAGAAAAGGCAGTTACTTTCTGTTTGATAAAAACGGGAGGCCTTTGATTTCAGATGCAGTCAGGGTAAGGGTAAACGGAGAGATATCCTATAACGGGAATTATGAGTTTTCTCTAAAGGATGTGGCGGATTTTACATATTCCGCCGGGGATGCCATACGGGGAAAGTATCAATATTTTGTGCCGGCTATATTCTTGTTTGTTATTACGTTAATAGATGTTAGATACCCGCTTTTTTTCTTTAATCTCAAACATTTTCTGAATGTCAGGGATCCTGAACCGTCAGATTTTTATATTTCAATGCAAAAAGCATCATGGGTTATTAACCCGATGATAGGAATAGTTCTGATGATTGCTGCAATCAGCTGATTTGTATAATTGTGCGGACTGGCAAGGGAATGAAATGGAGGCTGGCAAGGCGTGAAGAGTATGCCAACAAACGAAAAAGGCTTTTTTGAGAGAGTATATGAAATAGTTGCCCGGATACCGGAGGGGAAGGTTGCTACTTATGGCGGCATAGGCAAGCTGCTCGGGTATTCCAGGGGAGCCAGGGTTGTAGGCTGGGCCATGAGAAGCGCGCCGGAGGGCTTTAGCCTGCCCTGCCACAGGGTAGTGAGAGTAACAGGAGAGCTGTGCCCCTGTCATGTATTTGGGGATATTGAAATCCAACGAAGTATGCTAAAGTCTGAGGGTATTAGCTTTAGAGATGATGGGACTATCGATATGGAGCGGCATCTGTGGTTGGGGTAGGTTCAGAGTGATTACTATAGAATGAAGCCGGGAGGAAACTCCGAGGCTATATTGCGAAGGAATTTGGGGATCAAAACTATCACATGCAGTTTTGGAGAGCCTGTAGAAATTAGGACCTAATTAATATATCGGGATATAGATAATACAATAAGGAGTGAGGAATATGGCAGAAAGGGAAATATTGTTGATGGGAAACGAGAATCTTTATAAGGCCTGTGAGGAGGTATCGAAGGATAACATTGAAAATGTCAGGAGAGTTGTAGAGGATTTACATGATACTATAATAGCCTTCAGAAAGAAATACGGGTTTGGAAGAGCGATAGCAGCACCTCAAATCAACGAATTGTACAGAATAATATATATGAACTATGATTCCAATTCATTGGCATTGATAAATCCAAGGCTTGAGTTCATTGGCAGCGAAAGATTTGAGGTATGGGATGATTGCATGAGCTTTCCGGGGCTGGAAGTGAAATTGTATAGGCATAAAAAGTGCAAAGTACATTATAAAGATTTGGATTGGAATGACTGTACACTGGATTTTACGGATGATTTGTCCGAACTGATACAGCACGAATATGACCACCTTGATGGTATACTGGCCGTGCAAAGGGCAATTGACAGTAAATCCTTCAGAATAAATAAAGATAAGGCAGGATGCTTCTGATATAGCCGCCCAATCGCAAGATTAAGTGAAATAGGAAACTTTAATTATTAAAATGCACATAAATCTAATTTGCTTAATAGATTTTAATGCAGTAGATTCCAGGAGGTGGCTTAATGAAAAAGATTGCAGGGAAAATTTCATTTGCATTTCTTTTGCTTTGCCTTCCATATATGGTTTTTGGCAATTCCGGACCGGTATACTGGCAAGGATACCCATCTGCAGAAATTTTGTCAATTGAAGGGGACACGCCCATTGCTGTTAAAAAAGAAAACCTTATTTTTGATTTTTCGGGGCAGGGGAATAATAATTATACGATTAGCGGGAAGGTCACCGCGGCTTATGATATGGTTAATCCGACAAATGAGGCAAAATCGGTGCAAATGGCATTTCCTTTAGTAGGATCATTTAAGGACTTTTCAAGGAATGATATTGTCATTACTGCCGGCGGTAGCGTACTGCCTTATGATATATATATCGGGGACGTGGTGGACAGCCACGGGGATCCCAGAGTGAAGGAGAAGGAAGCAAGCTTTGATTTTGCGGGCATTGTAAGCACTATTACAAATGAATTATACAATGGATCTAACTTTGCAAATGATGAAAAGGGTAAGCTGTATACAATAGAGGTGGCCCCCGAAGCCAATCAAAGAATAAATATTGCGATAGATTTTAATTTTGACTTCAGAAAAACAAAGGTGTTTACAAATGGATTTAACAGTTACGAAGGGGACGGTGAAAAAATAAGAATTGCTTCCTGGTGCGACAAATCCGAAGTTCTCGAAATCTTTGTCCTGGGAGAAGAAATAAATTTAGAGATAAACGCCTTCACAGATGGGGAGTTAAGTAAAAAGACCGATTTATATTCTTATCAAGTTTCGGAACAGGAGGCGGAGGTAAAATCATACCTAATGAAGTTTGTTAAGAATAATACAAGAGTAAATAATGACAGCGGTATTTCCGAAACCCAATTGTACAACCTTTATGCAGGGGCCCTTGACAGGTATTTAACACGAAATATGGGCTACAGCTCAGAACATGATTTGATGGCACAGGAGTATTATGAACGGATTTTCACCCTTGTTTATACCGTTGAGTTTCCCCCGGACAGCGAAAAGGGGGTAAGTGTCAGCTACAAGGCGTCAGGGACAATGGATAAAAGAGAAACTGCAAAACCTTTATATACCTTTGACTATATTCTGAATCCTGCTGAAAATTGGAGTGATTTTAAAAATTTAAATGTTCAAATCATCCCGCCCAAGGAAGCCCCATACATTGTAAAAAGCAGCATCGAGTTTAAGAAAGGTGAAAATGGCTCTTATACGGCAGCCATGGAAGATTTACCCGAGAGGGATTTATCCTTTACCCTTTATGAGAATAAGAAAATTACCTTACTGGATAAAGTCGCGGGAAGCCTGCATAAAAGATTCGGGTATTTATATCCTCTTGTAATAGGTATAATAGCGCTTGTTGCTGCGCCTATTATTATAACGGTTGCCATTAAGCTCTTAAGGAGGAGGAATATATGAGGCAAAAAGCGCTGAGTATAGCGATGCTTAATCTAACTTTGGTTATAATACTAATTGTCTTCTTATGTAATGCCTGCACAGAAAGCTCAATCGAGCAAAATGTTGCTTCCAGTGAAGAGGAATCTGCAGGGGCTCTTCCGGAACGCAATGTCCCGCAGGCAAAAAGGACACCATTGGAAGAAGCAATATTGCATCATTATGAAAACACTTCCGATCCTATATTCATATATGAACAAATCCCCTTTGAGGACGGCACCCTTGTGCTTGCCGAAAAGCTTATGGACGGAGAGCATTACCCGGATCTCCATTTTATTGACGCAAGCAATGAGGTCATTTACCAAACCCGGGGCAGCGACTGTTGGACATTAAATTATACACAATTCAGAGGATATAATATTTATTTCGGCCTCGCAGGGATAGAAACACGCCGATACAGCGGTGATCAAATCTCCGCCAGCAGGGTGGAGGCCTTATTTTCGGACAGGACAGTCAGTATTATATTGGGGGATAAAGAGGCTATATATATCAATCCAGCAGGGAAGGACATCCGTGCATTTGAGCATCCGCAAGGGTATATAATGCCTGTTGAAGGAAGGGATATGCCCGAGGACTATTTATCTGTATTTAAAAACGGGGAAAAAAAATCAATATCAAAAATACAAATTGAACGCAACCTGGACAATATGCCTGAATACCTGAAATCAAAGAAAGCAGAGATTTATAATTCCTTTGCCTTTACATTTTCGCCCATGCTGACCACGGAAGAGTGGGAAAAAGGCTATGGGGAGGGCGAAATCGGACTGGAGGGTAAAACAGACCACAGGGGCAGCCATAATTTTCTTTATCTTAGGCCGGCAGGGCATATGGGTTTTGAAGATTCATTCTTACTGCCTCAGGATATAAAGCCTATTTATCTTTCAAACAACTATGTGAGAACGGCTGTTTTTTCAGCGGCTGAGACAGTTTTGGTGAAATACCCCGAGGGAAGGAAGATGCTGGATTGCCGTATTCTAAGATTGACGGGAGAAAAGGTTGAAAAGGAAATAGGGCAGGATAGCTTTGTGTTGATTGAGACAAATGAAGAAGGACAGGTTGTGCTTCCGAAGGGAAAGGGGTATTATCTGTTCCTGCTTAGAATAGTTGAGGGGAAGGAAATACAAACCTACACGGGCATGCTTGTAATCAAATAGAGAAAAGATAAATTTCAGGGTATTTATTGACAGTTTTTCATGATAAAATGTAAAGGAAAAGCAATAAAAAATGGAGGTGATTTGCGATGCCTATGTGCTTTTATGAATCAAAAATCGGAAGAATCGGAATAGCCGAAAAAGACGGCAGCATAAGCAATGTGTATATTTCCGGGGATAAATTGCCGGAGGATGCTCAATTAGGTGAAACACATTTATTGAAGGAAGCGGTAAGACAGCTAAAGAGCTATTTTGCAGGGGAGCTTAAGGAGTTTACATTACCTCTTAAGCCTGAGGGTACGGAATTTATGAAGAAAGTCTGGTCCGCACTATGCGAAATACCTTACGGCAAAACTGTGTCATACAAGGAAATAGCTGAAAAGGTTGGTGTGCCTAAAGGTGCAAGGGCGGTAGGGATTGCCAACAATCGCAACCCCATTCCGATATTCATCCCCTGCCATCGGGTTATAGGCGCAGACGGCTCTCTTACAGGCTACGGCGGAGGGTTGGATATGAAAAAGTACTTGCTGGAATTGGAGGGTTTGGAATAGTGCAGGTATTCGAATACGGCCGGAAAGAAATAGACTATCTGAAGGGCAAGGATAAAAAGCTCGGTGCTGCTATCGACAGAATAGGCATTATTAATCGGAGGATCATCCCTGATCCCTTTACTGCACTTGTATCCAGTATTGTAAGCCAGCAGATTTCAAGCAAGGCCGCAGATACTGTGTGGAACAGGCTTCTTAGCCTGCTTGGAAGTGTAAATCCCGAAAATATAAATGAATTAGGGTTACCCGAGATCCAAAGCTGCGGAATGTCTGAGAGGAAGGCGGGGTACATAAAGGGAATTGCAGAGGCTGCCATATCAGGGGAAGTAGATTTTGGAGCACTTGATGCATTATCTGACGAAGACATAATAAAAAGGCTTTCCTCGCTGCGCGGCGTAGGTGTTTGGACTGCAGAAATGCTGCTTATTTTTTCCCTTTGTCGTCCTGATGTTGTAAGCTACAAGGATTTGGCAATACGCAGGGGAATGATGAATTTATATGGCCTTAAAGAACTGCCGGAGGAGAAGTTTAAGCGATATAGAAAGCGATATTCCCCTTATGGTTCAGTTGCATCATTGTACCTTTGGGCACTTTCCGTAGAATGATTATACTTTTATTTCATCCAATATCATAGGCGCCAGTTTGAATACATCTCCCGCACCCATCGTAAATACAAGGTCACCGGGGTGGGCTTCTTTAGCAATAAAGTCTGCTATGCTCTTGAAATCGTTTTTGTATACAGCATTTGCGCTGTATTTATTTATGCCTTCTACCAGCTCAGAAGGATTAACAAGCCCTGTGTCTTTCTCCCTTGCGGCATATATATCCGTTATTATAACATTGTCCGCATCATAAAAAGCCTCTGAAAACTCATCGAACAGGGTTCTGGTCCTTGTATAGGTATGGGGTTGAAAAATACACCATATCTTCTGATGCGGGAATTGCTTTGCGGCATGCAGGGTTGCCTTGATTTCAGTCGGATGATGTGCATAATCATCAACTACTGTAATACTATTTCGGGTACCTTTAATATCAAAGCGCCTATGGGTGCCTTTAAATTCTTTCAGGCTCTTTTTTACGGTATGCATGTGCACACCGGCATTATATGCTATTGCTATAGCTGCCAGAGCATTAAGTATATTATGTTCACCGGGTATACAGAGAGAGAAGGTACCTAATTTTTTACCCCTCAACCTGACTTCAAAAGTTGGATGGCCTAAACTGTCATACTTAATATTTTTAGCATTGAAATCAGCTTTATTTTTTATTCCATAAGTCAGCACGTTGCACTTAACTTCTTTTGAAATATTAATGGCATGCTCATTGTCACTGCAAACAACAAGGCTTCCGCTCTCAGGTACCAGCCTGGCAAACTTTTTAAAAGCAGATATTATATGATCAATATCTTTGTAGTAGTCCAGATGGTCTTTTTCTATATTTAATATAACCGCTGCATAAGGATAAAATTTCAGGAAGCTTTCACAGTATTCACATGCTTCTGTCACAAAATAATCGCTTCTGCCTACCATGACGTTTCCGTTTATTGCCTCAATTTCGCCGCCAATAAGTATTGTAGGGTCAAGTCCGGCATTTTTTAGTATGATTGAAACCATTGAGGTGGTCGTTGTTTTTCCATGGCAGCCTGCAATTGCAATGCCGTAGCTATAATTTTTCATAATTGTGCCAAGGAATGTCGCTCTGTCAATAACAGGGATTCCAAGTTCCTTTGCCTTTACAATTTCACAATTATCCTGCTTCACTGCCGCCGTATAAACTAAAAGGTCGGCCCCTTCAACATTTTTTGGATTGTGTGGGATGTAAACTAAAGCGCCATTTTTTCGAAGCTTGCTTATTAAGTTGTTTTCATTGATATCGGAGCCTGTGATTTTATAGCCTGATTCCAGTAGTATTTGAGCCAGCCCGCTCATGCTGATACCGCCAATACCCACAAAATGTACACTCTTTACATCATTGAGTGAAATCATAGATACAACTCCTTAATAAAATTACGTTGATTCAATCTTGTTATGGAACTATATGTTTCGTGCCAAACAAATTACTTTGAATTCAAATGGCACGAAACATTTTCCGCTATTCATATGTCGTGGGAAATACATATTTGATAGTACAAAATTAAACGCATCAACTAATTTTGTAATGATAAATCTTTTTCACGACATATATAAGAAATATTACTTTATTTAACGTATTGATTTTACATTCTTATGCATATGCTGTCAACTTATGTTTTAGTTTACTTTGGTGCAGAAGAAAAACACATAATACTCATATTATTATTATAGCCAATTTTTTGCTACCTGATAATAGGAAAAAAAAAGTTTTCTTACATGGGAATTTTGTTATTACGAGTTTTATAGAAAACAGTAAAAAACCCTCATTGAAATCTTGTAATAGGAGAGTTAAAATAGTAAAACTACAAATAATATCGTTATTCAAAGGTTTTTACACAGTAAAAAAGTGTACGATATGCTAATTTACATAACGAAATCGTGTTGGCTATGAAAATCTTTGTTAGAAAAAGAAGGAAAAGAACTAATAAATGACGAATTATTATCAAAATGACAATACGAATGACGGGAAGGTGGTGAACTAGAATGGATATAACAGACGTAAGGATCAGAAAGGTTAATGTGGAGGGTAAGATGAAGGCAGTAGTTTCAGTAACCTTTGATAATGAATTTGTTGTTCATGACATAAAGGTTATAGAGGGACAAGAAGGGTTGTTCATAGCTATGCCGAGCAGAAAAACTCCCGATGGAGAATTCAAGGATATTGCACATCCGATTAACTCTTCTACGAGAGAGAGACTACAAACCTCAATATTGGAAGAATATGAAAAAGTGAAGAACGAGTAGTACAGTTTAAAGATATCCACCTATGATACGGGTGGATGTTTTCTTTTTTGTAATTTTTTTAAATTCAATATTATATATATATTAGTAACATATTATCTGAGGGGGGTAAAGAAATGACGGAAAAGAAAAAACAATGCTCCAAGACTGAACAGTCGGAGATAGATATTCATGATATGAAAATGCAAGAGCCGGAAATTCCGATACAGGAAGGAATTTATCCGATGATGCATTGCTGCCCGGTCATGTGCCCTATGACATGTCCAATGATGAGGGTGCCCTATGAAAAAAATACAAGTATGGGAATAGAGGACATGAGAAGTCCGGATTGGTATGATGAGGATGAAAGCGATTATAGCAGCGATGAATCAGACGAATTCCCGATCTATTGGAAACATAAGAAAAAGCATAAATATTACCCGTATCCGGTTTTTTGGCCTCCTTTCTACCCTATTAAACCCTACAAAAAAAAGCATAATAAGTGGTAAGGCTAAGAATAACCTGAAGAGAATATCAAATACGGAACAATTGAGTTCCGTATTTTTTATTGTATAGGAAAGTATAACTTTCCTATACAATAAAAAACCTTTGATTTGAGTGCCCGCGCCATTATTTCCTCATTGCATTCGGAAAAGGCTCATGGGCGGCAAATGCGGCAAAGCCGCCTTTGTTCTGTTATCAGGCCGGCGGCGGGCAGTTTATTGCAAGTTAATCACAGATCCTTATAACTTTATTGAAAATAAATATGATAAGTGATATATTTTATTGTATGAGAAAACTATGCTTCCCTTTGCAATAATAACCCTCTATTAAACCTTGTTATTGCAAAGAATTACTGAATGGAGAAGGTAGGCTGTAATGCGAAATATATTAACTGAAAAAATACAAAAATTAAAAAGAGAGAGGAATGCAATAATACTGGCGCATAATTATCAGGTGCCGGAGGTTCAGGACATAGCCGATATTGTAGGAGACTCATATTCCTTGAGCCGACATGCAGCTGATACCGACAGTGATGTGATAGTATTTTGCGGTGTACATTTTATGGCAGAAAGCGCCAAAATACTTTCACCGGATAAAACAGTACTGCTGCCTGTTAAGGATGCCGGATGTCCTATGGCCGATATGGTAACGTTGCCTGAACTGCGTCAAATGAAAGAAAAGTATCCTTATGCAGCAGTGGTATGCTATGTGAATTCCTCGGCCGAAATAAAGGCAGAAAGCGATATCTGCTGTACCTCATCAAATGCTTTGAAGGTAGTGCGGAATATCAGCAACAAACAGATAATTTTTGTACCGGATGAAAACCTTGGAAGTTATGTAGCTTCTAAAGTGAAAGATAAGGAGATTATCCTCTGGAAGGGCTTCTGCATTACTCATAAGAGGGTTAAGGCAGAGGAAGTAAAAAAGATAAGGCAGCTTCATCCTGATGCAAAAATTCTTGTGCATCCAGAGTGCGAGCCCGAGGTTCAGAAGCTTGCAGATTTCCTTGGAAGCACATCTGAGATAATCAAATATGCGGGAGAGATACCGGAAAGGGATATTATTATTGGAACAGAGGAAGGTGTCCTTCATATTCTTAGGAGGCAAAATCCGGGCAAGCGCTTTTCTCTCCTATCGCCGGGGTTAATATGTACAAATATGAAAAAGACCAGACTTGAAGATGTACATAATTCACTGTCAAGTATGCAGTATGAAATTCACGTGGACGAAAAAATAAGACAAAAAGCATTAAGGTCGCTTAAAGAGATGCTGAAGGTAAAATGAAGGGGAAAAATTATGTCATTAAGGTACGTGATTAATTTTGATACCTCGAAAATCGAGAGTGAAATTTGGGATGTAGTGGTAATAGGCAGCGGGATTGCCGGGCTATATTCAGCATTTAACCTTGATTCCAACCTCAAAATATGTATTCTTAGCAAGGGTGCTTTGGATAAAAACAACTCCTACCTTGCTCAAGGAGGGATTGCCGCTGCTATGGGCGAGGATGATATGCCCGAATATCATTTTAAGGATACTGTAAAGGCAGGGGCAGGGCATTGCAATGAGGAAGCGGTAGATATACTTGTCAGAGAAGCACCCAAAGATATAGAAATACTGTGCAGAATAGGAACGAATTTCGACAGGAATCCGGAGGGTATGCTTGTAACTACGAGAGAGGGAGGGCATGGCTGCTTCAGGGTTATACATGCCCACGGAGATGCAACAGGGAAAGAAGTTGTTGATTCCCTTCTCAGAGCCTGCAGGAATAAAGAGAATATTACCATAAAAGAAAATTGTTTTGCCATAGACATGCTTGTTGCGGAGGGAAGGTGCGCTGGGCTATTGATTGCGGAAGGTACTGATTTTGAGTCAACAAAGAAGGTACTGTACTGTCGAAGTATTATTTGCGCCAGCGGAGGCATCGGCCAGGCATATAAGAATACCACCAATTCGGAAGTAGTTACGGGAGACGGCATATCTATGGCATACAGGGCCGGAGCAGTGCTTTCCGATATGGAATTCGTTCAATTCCATCCTACGGTTTTTTATCAACCAACCGGCAAGGGGAGCCGGTTTCTGATCTCTGAAGCTGTCAGAGGCGAAGGCGGAATACTTCTGAATATAAATCACCGAAGATTTATGAAAGAATATCACGAAATGGGAGAAGTCGCACCAAGGGATATAGTGTCAAGGGCAATATTCTCGGAAATGAGAAAGACCGGCAGTGACCATGTATTTCTTGATATAACCCACAAAGATGCATTCTACCTGAGAAAAAGATTTCCTACAATATATTCCAGGTGCCTGAAGGAAGGGGTGGACATCACAAGGGATTATATACCTGTTTATCCTGTTCAGCACTATTTTATGGGCGGAATAAGGACCGATATGACCGGAAGGACAAATATTGAGGGCCTTTATGCTTGCGGTGAAGCAGCAAATACGGGAGTTCACGGTGCCAATAGGCTGGCAAGCAATTCCCTTCTTGAGGGATTGGTATTCGGCAGAAGATGTGCGGAGGATATAAACACCGGCATACATAAGCTGAAAATTGAAAAGAGGCGTTTTTTTAACAATCTGAAAAGCCCGGGTAAATCCCTGAATGCGGCAGAAGCAAGAGATGAGATAAAAATGCAGATGGATGCCTATGCCGGAATTGAAAGGAATGGCCGGGATATGGAAAAGGCCTTGGATTATATAAACAGCATAGCAGCGAGCCTGGAAGAGGCTGATCTGAGAAGTGTCAGCGATATAGAAACCCTTAACATTGCCTGTATCGCAGCACTTATACTTAAAGGAGCTATTTCGAGGAAGAAAAGCTGCGGCAGTCATTATAGGACAGATAGCGAATAGGAGGTCTGGAATGATAGAAAACATAGTTGTTGATGGAATAATAAACAATGCATTGGCAGAAGATTTGGGCTGGGGGGATGTGACAACCGACTTGACCATACCCGAAGCAACAGTTATGGAAGGAAATTTTATTGCTAAGGAAGACGGGATAATCTGCGGTATAGACATATGCAGACGGGTATTTGAAATAGCTGACAAAAATATTGAATTTCGCGCCTTTATGAAGGATGGACAGAGAGTTTTCAAAGGAAATATAATTGCTGCAATAAGAGGAAACGCCAGAAGCATATTAAAGTGTGAAAGGACAGCCCTTAATTTCTTTCAAAGGATGTCCGGAATAGCAACAATGACTGATAAATTTGTTTCCCTAACCTCCGATCTGGATGTTAAGGTTGTAGATACACGAAAGACTGTTCCCGGGCTTAGGGTTTTAGATAAATACTCCGTAAAGGTTGGCGGAGGCTTCAACCATAGATTTAATCTTTCTGATATGATACTTATTAAGGATAACCACATAAAAGCTGCAGGGGGTATAAATCCGGCAGTTGCCGCGGCAAGGAAAAATTCTTCACATGCGCTGAAGATAGAGGTAGAAGTGGAGTCGATAAAAGAATTGATAGAGGCTATTGATGCCGGAGCTGATATAGTGATGCTGGATAACATGACCCTAAATATGATGAGGGAGGCTGTAAGCATTGCAGGAGGGAAGGTGTTGCTTGAAGCTTCGGGGAATGTATCACTGGAGGGGGAAAGAAATATCAGGGATATTGCAGAGACAGGGGTAAATATTATATCTGTAGGCTCATTGACAAATTCTTCAGATTCATTGGATATAAGTTTAAAGTTTTTATAGTTTTGCCGGCTTTGGGATAGCCTGTTTGTTATAATATTCTATTCCAGGGCCATTCTTTTTTATCAGCATTTCTACGGTACTTTTTTCTGAGGCTGTATTATGTTAAAATGGTAGGGGAATATAATTATGTACTTCATGAGGTTAATCATGTTGATAATTGGGGTGATATATTGGGTAGTGCATGCAGTATTACGTGTATAATACTTGCTGCCGGGGAAGGGAAGAGAATGTATTCCAAAGCACCCAAGGTATTGCATAAGGTATGCGGAATCCCTATGGTTGAGTATGTCATAAATTGTGCCCGGGAGCTTTCCGATAAAGAACCTGTTGTTGTGATAGGGCATGGGGCAGAGCAGGTGGCTAAAGAAATAACCGGTGTAAAATTTGTTGTGCAGGAAAGGCAGCTTGGTACCGGCCATGCGGTGATGCAGGCGAAAAAGCATATAAATGATGGGGATATACTGATACTATACGGGGATACACCCCTTCTCAGGTCCGAGACCCTTGCCAGGATGCACAGGGTGCATAGGGCTGAGGGCTATGGCGCGACGGTTCTTACCTCTGATGCGGAAGATCCGGCGGGATATGGAAGAATAGTTAGAAGAGCCGATAACCTTGTCGAGACTATTATTGAGGAGAAGGATGCCGACAGCGATACGAAGCTCATAAAAGAAATCAACTCCGGTATCTATTTCTTCAATGGCAGGGAACTTAAGGAAGCAATTAAACAGTTAAACAATGATAATGCCCAGGGAGAATACTATCTTACCGATGTTATCAGTATAATGGGTAAGAAGGGTCTAAGGATAGGTGCATATAAAATCAGAGATGCCGAAGATATCATGGGAGTTAATAACAGGTATCAGCTAAGTGAGGCCAATGAAATAATGCGGGGCAGGGTATCAAAGAAACTTATGCTGGACGGGGTGACAATAATAGATCCCCGGAATACATATATCGAGGCTTCCGTGACAATTGAAAAGGACGTTACAATATATCCCGGCTGCATACTTGAAGGGAACACGATAATTGGGGAGGATTCGATAATAGGTCCCAATACAAGGATTAAGGATGGAAAGATTGAAAGGGGAGTAAGCATACAAAACTCCATAGTGCTGGAAAGCTCTATTGGAGAAGGTACTTCTATCGGCCCTTTTGCGTATATAAGACCAGGCAACAAGATAGGAAAGCATGCACGAATTGGAGATTTTGTAGAAATCAAAAATTCCAATTTTGGCGACTATTCAAAGGCCTCCCACTTAACCTATGTAGGTGACGGTGATATAGGCAATAATGTAAACCTGGGATGCGGTGTTGTATTTGTCAATTATGACGGAAAACAAAAGTACAGGACTTATGTAGGGGACAATTCCTTTGTAGGATGCAATGTAAATCTGATTGCACCGGTAAGGGTGGATAATAATACATATATTGCCGCAGGTACCACAGTGACAAAGGATGTGCCGCAAGACAGCCTGGCCATTGGCAGAGCAAGGCAGGAGAATAAGGAGGGTTGGGTAACCAAAAGAAAAAACAAATAACATTTTGGGAGGTTTCTGGTAAATGAATGTACATGGAAAGAGCATAAAGGTCCTAAGCTGTAATGCCAATAAAATTTTATCCAGGGATATTGCCTTTAATCTTGGCATACCGATGGGAGATGCTCAAGTAAGTACTTTTAGCAATGGGGAGATAGGTGTAAGCATAAATGAATCCATAAGGGGTGCGGATGTATTTGTGGTCCAGTCCACCTGTAGCCCCGTAAATGATAATCTTATGGAGCTCCTGATAATGATAGATGCATTAAAGAGGGCTTCTGCAGGAAGAATTAATGCAGTGATGCCTTTTTACGGCTATGCAAGGCAGGATCGAAAATCAAAGTCCAGAGAACCGATTACTGCAAAACTGGTTGCCAACCTTATTGAAGCCGCAGGTGCCGACAGAGTTATTACAATGGATCTTCATGCCCCACAGATTCAAGGGTTTTTCGATATCCCCGTAGATCACTTGTATGCTTCACCGCTTATTGTGAATTATTTTACGAATAAGAAATTAGATGATATAGTTGTGGTTTCTCCGGATGTTGGAGGGGTTACCAGGGCACGATCCCTTGCGACCAAGCTTGATGCCCCGCTGGCTATAATTGACAAGAGGAGACCGAGGCCTAATGTATCGGAAGTTATGAATATCATAGGCGATATTGCACATAAGGATTGTATAATAATTGACGATATGGTGGACACGGGAGGCTCCATTGTAAATGCTGCAAAGATGATGAAGAATATGGAAGCCGGAGACATCTATGTTGCATGCACTCATCCCGTGCTGTCAGGACCTGCCTTTGAACGCATCCGTGATTCTGAGATAAAAGAATTGGTTGTGACAAATACTATACCTATTCCTGAGAACAAGCCTGCAGACAAAATAAAGGTATTGTCCGTTGCACCCTTGTTTGCCGAAGCAATAAAAAGGATATATGAGGGCTTATCCTTGAGCAAGCTGTTTGATTGAAATACTAACGCACATAGGGAGTAATCCTGATTATGGTGCGTATTCAATAACGTTAAGGGAATTATTGCGTGGATTTTGAATAGTCAATGGAGAATGCTATTCACGTAATGATTAATCGGAGGCTTTTATGTACTTAATTGTGGGCTTGGGAAATCCCGGAGATAAATATAGATATACCAAGCATAATGTGGGTTTTATGGTATTGGATTATTTTGCTTCCGTACACAATATCAGTATTGGCAGGATAAAGCATAAGGCAGTGTTGGGGGAAGGTTTGATAGGGAATGAAAAGGTTATACTTGCCAAGCCCCAGACATATATGAACCTGAGCGGAGAAAGTGTTCAAGAACTTATGTGTTGGTATAAGGAGGATATATCCAGGCTCATTGTGGTATATGATGATGTTGATCTTGATGTAGGGAGAATCAGGATAAGGCCGGAGGGAAGCTCCGGCACTCATAATGGGATGAAATCGATAATATATATTTTGAATACGGATAGATTTCCCAGAATCAGAATAGGTATTGGTAAGCAGCCGGATTATATGGATCTGGCAGACTATGTCATGGGCAGATTTTCAGATGAGGAGATACCATTAATGGAAGAGGCTGTTAAGAATGCAGCCCTGGCAATAGAGGAAACAGTGAAAAATGGAATAAACTCCGCAATGAACAAGTATAATGGGGAAAAATAGAGGCAATGCTCTAATTGGATTGATGCGAACAGCTTGAGGTCAATATGTATAATATCTGACCTCAGTATTCTTTAGAAACCCTGATTCATAATACATGAATCAGGGCAAAAGTGTTGCGCATCATACTCCTTATGCGAAAGGTATTAGGAGGTGGGGACTTGAGTATTGATAACATTCTTAAGCCTCTTTATGAGATGAAGGAGTTCAATGAACTGCTTTCATCTCTCGAAACAAATCTGAATACGGTGCAGGTATATGGCATTGCCGATACACAGAAGGCTGTCGCAGCTGCATTAATATGCAAACATATCGGGAAACAATGCCTGTTTATTACCCATAATGATTTGCTTTCCAGGAAAATAGCTGAGGATATTTCATTTTTTGATGCAGATTTGGGGGTTTTATTTCCCGGCGGGGAGATGGTATTCCGAAGGATTGATGCCAGAAGCAATGAAATTATGCAAAACCGTTTAAAAGTTTATGATGATATTATTAGCGGCAAAAACATTATTATATGCGCTTCCATAGAAGCATTGCTTGCCAAGACAGTGTCTCCCAAACTTTTTTCGTCAATGACAAGGGAGCTTTCCATTGGGGATACCGTTTCATTGGAAGAAATAAAAGGATATTTCGTCAAAGCGGGATACGAGCGCATTGATATGGTAGAGGGGAGAGGTCAATTCTCTATCAGAGGAGGTATTATTGATTTCTATTCCCCTATACATCAGAATGCTGTCAGGATAGAGCTTTTTGATGATGAAATAGATTCTATAAGATATTTTGATGTATTAACCCAGCGTTCCGTAGGCAAAGCGGAAAAAATCAGAATAACTCCCGCAAGGGAATTCATTGTTACGGAGGAGGAATTCATTGCAGGGGCAGAAAAGCTTCAGGCAGAGCTTTCCACAAGACTTGGACCCTCAGGAGGCGATCGCAGGAAGAAAAGCTCCGATGCAAAAGTAAAGGAAAAAATATCTGAAGATATCGAAAAGCTAAAGCAGGGTATATACTTTGAAGGAATCGATAAATATTCACCGTATTTTCCCGATAAAGATTACAGCCTCATTGATTATATGAAGGACTGTGTAATTTTGATGGACGAATCAAATAGGATAAAGCAGCGCTGTGAGACGGTTGAGATGGAGTTCCGCGAGTATTTCCGGCAGCTCTTGGAAGACGGGGAGGTTTTATCGGGGCAATTTGATTCTTTATTCACATATAAAGATATTCTTCCAAAATTGCAAAAGAGAAAAAAGGTCTGCTTGGACGCCTTATATAAGAGCAATAGCGATTTTAGCCCGCAAAAAGTTTTTAGTATTACAAGCCGTTCAATGCATCCTTTCCATGGGAAGCTTGCCATGCTTATGGAAGAGGTTGCTGTATGGAAAAAGCATAAGTACAAGGTTTTGATACTATCCGGTACAAGGGATAAAGGCTTACGTCTGGTTTCCGACCTTAGGGAAAAAGACATTTATGCAGTTTATAAAGATGAGCTTGATATTGAGCTTAAAGAAGGACATATAGTGATTATGCCCGGTATATTAAACAACGGTTTTGATTTTCCATCTGTCAAGTATGCTGTAATAAGTGATAGAGAGGTCTTTGGATCTAAACGGAAGAAAATAGAAAAGAAAAAAGGCAAGGCTATTAATGTATTCACCGATCTTAAAGCAGGGGATTTTGTTGTTCACGAAAATCACGGCATAGGGCAATATATTGGGATAGAGAAGCTAAAAATAGAAAATGTTGTCAGGGACTATTTACATATTCGGTATTCGGGAAACGATAAGCTTTTTATTCCCACTGACCAGTTGAATATGATACAGAAATACATCGGATCGGAAGGCAGGGGTCCCAAGCTCAATAAGCTGGGCGGCACAGAGTGGATGAAGGTCAAGGCGAAGGCCGGAAAGGCAATAGAAAACCTGGCTATGGACCTTTTGAAACTGTATGCCGAGAGGCAGCAGGCTGTGGGATTCAAATTTTCGGCGGATACAAGGTGGCAGGAAGAGTTTGAGGGAATGTTCCAATACCAGGAAACACAGGACCAGCTGCGCTGCATTGAAGAAATAAAACAAAATATGGAGAATTCAAAGATAATGGATAGGCTGCTATGCGGGGATGTAGGATACGGTAAGACAGAGGTTGCCCTAAGAGCGGCATTCAAATGTGTTATGGACAATAAGCAGGTTGCGATTCTGGTGCCTACAACAATATTGGCTCAGCAGCATTATAACACCTGTATACAAAGATTCGCCAATTTTCCTATAAATATAGATGTTCTATCCAGATTCAAGACCCATGGGGAGCAATGCAAAATAATTGCCAACATCAAAAGCGGCAATGTAGATATAATAATCGGAACCCATAGGCTTTTGCAGGATGACTTGGTATTCAGAGATTTGGGGCTTTTGATAATTGACGAAGAACAGCGGTTTGGAGTTGTTCATAAAGAAAAAATAAAGGGCCTGAAGAGTAATGTAGATGTGCTTACGCTTTCAGCGACTCCTATACCAAGGACACTTCATATGTCCCTTGCAGGCATAAGGGATATCAGCATAATTGAGGAGCCTCCTGAAGAAAGATATCCTGTTCAGACCTATGTCATGGAATATAATGATGATATTATAAGGGACGCAATTATTAAGGAAATAGGCAGGGGAGGCCAAGTATATTACCTGTATAACAGGGTCAGAAGCATACAGAAGGTTGCTGCAAGGTTAAAAACCATGGTGCCGGAAGCTAAGATTGCGATCGCCCATGGGCAAATGGAAGAAAAAATACTTGAGGAAACAATGCTGGACTTTTATAAAGACGAATATGATGTTCTTATTTGCACTACAATAATAGAGGCAGGGCTGGACATATCGAATGTAAATACAATAATAATCAACGATGCTGATAAAATGGGCTTATCTCAGCTTTATCAGTTAAGAGGAAGAGTCGGGCGTTCCAACAGATTGGCCTACGCATATTTTACTTATCAGAGAGATAAGGTTCTGAACGAAGTCGCAGAAAAGAGACTTCAGGCGATAAAAGAATTCACCGAATTCGGTTCCGGATTTAAGATAGCTATGAGAGACTTGGAAATCAGAGGTACAGGTAACCTGTTGGGCAAGGAACAGCATGGCCATATGGAGGCTATAGGATATGACCTCTATATCAAGCTCCTTGAAGACTCTGTAAGGAAGCTTAAGGGTGAAGAGGTCAATGAAGCTGTTGATACAGCCATAGAGCTTCAGGTAAGTGCATTTATCCCCGAAAGTTATATTACTGATGAAAACCAGAAGATTGAGCTATATAAGAAAATTGCGTCTATCGGAAGCCGGGAGGACTATTATGATATTGAGGAAGAGATGTTGGACAGGTTCGGAGATTTGCCTCAGGCGGTCAGATGTTTGCTGGAGATATCCTATATAAAATATATGGGTGGGAAATGTGGAGTGATTTCGATAGTTCAGAAGAAAAACAGTATAATAGTGAAATTTAATTCAGATAAAAGCATAAAACCGCAGACTGCAATCAAAGTGGCGGGAGAATACACTGACAAATTACTTTTTACTGCAAGTGGTCAGCCATATTTTACAGTGAAAATTGATGAGAATAAACAGAATGAAAATATCAAATTCTTAAGTGAGTTCTTAGAAAAAATTAGTGGTTTCCAGAATGAATGATATAGGGTATAATTATTAAATGGTATCTTTAATGACTAAGAAGGGTTAAATTATTTGTAGGGGAGCGATGAAATTGATTGGTGGGAAGTCTAAACTGCTTCCGACGCTTTTAGCGTTTGTGATGCTGTTATTATTATTATCCGGCTGCGGTATTGTAAGGGTAAATCCTGAAATTGACAATAATACCGTAGTTGCAAAGGTTTCTGATCAAGAAATTAAAAAAGAAGAATTTAATAAACTGTTTAATATATTGAAAACGCAGTATGAACAGCAGTTTGGCACTGAAGTATGGGAGCAGGAGGTAGATGGGAAAAAATTCGGCGATGTTGCCAGAGAGAAACTCCTTGATATGCTGATTGACGAAAAGCTTCAGATTAATAAAGCCTCAGAGCTTGGAATTACAGTTACGGATGATGAGGTAAACATTGAAATTGAAAAAGCCAAGAAATATTTTGACTCAGAGGAAAAGTACAATGAATTTCTAAAAAGTCAGAATATCGATTTGGACTATATAAAGCAGTCCATGAAGAAAGAACTGATAATCAACAAGCTTAACGAGAAACTTACCGAGAAAGTGACAGTGGATAATGATGAATTAAAGAATTATTATGATAATCATCAGGACGAATTTGTTAGTGTTAAGGCAAGTCATATACTTCTTGAGTCCAGGGAAGAAGCTGAAAAGATACTTCAAAGAGTAAAAGCGGGAGAAAACTTCGCCGAATTGGTAAAGCAGAATTCGAAGGATCCCAGTGCAAAAGAAAATAGCGGTGATCTTGGCTACTTTAGTCAGGGAGAAATGGTAGAACCTTTTGAAAAGGCTGCATTCGCAATGAAACCGGGAGAAATAAGCGATATAGTTCAGACAGACTTTGGATTTCATATTATTAAGTTAGAGGACAGAAAGCTCGAGAAATTTGCAGACGTAAGAGAGCAGCTCAAAGGTAACCTTTTATATGATAAGAAGAGCAAAGAGTACGAAAAGCTGCTTGAAGAGATGCGAAAGAATACGAAAATCGAGAAATTTGTTAAGAACCTGAAATAAACTGTAAAAAAAGCGGTAAAGCCGTTTTTTTTTATATACGGCATGCGTGACTATACATAGTCTGCCTACAAATGCACACTTTTGTCTTCGGTCTGAAGCGGCTTTCCGTTAAGCACATTTCATAAAAGGCGTCCTTGGTTTGAAGTGTTTTAATGGAAGCCTTTTTTATAATGCGTAGGAAAGTATGGATTACCTTAATTGACACTTTCCGTTAAGCGCATTTCATAAAAGGCATCCTTGGTTTGAAGTGTTTTAATGGAAGCCTTTTTTATAATTATCTATAATTTACAAAAATGTGTATAAAAAAATGTCGTTGGTAAAATAATAACCATTACAAACACTTATGTAAATCAAAAGAAGGAGGGTTTAATTTGAAGGCAACCGGAATTGTAAGAAGAATAGATGATCTTGGAAGAGTTGTAATACCGAAAGAAATAAGAAGAACTCTGCGTATTAGGGAAGGTGATCCCCTGGAGATATTTACTGATAGGGAAGGAGAGGTTATTCTCAAAAAATATTCCCCAATAGGTGAGCTCAGTGATTTTGCAAAAGAGTATGTAGAGTCTCTCCATAGTTCTATGGAACACATTACTTGCATAGCAGACAGGGATACTATTATTGCGGTTGCAGGCGCGCCAAAGAAGGAACTGCTGGACAAAAGGGTTAGCCCTACTCTGGAAAAAATAATGGAAGATAAGACGACAGTAGTTTTAAGCATGACAGGAGAAAACAAAATGATTAATATATCTGCGGACGAAGAAGGCACTCCGAAATATGCTGCCGGAGTTGTGGCACCTATTATTACCCAGGGTGATTCTATAGGAGCGGTTTTGCTGCTTTCTAAAGATCCAAATATAGAGATGGGAGAATTAGAAATCAAATTATCGGAAACTGCAGCCAGCTTTCTGGGAAAGCAAATGGAACAGTAACAAACGATAGATGAAGGTAGTGGTCGAAGCGGCTGCTACTTTTTTGTTGTTGTTCTATTGTATCTGAGTTTTGCCTATACTAACTATATAAAATGTTTTGTGAGTTACAGATGTATATGGTAGAATTATTATGCTTAAGTTATTTTAGGGAGGTCGCAAATGGGTTCTTATAAGCAATCGTTTATTAAGGGAGCTGCCATACTTACAATTGCCGGTATATTGTCTAAGATTCTTGGGGCAATATATAGAATTCCCTTAGGCAGGATAATGAGCTCTGAAGGCATGGCTTACTATCAGATCGCATATGATATCTACATACTGGCGCTGACAATTTCGGCTTATTCCATACCGGTGGCAATATCCAAACTGGTATCGGAAAAAATAGAGCTGGGAAGACGGGACGAAGCGCATAAGGTATTTAAAGTTGCGCTTGCGTTAATTGGGTTCTTAAGCCTGATGGTGTCGGCGTTATTATTTTTTAATGCACGGAGTTTTGCAATAATTTTGAAAAATCCCGGAGCCTATCTGGCTGTTCTTTGCGTTGCACCGGCAATATTTGCCGTATCCCTAAGCGGAGCATTCAGGGGGTATTTCCAGGGTATGCAGAATATGATCCCAAGCGGAATATCCCAGGTGACGGAACAGATTGCCCGGGTAGTCTCGGGCTTTGTACTGGCAATAATTTTTTTACCCTTGGGTTATGAAGCCGCTGCAGGGGGTGCGGTTTTCGGAACCACAATCGGGGGGTTAACAAGTTTTCTTACACTTATTTGCATATACAGAAAGAAAAGAAGTGAAATAAAAGCAGGCATATCTGCAGGCCTGCTTAAAATGGAGTCGTCCTTGAGTATTGCAAAAAGAATAATAGTGTTTTCTCTGCCTATTACAATAGGAGGAAGCATAATGCCTATGATGACGGTTGTTGATACATACATTATAATGGACAGACTCCAGTCGGCGGGATTTTCTCTTGAGACTGCCAACAGCCTGTTGGGACAACTGAAGGGCATGGCGGGGGCTTTCATTAACTTACCCCAGGTGGTTACCATAGCTTTGGCAGCAAGTCTTGTCCCTGCGATATCCGAATCCATAGCCAGAAATGATTTTGGTTCTGCAGCCAGAAAGTCGGAGCTGGCAATAAGGATAAGCCTGATAATTGGATTGCCTGCCGCTTTTGGGCTTTTCATACTTGCTGATCCAATAATGAAGTATATGTATCCGAAAGAATCGGCAACTCTTGGAATGGTGCTGCGGTATCTGTCAATGGCAGTAATATTTCTTACCCTTGTCCAGACTATGACCGGAATACTTCAGGGCATGGGAAAGGAAAGGGTACCTGTAATAAACCTGGTAATAGGAGCATTTGTGAAAATAGCGGTAAGCTACATCCTGACATCGGTGCCGTTTATAAACATTAGGGGTGCGGCGATAGGCACTGTTGCAGGTTATGCAGTATCTGCAATTCTTAATTTGTCTGCCATAATAAAATATCAAAAGTCAAAAATAAGAATAGCCAGCATGGTTGTGAAGCCTGCAGCGGCCACCGGCGCTATGACAGCAGCCGCATATTTAAGCTACAGGCTTCTTTTCGAAGTTTTTGAGAGAAATTCGGCAGCAACAATAATAAGTATTGCATTTGCTGCATTGGTATATATGGTAGTACTTTTACTTATTAAGGGTATTGCCGTAGAAGAACTGGAAATGGCTCCGGGAGGCAAAAGGCTTTCAAAAGTATTGAGGAAGAAAGGATTGCTATAAACCAACAAAAGAAAAGAGGCGAGAACAAATATGCCAAAGATAATTATTATAGGGCTTGGACCGGGTGATTACAGTCAGCTTAGCCTGGAAGCTCTTGAGATTATAAAAAATAGTGAGATTCTTGTCCTGAGGACTGAAAAGCACCCTGCAGTTGACTATATAAGAGAATTGGGCATTAGCTTTATAAGCTGTGATGACATTTATGACAGCTGCGAATCCTTTGACGAAGCATATAAGAGTATATGCCGGCGTGTATTAGACTTTTGCAGCGAAAAGGGGCAAGTAGTGTATGCTGTGCCGGGACATCCCCTGGTAGCGGAGAAAAGCGTTGAACTGATTGCTGCCGAAGCAGGAAAGGATATTCAAGTCATAATTATTCCTGCATTGAGTTTTATTGATGCAATATTAAGTACTTTGAGGATAGATCCTATATACGGCTTGAAAATAATTGACGGCTTAAACATAAAAGGACAGAAGCCGGATACGAAATGCGGAAATATAATTACTCAGGTATATAACAGGCTTGCAGCTTCAGAAATAAAGCTTATGCTTATGAATCACTATAAGGATGATTTTGAAATTTTCGTCATAAGGGCAGCCGGAGTAAAAGGACTGGAGCATGTAGAGAAAATTTCTCTTTATGAGTTGGATAGAATAGAATGGGTGGATCATCTTACAAGTGTTTATGTCCCTCCTGCGGCCGAGGGAGCAAGGTATAGGAATTTTGACGATTTGACGGAGCTTATGGAGAGCCTGAGGGGCGATAATGGATGCCCTTGGGACAAGAAACAGACAAGAGAGTCTTTAAAACCGTACCTCCTTGAGGAAACCTTTGAAGTGCTGGATGCTATTGATAAGGGCGATATTTCACTAATAGCGGAAGAGCTTGGGGATTTACTGCTGCAGGTTGTGTTTCATTCACAGATAGCAAAAGAGGACGGCGAATTCGATGTCAATGAAGTAATCACCGGCATAGTAGATAAACTGATTATCAGGCATCCTCACGTATTTGGAGACGTTAAAGCCACAAGCGAAAGCGGAGCTTTAAAGAGCTGGGAGGCCTCAAAACGGGAGCACAAAGGCATAGATACATATACACAGACCTTAGTGGACGTACCGGGGGTTTTACCTGCACTGATGAGAGCATATAAGGTGCAGCAGAAAGCAGCATTGGCAGGCTTTGACTGGGATAATGCAGAGGACGCATTTTCAAAGGTTTATGAGGAAACCGAAGAGGTCAGGGAAGTATATAAAAACGGAGAAAAAGCCATAATAGAAGGAGAAATCGGGGATTTACTGTTCTCAGTTGTTAATGTTTCAAGGCTTTTAAAGGTCCAACCCGAGCTTGCCCTTAGAGCTACCACAGAAAAATTTATTAACAGATTTAAATATATTGAAGAAACTGCCTTGCAATTAGGGAGAAAACTTGATAAAATGAGTTTGCAAGAGATGGATAAGCTCTGGAACGAAGCAAAACAGCATGTTTGAACAAAAATAATTTGAAATGCTGAAAAAAAAGAAGGATTTTCGCGAAAGAGGTAGAATACCCATAAACAGTAAATATTTCCTACAAAATAATAAATGGAGGGAAAATAATGAATAAATCAGAATTAATCAGCAAAATGGCTGAAAAAAGTGCAATGACGAAGAAAGATTCCGAGAAAGCTCTCAAAGCGCTTATAGAGAGTGTTGAAGGTGCTCTCGCAAAGGGTGACAAGGTTCAGTTGGTTGGGTTTGGAACTTTTGAAGTTAAAGCAAGAAAAGCAAGAGTAGGCAGAAATCCAAGAACTAGAGAAGAGATTAAGATACCAGCTTCAAAGGCTCCTGTTTTCAAAGCTGGTAAGGACCTTAAAGATCTGGTAAATAAGAAATAAGTACATATTTTGAAAAATCAGGCTAAAAGCCTGATTTTTCATCGTGCAGATTTCAAGTGCGCCTCCAGCGTACTTGTGCGCCGATTTCGCATCCAATGCTTTTTAACACATCATATATCATATTATTCATGTGTTAGAAAGCACTTCATCTATTTAGTGCCTCGCTTGCGCTAAAAGTTATATGCTTTACGAGGCACTGTCGTAGTGAGATAAATTTCCTTACGAAATCGTGTGCATCCGCCGGAGGCTCTATCATCAGTGGGGGATTGACAGCGGGGGTCATCTCCACTGATGATATATGCTCTTATTGCAGCAAAGGATGTGATTTGGTTGAGGCTCGATAAGTATCTGAAAAATTCAAGACTTATTAAGAGAAGAACAGTAGCCAAGGAAGCCTGTGAAAGCGGGAAGATCTATATTAACGGTAAACCGGCAAAACCAGGCACAGAGATAAAGGTCGGAGACTTAGTAGAATTAATATTAGGGGAAAAGAATATGAAGGTAGAAATAACAGACATATCGGATACTGCAACAAAGATTGCAGCAAGGGAAATGTTTAGAGTTTTAGAGTAGGGAACAACAGGGTTAAATAGCTAAAAAAGCAGGATATAAGCTGCTTTTTATTCATATTTACAGGCCTCCTGCATATAAATAATGTATATGAATTGGGGGTTTTTTTATGGAAGAAAACAAAACTGTAAAGCCAAAGCCTCACAGCATTACAATAGAAGGGCGCGAAAAGCTGATAATTACAGGCGTCAGGGATGTGGCAAGCTTTGATGACAACGAAGTCGCATTGGATACTGAGGCGGGAGGACTCACTATAAGAGGGGCAAATTTACATATTAACAGATTAAATATAGATGACGGTAATTTGTACGTTGAAGGTTATATAATTTCATGTTTATATAATGACAAAGCAGATACCAAGAAAACCGGAAGCTTTCTAAGCAATATTTTCAAATGAAACCGGAATTAATTTTGTAACAGTCCGCTGATTTTATATGGCATGGTTAATTACAGCTCAGTGTTGTAATTGGCTATGCCGTTTATATACAAAGGCGGCTCTGCCGCACATAACCTATGTGCTTTTGACCAATGCAGCCGGGAAATTCCGGTATGGGCAGTTAATCATAATTTGATATTGTGTTAGGAAAGATATACTTTTCCATAACAATATGATTGGGGCTGAGGAGGTTTTACGGTGGAAACCGTTCAATTTCAGAGTTATGTTTTCTTATACTCGGTATACGGGGGAATACTGATAGGAATTCTATATGACATTTATAGGGTAATTAAAGGTGGAAAAAAGAGCGAAAAGCTGATTATATCTTTATGGGATGCACTTTTTCTTTTATCTGTATTCTCCGTTATGATATGGGCAATTTTTTCAAGCAGCTACGGAGGTATCAGGGTCTACGTTCTAATTGGATTTGTAGTTGGGTTTTATTTGTATGAAAAGCTTCTTGGAAGAACAGCAGCAGGGCTGTTCCATTATATATGCAAGGGCATCGGCAGCTTTCTTAGAAAAATCAGTTTTATTCTTGTTTTTCCGGTAAAGCTGCTATATTCTTCTCTATGTCGATGCTATTATGTTATAGCAGGCATGGTGCAAAAGGGAAAAAACAGGTTAAGAAAAATAAGCCGGCTGCCGAAACAAGTAATAGAGGGCTCAAAAAAACGCAATAAACCGGTAATAAGAATAAAAAGAAAGAAAGATAATTGATTTTAGAGGGCAATACAAAGGATTTTTTTACCCGCTGTCGAATATAAATACTGCTATCTATACAAAATCTGTTTAAGCACCGCTGAAGCAGACTTTAGTTACCTTGATTTCCTTTGGGTTGAAATAATTTACATTAGTGTTTATTCGCCGAAAAATATAACAAGACTGTCGGGGATTTGGGCTAATATATGCAATCATACATACCAAATAACAGATTTGAGGGGATGCAAATGAAAAAGCGAAGGCTTAGGCTGAAAAATATATTAATGATAGCTTTTATTATATACGCTGCAATTACAATAATAAACCAGCAGTTTTCAATATCTGCGCTTAAAGAGACAGAACAGGCTGCTGTCTCAAAAATAGAAGCTGTTAAGAAAGATAATGACAAACTGATGGAAATGATCAACAATGCGACTTCTATTGAGTATATAGAAAAAATGGCCAGGGAGCAGTTAGGCTTGGTTAAGCCTGGAGAAAAGGTTTATATTGATCAGTCTCCTGTTGATAATAATTTGCAAAATGAGGGTAATTAGTCGTAATGTTGACAGAAGAAGGGTTTTAATATATTATATCCATAGCGGTTCTATTGTTGATTAAAGGAGGAGCATTTTTTATATGCCTATAGAGGAAGGTAAGGTAGTCGAGGGTATAGTCTCAAGTATAACGAATTTCGGAGCCTTCATTCAGTTGCCGGAGGGTAAAATGGGCTTGGTTCACATTTCAGAGATTGCAGACACTTATGTAAAGGACATTAGGCATTTTATCAAAGAGAAAGATAAAGTAAAGGTTAAAGTATTGTCTATTGAGAAAAACGGCAAAATCAATCTTTCAATAAAACAGGCACAGATTAAGAAAGCAAATAGGCCGGCGGAAATCGACTGGGAACAGGAGTCGAGGAAAAATCAAGGCAGCTCATTTGAAGACCGGCTTTCAAAATTTCTTAAGGATAGCGACGAAAAACTTCAGCAGCTCAAGAAGAATACTGATTCAAAACGCAACGGAGGCTACAGAAAAAGTGATGTGCTGCAAAGAAATTGATGCAATTTGATAATGTAATTTTTTATACTTACCGCAATCATTCAATTTATACTGATAATACAAATATACTGTCAGCAGGTCTGGCAGTTTTATATTTGCAGAATAATTAAAGGAGATGCAAATGAAGATAATAGCTGCTATTGATATTGGTACAAATTCAATGAGATTTATGCTCTGTGAGGTTAAAGGCAATTCTATAGTAAAAAAGACTAAAGAACTCATCATAACCAGGATTGGTAAAGATATTTCAAAGACGGGGATAATAACAGAGAAATCCTTGATAAGGAATATTGATGCTCTGAAATATTTTAAGAATAAAGCTGACAGGTACGGTGCTCGGGAGATATATGCAATAGCAACCAGTGCAGTTCGCGAAGCACTAAACGGAGAAGTTTTTGTATCCGATGCTTTGATTCATGCAGGAGTAGATGTCAAGGTTATTAGCGGAGAAGAAGAAGCGGAGCTTGGACTCAAAGGTGTAACAGGTGAAATTCAAAACCCGAAGGAAAATGTGTTGGTAATTGATGTAGGCGGCGGAAGTACTGAACTCATACTTGGAAGTAAAGAAAAAGTTGACTATTCTGTAAGTATTTCTGCAGGGGCAGTTAGAATGACAGAGCAGTTTATTACGAATAATCCTATAGGCAATGAAGATGTTTTGGAAATGAAAAGCAGGCTCAGAGAGCTTTTTATGAAGCCTTTGGAGCATTTAAACAAAAAAAGAATTGACAGGATTTTTGCCATTGGCGGTACTGCCACTACCACAGCAGCCATGTTTCATGGCCTGAGCATATACAATCCTGAAACGGTACATAATACAGTAATAAGCCTTTGCTTTATTAGCGATATATTTACGAGACTAAAAGGCATGTCCCTTCATGAACGCTGGAATGTCAAAGGGTTGCAGAAAGAAAGAGCAGATGTGATGCCGGCCGGTTTATATATATTGCAGCACGTTTTAGAGAGCCTGAAAAAGGACAGCCTTGTTATTAGTGAGAATGATAATTTAGAAGGAATAGTAGAAAAATACGCAATGGGCAAAAACGGCAACAGATGAAAGGCAAATAAGTATTGACGTTTAACAATAAAGACGATATAATAATATTTGTCGTCAAAGGCGGTATCGATATTGAATGCACTTATGACATTATACTGGTTATAATGCAGTTTCAATAATGACCGGGGAAATGTTTACGAGAAACATATTGTACGGTTTAGCCGAAGTGGCGGAACTGGCAGACGCACAGGACTTAAAATCCTGCGGTCCTCAAAGATCGTACCGGTTCGATTCCGGTCTTCGGCACCATAAATATCGCGGGGTAGAGCAGTTGGTAGCTCGTCGGGCTCATAACCCGGAGGTCGTGGGTTCAAATCCCTCCCCCGCAACCAAATGATTGAGAAGCTCAATGCTTTTATATAAAGAAACAGGCTGACGCAGTAATGCGAAGCATATCACAATTTTGAAGATGATTGTAAGATACGAGCAAGACAAGGAAAGCAAATCCGAGGAGGACGCACGTATATAGACATACGTAAGGACGACGAGAGATGCAGCTTGACGAAGTATTGCGAAGTATATGACAATCAGAATATGGCGGCGTAGCTCAGCTGGCTAGAGCATTCGGTTCATACCCGAACGGTCGTTGGTTCGAATCTGACCGCCGCTACCAAAACAAATATAACACTCAGACTTATGTCTGGGTTTTTCATTGTATAGGAAAGTTATACTTTCCTATGTTTTTTTGCCAAAATTCCGTTGAGCAATATGAAATACCAATTACAAACCAAAGTATATCGTTACTCGAAGCATTGATTTGTCATATCCTGAACCTATTGCACTTCATATGTCGGAAAAGTTCTTTCACTGTCTTAAAATTTTCCGATTTCACACATACAACTTGACAAATTATTCAGACCCCTTGTGTTAAAATGCTTGTACGACGGCGAATTATAGAAGCATCGAGGTGGCTGAATTGGCGACAATATCAAATCAAAGCATTACAAGTAAAAATGGCAAACTGAAGCAAGTTATGAATTTTTTTATGAACACCGGTTTAAGGCAATATGTGATATTAGGTATTGTCGGGTTACTTTTAGGCAGGGCAATTATACTGGACTTCCTAAACCCCTTTTGTACTGCTTTTTTAGCGGCTGCAATGATTCAGGAGTTAAACCCGTTCGTTATGGGGATAAGCATATTGCTTGGAGTTTTGAGTATAGGGAATAAGGGAGTATTGCTTAAATGTATTTTTGTTATGCTTGCTTTTATAATATTGAATTTTGCGACTCTAAGGATCAAGACTAACAAAAGAATTGTAATATCAATTGTTGCAGCTTTGGCAAATTTTATGGCTGGATATTTTATTTTTTATGTTCAGAATTATTATCTATACGACTTTTTGATGGTGTTAATTGAGTCCTTTTTAATTGTATTACTTATATACATTTATGATCGTTCAATACCTGTTATTAAAAATTATAAAAATCGAAGGCTGCTGTCTGCTGAAGAGGTAATAGCCCTTACAATAACAATGTCTTTCTGCCTCACGGGAATAGAGGTTCTGGTTGCCGGCCTTTCAATTAAGAATGTCTTGATCATTTTTGCAATAATGATCTTTGCATATGTTGGCAATACCGGAACCGGTACGGCAGTCGGGATCGTTATGGGGATAGTACAGGCATTATCAGGTTCAATCCTTCCTTCGGCAATAGGTGTTTACGGGTTTTGTGCTCTGACATGCGGACTATTGAAGAACATTGGCAGGTTAGGCTGCCCTTTAGGCTTCATCATAAGCAACTCTCTTATGACCTTTTACATTAATGGGTCGACGGAAGTATTGATAAAATTCTATGAAATATTTGCTGCTTCTTTGCTGTTTATATGTCTTCCCTCCGGCTTTATGAAGAGACTGTCCGGTTATGAGATGGTAATTTCAGGTGAATATCTTAAAGAAAGATCCTATAACATGAGGGTAAAGAAGCATACCATTGAAAGGCTCTCTGAGCTTTCCGGGGTATATAAATCCTTGGCCGATACATTGAGGGATACGACACAGGAGAGCGGTTATTTTTCCCATACCGATGCAGCGAGGATAATAGATCAGGTAGTCGGAAAAACCTGCTCTGATTGCAGAATATGCAGCAACTGCTGGGAGAAGGATTTTTATAAGAGTTATCAATACCTTTTTAATATGCTGATAATAACGGAAAACGGAAAAGATCCAAAAAAGAAAAGCAGTTTCAAAGACTTCAGAGAATATTGCGTGAAGCCTGAGGAAATAACTGAAAACCTTAGATATTATTACGATATGTATAGAAGCGGACTTGTCTGGAAGAAAAAAATGAATGAAAGCAGATTGCTCGTAAGTGATCAATTGAAGGAGGTATCTACTGTAGTGTCTGATTTGGCAATGAGAATCGATATGGATGTGGATTATGACAGGAATATGGAGGAACTTATTTTGGTAGGGCTGGATAATGAGGCTATAAGGGTGAAAGATGTTGCAGTTGCAAAAGAAGGAGATGTGCTGGATGTCGAAATAAAAATCGACGGTTGCGGGGGCAAGCGTGAATGTATGAAGAATATTATTCCGGCCGTAAACAGGATAACCGGGAAAAAATTCAATAAAAAAGATATGATTTGTGATTTGATACATGGCAGTATATGCAGCATTAAATTAAAAGAGGCGCAACGCTATCAAATAGCCACAGGTATTGCAAGGATGAGCAAATCAGATACAATTTCGGGAGACAATTACTCTTTTATTGAGCTAAAGGACGGTAAATTTATGATTGCATTATGCGATGGCATGGGAACCGGCCCAAAGGCTGCATTAGAAAGCAGCACTACAATAACTCTTTTGGAGAAATTTCTTTATGCAGGATTTGACAGGGATGTTGCTTTGAAGGCAATAAACTCAATGATGCTTTTAAAATCTGATGATGAAACCTATTCTACAATAGATATGGCGGTTATTAACCAATACACCGGGGAGGTGGAATTTATTAAGGTAGGTGCAGTATCTACCTTCATAAAGCATGAGGAAAGCGTGCAAATTATTAGAACAGGTACCCTTCCTGCCGGAATACTTAGCAAAATAGATTTGGAACTTGTTAAAAACAAGCTTAAAGAAGGCGATTTTGTGGTTATGGTTACAGATGGGGTTTTAGACTGCAATAAGGATATCCTGGATAAGGAAAAATGGCTTTCTGATATGATAATGGATATCAAAACCAGGAACCCTCAGAGATTGGCGGAAGAAATACTTCGAGGCTGTCTTGAAGCAAATGGCGGATTTGCTCCTGATGATATGACTATAATATCGGCAAGAATATGGGAATCCATGTAATCAAATATTGAATATTAATTCTATTTTTTGGCAAGGTTACGAATAAACCCGGTATACAGGATTTGTTTACCGTGAGGGAGGTTTTCGCGATGGATGCATTGATTGACAACGGCGAAATAAAGCAGATAATTGTCGTTACTGACGCCGGACATGGTTTGGAAACCGGTGCCATTGAGGCTGCAAAGAAAGCATATGATGCAGGTATAACCGTGAGCGCCATAGGTATTAATAACCCGCAAAGCAATAGTAAAAAGGGCGTGCAGGTTGTGAAGGGGATTGCAGAGTCGGGAGGCGGGTTATGGGAGTATTCCTTTATAGAAGATTTGAGTAAAACCATGCAGGATCTCACGCTTAAAACTGCCGGAAGGACGATAAAACAGGCAGTCGGTCGACAGCTCAAAGCAGTAATTGGAGATGAGATTGAGGACCTGGAACCTAAATCAAAAACCAAAATAATGGATTTTATAAATAACTATGGTGAGAATATCAATCTTAGGTGTATTGTTGTGTTTGATGTCGGAGAAAGCATGGGGGACAACCCTGTAATTATGAAAAAGAGTGTAATAGAGATGTTTGAGGGTCTCAGAAGAAGGAAAGGAAAGAGCAGTATTGCTGTAATATTTTGCACGGCGGAAAATTCGGGGACATATAGCACTGCGTGCGATTTTACCAGCGAGGTATATACGTTGGGACAGGAACTTGAGATGATATATCCGGATGGTGATATATCTTCAGGATCACCTATACTCAAAGCATGTGAGCTGATGCACCGTTATTATGAAGTGTAGAATTATGCTATATCAGATAGTACAGAACAATAAAACTCCCAAAAACGGTTTTTTGCTTAGGTTGTAAGCGAAAACCGTTTATTTAAGCGCCCGCGCCATATTTTTCTCGCATACTCGAAAAAGGCGCATGGGAAGCAAATGCGGCGAAGCCGCCTTTGTTCTGCATTTAAAAATGCTTATTCAGGATCTAAATTTTCCTTTCAAATATTATATTCATATGATAGCATTACTATATAAATAAGTAGAAGGTGGACTTATGGCAGATCTCTTTAAGGATGTAAAAAAAACAATAGAAAAATACAATATGCTGGAATTTGGAGACAAAATCATAATCGGGGTATCTGGAGGTCCTGACTCCCTATGTCTCCTTCATGTACTGAAGGAACTAAGCAAAGAATATGGCTGCGGCTTGTATGCAGCACATCTGAACCATCAGTTCAGAGGTGAGGCAGCAGATGCAGATGCTGTATTTGTAGGTGAGATCTGCAGGGAATGGGGCATTCCGGCCTATATTGAAGTTTTTGATGTTCCTGCATATATAGCAAAAACAGGGCTCTCCCCCGAGGAAGCAGGCAGGGAAATAAGATATAGGCTCTTCGATCGGGTGTGTGAAAAGGTTGGAGGAAACAAGATTGCGGTTGCACAGAATCTGAATGATCATGTAGAGACAATACTTATGAGGCTTATGCGCGGAAGCGGGATAGACGGGCTTAAGGGCATCGAGGCCGTAAGGGGTAATATCATACGCCCGCTTCTTGAAATAGAAAGATATAGAATCGAGGAATACTGTGCAGAGAATAATCTGATCCCAAGGCTTGATAGGACAAATTTGGAGCCAATTTACCAAAGAAATAAGGTAAGGCTCGAGCTGATTCCCTATATAGAGAAGAATTTCAATCCTAATGTTATGACAGCGTTCAGCAGGTTTTCCGAGCTGATAAGGGAGGAAAACGATTATATGGAGGCTGAAGCAAAAACCATGATTCAAGGAATTGCGGAAATTTTTGAGGATAGGATAGTCATAGATGTTTCTAAATTAGTAACTGTTCATACAGCATTGAAAAGGAGAATAATAAGGCAATGCATTGAAAAGCTTTCAAATACTTTGAACGGTTTTGAATTTAAACATTTTGAAGGAGTGCTTGAGCTTGCTCAAAAATCTACGGGAGCTGCGATGATGCTCCCTTGTAAGATAAAAGCATATATATCCTATGATAAGCTTATACTGGCAAAATGTATTGTTAAGGCTGATAAAAAGTGCTATTATAAGTTAAAATATAATTATAACAACAGCATTGACACAGCTTACGGTCAAATAAAGATCGAAAGGAAAAAGAACGGAGAAATAGGCAAACTGCGAGGTCAAGAGAACACTATTTATATTGATCCCTCCAAGGTAAAAGAAGGACTTGTCCTGAGATGCCGGCAAGCCGGTGACATCTTTGCACCTATAGGGATGAAAGGAAGCAAGAAACTTAAGGATTATTTGATAGATGAAAAAATACCGCGGGAAAAAAGGGATGAGCTTGAGCTTATTGCCGATGGAAATGAGATTGTATGGATTGTTGACGGCAGACTTAGCGAAAAGTATAAAATTACAGACGAAACTACAGATATTGTTTCTATTAAATATATAAGGGGGTAGCTTAATGCTGAATGATATAAGAAATATAATGATAAGCGAAGAGGAAATTGCAAAAAAGGTTAAGGAATTAGGCAAGCAGCTTACAGAAGAGTACAGTGGGAAGGAATTGCTGATTGTGGGTATATTAAAAGGATGCATGTTGTTCCTTTCTGATTTGGTAAGAGAGATAAATTTGCCCTTGACAATGGATTTTATGATAGTATCAAGCTACGGTTCTACGACAAAATCCTCCGGAGTGGTTAGAATAGTAAAGGATCTTGAAAGGGAAATAGAGGGCAAGGATGTTCTTATTGTAGAAGATATTGTAGATACCGGTCTTACTTTGAGTTATCTCATAGAAAACTTTAAAACAAGGAACCCTAAGAGTGTTAAGGTTTGCAGCCTTCTTGACAAGCCGGACAGAAGAAAGGCGCAAGTGGATATTGAATATATAGGATTCAAAATTCCTGATGAGTTCGTCGTGGGCTATGGTCTGGATTATTCAGAACTCTACAGGAACCTTCCTTTTGTATGTGTGCTTAAGCCGGAGGCTTATATGGAAAAATAAGGAGAAAGATGCGACGTAACTATGAGTATGTAGATACCCTGGAGCAACAGCCTTGTATATCGACTCGCACGGTGCAATCTTTGGACAGAATCACAGCTTGATACTTGAAAAATCCTAACGCACATAAACCCGACATCAGGGCTTTTGTGCAAACAAAAGCCTACGTCTGTTGGTGGGTGTAGCATAAGAATTTATGCGGGCCCACATCCGGTATGTGCTGGATTTACCTCACGTAAATCCTACGGATTTTTCTGCGCATCTTCGCTTTTTTCGCTGCCCAAAGCCTTAAAAGAAGCTCGCGCATATATTTACTTTGGTTTACAATGCGCCTTATGAAAGTTCCCAAAAAGGCTTCCTTGATTTGCTAGGCATTTTGTCGGAAGCTTTTTCTTAAGTACTCGCTGATATACAAAGGCGAGCAGCCGGCAGTAAAAAGCTGATATTCTATAAATTCTGTTACACTGCATGTGGAGTTCCACAGGCAGCCCACAGAAAAGAATATCTAGCTTTTTACTATACCTATGGCCTGTCAAATCATAACCTGTGTGCATCGATATACTATGTAATTCTCCTCAAGGAATCAACAAACTTGAGGACTATTGTGTATTAGTAGTATTTTTAAGCTTATAGCTATTGCTGTAATATTGTAATTCTACTCCTTGTATGCTAAAATGTTTTTGTTGTCGATTAAAAATCGGATGTTTTTAGTATCATATCTCTTAATAAGGAGGGCTATTGTTGAAGAAATTTTTAAGAGGCATAAGCTTTTATATATTGATTATCATTATAATATATATGTTTGTACTGATAATTAAAAATGCCGAACCTGTTAAAGAAAAACTATCCTATACCCAGTTGGTTGCAGAAATAGAAAGCGGAAGAATAAAAGAAATAATTGTTTCAGACAATAACGGGACATCAATTGTCAGCGGTAAAATGGTAAATACCAAACGTTTTGAAGCGATTGTCCCCAGCAATGAATTTAATAAGCTGGTACAGGATTATATAGATAGGGATAGACTGAATGTCAAGTATGAAATAAAGACAGCAGCGACTGCTTGGTTTTCCATATTGCCGTCGATAGTGCTGATTGTAATATTCATAGTGTTTTTCTTTGTTCTCACACAGCAATCCCAAGGAGGGGGCAGCCGGGTAATGTCCTTCGGGAAGAGCCGGGCAAAGCTTCATACCGATGATAAGAAAAAAATAACTTTTGCTGATGTGGCAGGTGCAGATGAAGAAAAGGAAGAACTGGGGGAGATTGTTGAATTCCTGAAGCAACCAAGGAGATTCATCGAGCTGGGCGCAAGAATACCTAAAGGTATACTTCTTGTAGGCCCTCCGGGAACCGGTAAAACTTATCTTGCCAGAGCAGTAGCAGGGGAAGCAGGGGTACCCTTCTTTACCATAAGCGGCTCTGATTTCGTGGAAATGTTTGTTGGTGTAGGTGCTTCCAGGGTCAGGGATCTTTTTGAGCAAGCGAAAAAAAGTTCACCTTGCATAATTTTCATTGATGAAATCGACGCAGTAGGCAGACACAGGGGTGCAGGCCTGGGCGGAGGACATGACGAAAGAGAGCAGACACTTAATCAGCTGTTGGTTGAAATGGACGGTTTTAGTGTAAATGAAGGGATAATAATAATCGCAGCCACCAACAGACCTGATATATTGGATCCGGCGCTGCTGAGACCCGGGCGTTTCGACAGACAGATTACCGTGGGCATACCGGATGTTAAAGCAAGGGAAGATATTTTGAAGATACATGCAAGGAATAAACCCCTTTCATTGGACGCAAACCTGGAAACCTTGGCTAAAGGAACTACGGGCTTTACCCCGGCGGATCTTGAAAATGTAATGAATGAAGCGGCACTTCTGGCTGCAAGAAAGGGAAAGAAAAAGCTGGAGGCCGTGGATCTTGATGAAGCCACAATAAGGGTAATTGCAGGACCTGAAAAGAAGAGCAAGGTAATAAGCGAGCATGATAAAAAGCTTACGGCATACCATGAGGCGGGGCACGCGGTAGTACAAAAACTTCTGCCGAATGCGGACCCGGTGCATCAGATATCCATCATTCCGAGAGGAAGAGCAGGAGGCTATACAATATCCTTGCCGCAGCAGGATAAATTCTATATGTCAAAGTCCGAACTCGAAGAGCAAATAGTGAGTTTGCTTGGCGGAAGGGTTGCCGAAAAACTCGTTTTGGATGACGTAAGCACAGGAGCAAAAAATGATATTGAAAGAGCTACCGGTATTGCAAGGAAGATGGTAACAGAATACGGTATGAGCGAGTACCTTGGCCCTATGACCTTTGGTTCGGATCATGATGAGGTATTTATAGGCAAGGATCTTACCAGGTCAAGGAACTACAGCGAAGAGGTTGCGGCGATGATTGACAAGGAAATCAGGAAGGTTATAGATACTGCTTATCAAAAGGCTGAAACACTGCTGAAAGAAAATATAAGCAGACTTCATGGAGTGGCAAAAGCGCTCCTGGAAAGAGAAAAGCTTGACCAGGCTGAATTTGAGGAAGTATTTGCGAACGCATAGAATGACAAAGCCTAGCCTAAAAAAGGTTAGGCTTTAGTTTTAATGGAGCTTTTCGAGTCCCTAAAAGAATTGAACAGAAAGGTATATATATCAGATAATACATTGTCTATAAATTAACATTGAATTTTCGAAAAATTTATGCAAAAACAGTACACAATGAAGACTATAATATGTTATTATAAGAAATAAGAAGGAAAACTTGCAAAATCATATCTGTTATGAATTTTTTACTTCATAACATGGCCATAAAGCGTGAGTTTTCAAGGATTATGCGTCTTTGAAGGAGGGTAAACATGTTCAACAATGAAAAGTTAGGACAGTTAAAAAAGGCTCATGAAGAATGGGAGAACACTGTAAATACAAAAGTAATTGCTAAATATCCCGAAAGGAAGAAGGAGTTTGAGACTTCATCAGGTATCAGGGTGAAGAGAGCTTATACCCCTGAAGATATAGAGAACCTTGACTATGACAAGGACCTGTCATATCCCGGGGAATATCCCTATACGAGGGGGGTACAGCCCACCATGTACAGGGGCAAACTCTGGACAATGAGACAGTATGCAGGCTTTGCTACCGCAGAAGAATCAAACCAAAGATACAAATATCTTTTGAAACAGGGGCAGACAGGGCTTAGCGTAGCTTTTGACCTGCCTACGCAGATAGGCTATGACTCCGACCATGCACTTTCTGAGGGAGAAGTTGGAAAGGTTGGAGTTGCAATAGACTCTCTTAAAGACATGGAGATACTTTTTGACGGCATTCCCCTTGATAAAGTAAGCACGTCAATGACAATAAATGCTCCCGCTTCGGTGCTGCTGTCCATGTACATAGCGGTTGCAGAAAAGCAGGGGATATCACCGGATCAGCTCTCGGGCACAATACAGAACGACATACTCAAAGAGTACATAGCAAGAGGAACATACATATTTCCGGTGGAACCTTCCATGAGACTTATTACCGATATTTTCGAATATTGTTCAAAATATGTTCCAAAATGGAATACCATATCCATAAGCGGGTATCACATTAGGGAAGCAGGCTCAACGGCAGCCCAGGAAGTAGCCTTTACGCTGGCTGACGGTATTGCTTACGTTGAAGCTGCAATGAAGGCGGGATTGGACGTAGATGATTTTGGACCCAGACTGTCTTTCTTCTTTAACTCCCACAATGATATTCTGGAAGAAGTAGCCAAGTTCAGAGCTGCAAGAAGGCTATGGGCTAAGATCATGAAGGACAGATTCAAGGCAAAGAATCCTAAGTCCATGATGTTAAGATTCCATACCCAGACGGCAGGTTGTACCTTGACTGCCCAACAGCCTGACAATAATATAGTGAGGGTTGCCATGCAGACATTGGCGGCAGTATTGGGAGGTACTCAATCCCTGCACACCAATTCCAGAGACGAGGCCCTTGCTTTGCCGACAGAGGATTCTGTAAGAATTGCTTTGAGGACTCAGCAGATTGTAGGCTATGAAAGCGGGGTTACAGAGACGGTAGATCCTCTTGCAGGCTCCTACTACATAGAGAGCCTGACAGATCAAATAGAGAAGAAGGCGACGGAATATATCAGCAGCATAGACGGGCTGGGAGGAGCTGCGAAGGCTATAGACAAGGGTTATATACAGAAGGAGATACAGGACAGCGCATATAAGTATCAGAAGGAAATAGAAGCAGGAGACAGAATAGTAGTTGGAGTGAACAAGTTCCAGATTGAAGAAAAGGCTCCCAAAGGACTGCTTAAAGTCGATCCGTTGGTTGGTGAACTTCAGAAAAAGAAAATTGCCGAGCTCCGCAAGGAAAGAGATAATGGTAAAGTAAATAAAACATTAGAAGCATTGAGGAAAGCTGCACAAGGTAACGTCAACCTTATGCCGTTGATTTTGGATGCAGTTAAGGCTTATGCCACATTGGGCGAAATCTGCGGAGTATTAAGGGAAGTATTCGGAGAATACCAGCAGTCGATAGTATTATAGTCATTAGTCAAGAGTCGTTAGTCGCTAGATTCAGGCAGGGCTTAGAGGGCAGGCAAATAACACCCGTTGCCCATAGCCTATCGCCTATTGCCGGAATTTACATATAATGATGAGAATTAACAAAAAGAGATAACCAATATGAATTTAGGGAGGTTGTGAATTTGGAGAGGCCTATCAGAGTGGTAGTTGCAAAACCCGGGCTTGACGGCCATGACAGGGGTGCAAAGGTTGTCGCGAGGGCACTTAGGGACGCAGGTATGGAGGTTATATATACCGGTCTCAGACAGACCCCGGAGCAGATAGTTGAGACAGCTATACAAGAAGATGCAGACTGTGTAGCTATGAGTATATTGTCAGGGGCTCACAACCACCTTTTCCCGAAGGTTGTCAATCTTCTCAGGGAAAAAGGTGCTGACGACGTACTTGTTGTAGGGGGAGGGGTTATTCCGGAAGATGACATACCTGACTTAATTAATGAAGGTATTGCAGGAATATTTACACCGGGGACGCCTACGTCTGAGACAATCGATTTTATCAGAAAAAATGTAAGAAAGAGATAACTTGATGTATAGGAGATTCATATGGATATTAAGTCAGGCTTGCTGAAAAAAGATAAAAGGGCAGCCGCAAGATTGATATCGATGATGGAGAACGGAGAGACAGAGGCAATCAACATAATTAAAGAATGCTACAGCATGACCGGTCATGCCAGGATAATAGGTATTACCGGGCCGCCTGGAGCAGGCAAGAGCACGATAACCGACAGACTCACAAAGCAGCTGAGAAAAGCCGGAAAACAGGTGGGGATAGTTGCCGTTGATCCTACAAGCCCGTTTACGGGCGGTGCAATCCTTGGAGACAGGGTAAGGATGACTGATCTCAGCACAGACCCCGGAGTTTTCATAAGAAGTATGGGAACCAGGGGGGCATTGGGAGGTTTATCAAAGGCAGTCCATGGAACCGTCAGGATTCTGGATATTTTCGGAATGGACTATATATTTGTTGAGACAGTGGGCGTGGGACAGTCCGAAATTGATATTGTGAGGCTTGCAGATACAGTCGTGATGGTTATGGTGCCGGGGCTGGGGGATGATATACAGACCATCAAGGCAGGCATTATGGAAATAGGAGATGTTTTCGCGGTAAATAAATCCGATAGGGATGGTGCCGAACGTACTGCTGCGGAGATAGAGGCTATGTTGGATTTTAACAGGAACGATAAATACAGGCCCCCGGTTTTGAATATTATTGCCAAAGATGATGCAGGCATGGAGAAGCTTCTGGAGCTTATCGAAAACCATTGGGAATATCAGAATAAAAGCGGAGGCTATATACAAAAGAAAGCAAACAGGCTGAAAACGGAAATAATGGATATTTTCCGGGACGAAGTTATGAAAACGGTATACGGCCTAAGCGAGGATACAAATATAATTGATGAACTTGTTCAGAGGGTTATGGACAGGCAGACGGATCCTTACTCTGCCGCGGACAAACTGATGAATGAATTCAGGAAAAACCGACAACATAGTCATTGATATTAAAATAATTATATATAGACGGAGGGAGGTGTAATATTGGTCAGCAAGATAGACCATATTGGCATCGCAGTGAATAACCTTGATGAAGCCATAAAGCTCTACAAAGATGTTTTAGGACTTGAGCTCCATGGTGTTGAGGTAGTTGAGGAACAAAAAGTAAAAGTAGCATTTCTGTCGATAGGTGATACGGAAATAGAATTATTGGAGTCTACTTCTCCAGAGGGACCGATTGCGAAATTTATTGAGACCAAAGGGCAGGGGATTCAGCACATAGCCTTTAAGGTAGGGGATGTAGAAGCAGCTTTGGCGGAAATGAAAGAAAAAGGGATGAGGCTTATAGACGAAAAGCCCAGGTATGGGGCCGGTGGTGCAAGAATTGCATTTCTTCACCCTAAAAGCACTGATGGTGTTTTAATAGAGCTTTGTGAGAGAAAATGAGATCATTATGGAATTGGAGGGGATTCTATGTCAATAGATAAGATCGATGCTCTGCACAGCAGTCTGGATAAAATTATCGAGGGGGGCGGTGCAGAAAGGATTCAGAAGCAGCATAAAGCCGGGAAACTGACTGCAAGAGAGAGAATTGAGCTGCTTATGGACTCGGGAAGTTTCGTAGAGTTGGACGCATTTGTAAGACACAGATGTACAGAATTCGGGATGGATTCTACAGAGGCACCGGCTGAAGGAGTAGTTACAGGCTATGGAACTGTTGACGGAAGGTTAGTGTATGTTTATGCCCAGGACTTTACTGTTATAGGCGGCTCCCTTGGGGAAATGCATTCCAGGAAGATATGCAAGGTTCTGGATCTGGCCTTGAAGATGGGCGCGCCAGTAGTAGGAATAAACGATTCCGGCGGAGCAAGAATTCAGGAGGGTGTTGATGCCCTTTCTGGATATGGGCAGATATTTTACAGAAATACAATTGCATCCGGCGTTGTTCCTCAAATATCTGTAATCATGGGGCCATGTGCAGGGGGAGCGGTTTACTCACCTGCCATTACAGATTTTACATTTATGGTAGATAAGACCAGCCAAATGTTTATAACAGGTCCTCAGGTTATAAAGGCGGTTACAGGGGAAGATGTTTCATCGGAGGAGCTTGGCGGCGCTATGACTCACAACAGGGTAAGCGGTGTGGCCCATTTCATAAGCCCTGATGAAAAATCCTGCATTGAAGAAATAAAAAGGCTTCTGAGTTTCCTGCCGTCAAATAATATGGAAAGTGTACCTATTGTCGAAAATGGAGACGATCTCAATAGAATAGAAGAGGCATTAAATACAATAATACCCGAAAGTCCGAACAAGCCTTATGACATGAAGGATATAATCAGGGCAATTGTTGATAATGGCGACTTTATGGAGGTCCATCCTTATTATGCTGTGAATATAATCACAGGATATGCAAGAATTAACGGTGCAAGTATAGGAATAATTGCAAACCAGCCTAAGGTCCTGGCGGGATGCCTGGACATAAATGCTTCAGATAAGGCCGGAAGGTTTATCAGGACCTGTGACGCCTTTAATATTCCGATACTGAATCTTGTTGACGTACCGGGCTTCCTTCCGGGTACAAACCAGGAATACGGCGGGATCATAAGGCACGGAGCAAAAATGCTTTATGCATATTCCGAGGCAACAGTACCCAAGGTTACATTGATTGTAAGAAAAGCATACGGCGGAGCATACCTTGCCATGTGCAGCAGGGACCTGGGAGCTGATATGGTTTTTGCATGGCCGACAGCTGAAATTGCGGTTATGGGACCTGAGGGTGCAGCCAATATAATATTCAAGAAGGATATAGAGGGTGCAGAAGACCCTGCACAAACCCGTGCAGAAAAGATACAGGAATACAGAGAAAAGTTTGCAACGCCATATATTGCGGCAAAAAGAGGCTATGTTGATGCTGTCATCGAGCCTTCGGAATCAAGACAAAGGCTGGCAAGCGCCTTTGAAATGCTTGCAAGCAAGAGGGAAAGCAGACCGGCGAAGAAACACGGCAACCTGCCCGTATAGAAAAGGAGGAAATAGTAAATGACAACTGTTTCAGATATGCTCAGCTATGGACTCATTGTTACCGGAGTCGGCATGGGAATGACGTTTATTGTCCTTATTGGTCTGGCTTACATGCTTGGTATATTGAAGGTCTTATCCAATAAAGGAACAGAAAAAAAAACTGAAATTATCAAATTAGATGATACTGAAGAGCCTTTGCAGGTAACCGAAGCATCTGCAGAAGATGAAGGGGAAATAGTGGCTGCCATAATCGCGGCATTGTCTGTTTTTATGGGAAGCAGCAGTAATTTGATTGTCAGATCCGTCAAAAGAGTGGAGGACAATGCTCCTGTATGGGCTAAGGTTGGAAGACATGAACAAATGCTCAATAGATTATAGGGAGGTATGAGAAAATGAGAAAGTTTATGGTAAACGTTAGCGGTAAAAGCTATGAAGTAGAAATAGAAGAAATAAAAGACGGAGTGCCTGTGGCAGCACCACCAGCACCGAGGGCAGCGGCACCTGCGCCGGCAGCAGCTCCGGCACCGAAAGCGGCACCTGCACCCGCACCTGCACCGAAAGCAGCTTCCGCACCGGTGCCGGCGGGGGCGGCTACTGTAGTATCTCCAATGCCCGGAACAATACTATCAGTTAATGTTAAGGCAGGCGAAACGGTGAAAAAAGGACAGGTACTGTGCATACTTGAAGCAATGAAAATGGAAAATGAAATAATGGCGGCAGCGGATGGAGTAGTATCTTCAATACAAGTTAACGCAGGGGAGTCGGTAAATACAGGACAGGTTTTGATTGTGCTTGGATAGGCACCTCAAAACAAAGAATGGGGGAATATGAATGTCATTGATGGAAGCGTTAAAAGCGTTTTATTTCAGTATGGGCTTATCCGCCATTACCTGGCAGGAAGGGGTAATGCTTGTAATATCTTTTATCCTTATATATCTTGCTCTTAAGAAAGGCTTTGAACCATTGTTATTATTGCCTATAGCCTTTGGAATGCTTCTTGCCAACCTGCCTTTGGCGGGGCTTAATGCAGAGCCGATATATCAAATTGTTACAGATCCGGCAACGGGAGAGCATGTACACAAGATGGTTGATGTCGGAGGTTTACTATATTGGCTATACAGAGGGGTAAAGCTTGGGATATATCCTCCTCTCATATTCATGGGAGTAGGAGCCATGACAGATTTCGGACCCCTTATTGCCAACCCAAAGAGCATACTCCTGGGAGCAGCTGCTCAGCTTGGTATATTTACAACCTTCCTGGGCGCCTTGGCTCTGAATCTCGTACCCGGACTTGGGTTTACTGTTCCTGAGGCAGCTTCAATAGGAATTATCGGCGGGGCGGACGGACCAACGGCAATATATCTTACAGCCAAGCTTGCACCTCAGCTTTTAGGACCGATAGCAGTAGCCGCATACTCTTATATGGCACTGGTGCCCTTGATACAGCCTCCGATAATGAAGGCTTTAACGACAAAGGCTGAAAGAGAAATAGTAATGGAACAGCTGAGGCCTGTATCCAAGCTTGAAAAAATAATATTTCCGATATTGGTTACAGTAGTGGTTTCGTTACTGCTTCCGGCAGCATCCTCCCTGGTGGGAATGCTTATGTTCGGCAACTTGCTGAGAGAAGCAGCAACGGTTCAGAGCACATTGAACAGATTATTCAAGACTGCAGAAGGCGAATTGATGAACATAGTCGTTATTTTCCTTGGTATTACCGTGGGTGCCACTGCCAATGGAGCATTGTTCCTCTCTCCCAGGACCCTGGCAATAATTTTCCTGGGGCTTGCAGCCTTTTCGGGAGGAACGGCAGGGGGAGTATTATTCGGAAAAATAATGTGCAAAATGTCGGGAGGGAAGGTAAATCCGCTTATAGGCTCGGCAGGGGTTTCTGCGGTGCCAATGGCGGCGAGAGTTTCCCAAAAGGTAGGCCAGGAGGCAAATCCTTCAAACTTCCTTCTTATGCATGCTATGGGACCAAATGTTGCAGGGGTTATTGGCTCTGCAATTGCAGCCGGCGTTCTCCTTTCAATGTGTAAAATATAACGAAAAGATATCGAAGAGGTTTTGTTTCTGCATATACTGAATAAATAAAAAACAGACAGGAAATTGTCTGTTTTTTTATTGAAGTTATAGTAAAATAATAGTATATCAGATAAAAGTTCCGGGAAAGCGGTGACGTTGTTCAGCACGCATTTTGAGGTGAAATATGAGAAACAAAGTATTGGATGTATTAAAAGCAAATAAAGGGCAGTTTATTTCCGGGGAGAATATAAGCGAAAAGCTTGGAATATCCAGAACGGCTGTATGGAAGCACGTTGGTAAGCTTCGTGAA
>JAKPKE010000132.1 GCA_029553855.1 Bacillota bacterium | reverse complement strand
AAGGCTTCTTTAACTTCAGAGTTTGAAGACTTTCTTGACTGCAGACCCAGCAGGCTTGCTACCATCTGCATATTATTCTTGACCATATGGTTGATTTCCCGTGTTGTCTGATTTGTTCCGCCCTGGGGATTGCGGCCGTTTAACAGACCTGATATATTATCCTGTCCATGCATTAATTCATCGAATTTCTTTTCCTGCCGCAAACTTTTGCTTATATCAAGCTCACAGATTACAACTGCAATAGTTTTTCCATTTTTATTCCGGACTGGAATTACATTCTGTCTTACTGCCTTGCTTTCCGGAGTGATAGCTTTGAGATCCCTTACCGGTACCCCAGACTCAAATGCGTGATAAACGGCAGGTTCATTTTTCCTTTGAACATTCATGCCGACAGTATTTGTACCATAGGATGACAGCCCCCATTGTGGACTTTTTTGTGCAAGAACCAAAACGGTTTTATTATCAGTTTCCATGCAATCTATGAATACATCTCCCATTGTCAGGTCCGCCATAATTTGAAGCTGTTGGCTTATCCTTTCAAGCTGGGAAATGTCATCAGAAGTTAGTGTTGTCTTTTGTAGGCATAGCTGCCGCAGAGTCATTGTCATTTTTTCCTTCATTAATTAATCCTTTCGATTACTTTATCTTTTATACTCAGAGAGAATCAGTCTTGCTATTTCTTGTACTGAGAGGTTTTCTTGTTTGGCTTGTGCTGCAAGACGCTTATAGGCTGCAGCTTCTGATATTCCATAGCGTTCCATAAGCAGAGTTTTTACATTTTGAATCTCTGTTCCCTGTGATTTTCCTTTCACAATTTTTTCTGCGAGAGAGGCCATTGTGCAGCGCTTAGTCATCGATATGCTCTGTAATTCCCGATATGCCTGGGCTTCAGTTATACCCATTTCACCAGCAATAATAGCTTTCGCGCGATCAATTATACGGCTATCATTAAGACGTTTTTTTGCTATCTCAGCTTCTGATTTTGCTTGCCTTATTCTTTTTCCCTGAGCTACTGCAATTTCGATGGTAGGAAGCAATCTTTTTTGATCTACCGGCTTGACCAGATATCCTGTTACACCGGCTTGTCCTGCACGTTCAATCAGCTCCTGATCCGAATAGGCAGTAAGCATTACTACACATTCCGCAAGATCATTTTCAAGTATATTTTTTGCAGCTTCAAGACCATCAAAAATTGGCATTTTTATGTCCATTAGCACAATATCAGGATTGTGCTGGCGGCACAGTTCTATTGCATCAAATCCGTCAGATGCCTCACCAACTACTGAAAATTTATTTTCCTCTAGCATTTGTCTGATATCCATCCTTGTAATTGGTTCATCATCAGCAATAACTACTGTTCTCATGATATGCCTCCCGTCCGTTGAAATAAAAAAATTATTACTGTATAATATTAATTATAACTTTATTCATTTATCTTTTACAACTACATATTACATATAAAAAAAACAGAGAGATCATTACGATATTAACGGGCTTATTTTCAGATAATTTAAATATATATAAAACGGAAACTGCAGTAATAAGGCTAACGAGTAACAGTAACAGTAATAAGAAAAAATACGGTATCGCTTGCTTATCGTAAAAGAATATGTTATTATAACAATAAAATAACATTATACTTAGAATCAGATATTTTGTGTACAATAGGGTACACTTCACGGGCAATAGGGCCTGGCTGCAGATTTATTCTGTATCCAGGCCTTTTATATTTTATACATAGTTTTTTATTAAAATACATATAAAAAATTTTAAGAATTAGGAGGAGAAAAATGAAGGATTTACAAGGCATAATTACAGTACTGATTACTCCCTTTGACAAAAATGATGAAGTTGATTACAAGGGATTTGAATCAAACATTGAATGGTTGATAAGCCAAGGAGTACATGGACTTTTGACATTAGGAAGTACTGGTGAGTATGCGAGTTTAACGGATGAAGAAAGGTATAAAGTTGCAGAATTTGTCATGAAGGCAGCTAAAGGGAGAGTGCCTGTGGTAGTTGGTACTACTTGCGAAACACAGAAGAGAGCAATAGCATTCTCTAAGCATGCTGAATCGATAGGAGCAGCCGGCGTGATGATTTCACCGCCTCCATACTGCAAACCTGACATGGAACAAGTTTATGGATATTATAAAGATATCAACGATGCTATCAATATACCTATAATCCTGTATAATAATCCATGGACTACAGGGGTTGATGTTACCGAAAAGACATTAATTAAGATATTTGATGAATTGAAAAATGTACAATACCTTAAAGATTCGACCGGATCCGTTCAAAGGGCAAGAGATGTCAAGGCATATGCATCTTCTGAGGTAAAACTATTGTGCGGTTGGGAGGATCTGGCATATGAAAATTTTGTTCTTGGAGCACAAGGTTGGATTTCAGTTTCATCTAATGTTACTCCGAAACTTTGTATCGAATTATTCGAGAAAACTTATGCTGCTAAGGACTTTAGCGGCGGACGCGAAGTATATGACAAATTATTGCCTATGCTTAGATATTTGGAGAATTCCGGAAAGTTAGTTCAGGCTGTAAAATCAATGTCCAATATGTTAGGCTTGGCGGGTGGATATATGCGCGGTCCAAGGCTGCCGTTAAGCAGTGATGAGGAATCTGAATTGAAACAGATTCTAGTCAATATGGGGGCTATATCCAATTAACTGCTAAGATTGGTATTTAAATCTGTCTCCCTTTTAGAGTATAAATTTTATTGGCAAAAATTAATTGTAATACATAACCTTTCATCAGACTTAAAAACTTACCCGAAAGTATGATAATAGGTTACTAAATCATTTAGAAAGAAGGTGTACTATGAATACAATTGTTGAGGAAAGGCGAGAGATTGCCGTTTATGACACAACTGATGTTTTGGTCGTTGGGGGAGGGGTTGCCGGATTTGCAGCAGCGTTGGCAGCAGCGCGAAGTGGGCTGTCGGTTATTTTAGTTGAACGATATGGATGGTTAGGCGGTTTAGCCACAGGGGGTATGGTATCGGTTATAGAGCCATATTGTAATGGGGCCGGACGACAAATTGTCGGTGGAATAGCATATGAATTTGCTCAACGCCTATGTAAATCGGAAACGCCTGGACGGGGTTATATGCCTTCTATGGATGAAGTGAACAGTTCGGATCCTGAAAAAATTGAATATTGGCGCAGCTGGGCATCGGTAGGCTGGAATGACAAAGCAGTCCGCTTGAATGTCAATATTCATCCTGAATACGCGAAATATGAATTTAACACAATGCTGAAAGAAGCAGGAGTCAAAATACTCCTCCATGCATGGGCATCCAATGTGGTTATGGATGGAAACACAATCAAAGGTGTAATATTTGAGAGTAAATCAGGTCGCATGGCCATTATGGCTAAGGTAATTGTGGATGCCAGCGGGGATGGGGATGTTATGAGCTGGTCAGGTTCTCCCTTTGTGGAAGATAAAAGGGGTGCCGGTCTTGTTTTTTGGGTAGGCAATGTGGATATCGAAAACGCGCTGAATAACCAGCGGGAAAACCCTGATGAGTTTAAAAAGATAATGAAAACGCCGCACGCTTCTCTGTATTTCATGCGTACGATGGTTGATTCTGTTGTGTGGTTTAACAACTGGCTGGGGCAGATTAACGAATTAGATGTTGACGCGCTGTCAAATGCTGAAATAGAGATGCGTGAAAAAATCGTTTCAGCTGTAGATTATTACCGGGAAAATCTTCCTGGTTTTAAGAATGCACAGCTTGTAAAAGTCGCGCCTCAATTAGGTGTCCGGCTGAGCCGTATATTGTGCGGCAAAGATAAGGTTACAAAGGAAACAATACGAGGGGGGAAAGAGTTTTCAGATGTTATTGGACTCGCTGGCTTGGATACTGAAAATGATATTTCCTTTGAAATACCTTATGGGTCACTTATTCCTCAAAATGTCGACAATCTTATCACGGCTGGCCGTTTCATTTCATCTGACCATTATGCTCAGGAGTATTTGAGGCTTATACCATGCTGCATGGTGACGGGAGAAGCGGCTGGTACAGCTGCAGCACAATCGGTAAAAACAAAAAAAGTATTTGCACAGCTCGATGTGCCGGCTTTGCAAAAGGAGCTTAAAAAGAACGGGGTTATTCTCTAAATATTGAAATACTTATTACACAATCAAACTGTTAAAACATGACTGCATGAGGATTAAACTCATATTTACAGCTGAATAATAAAAAATAAGGAGGGTTTTGTAATGAATTCAAAAAAGACAATGGTAATGCTCTTGGTTTTATTATTGATCAGCGCAACAATGGTTGGTTGCGCTGCCCCAACAAAACAGTCTTCAGAACCGACTTCAGAACCGACTTCAGAACCGACCCAGAAATATCAACTGAAAGCATCATGTGGTGACAGTGATGACTATCCAAGTACAATTGCCCTTAAGAAGTTTGTAGAGCTTGTTAAGGAAAAATCAAATGGTCAGATAACTATCGATGTGTTCACCGCTGGCTCACTATATGGCGATCAGCGTGAAGAAGCAGAAGCAGTTAGAAACGGGGCGATTGCATTTTCAGTACCCCAGGTTTCAGTTCTGAGCTCTTGGGAGCCCAAAATAGATTTCTTTACGATGTTCTATCTGTTCAACAGCGAAGAACACGCGGTAAAAGTATTGGACAGCGATGTTGGTAAAGAGATTTTCGGATCGTTGGAATCCAGTGGATTTGAGGTTCTTGCACCGTTTACAGGCGGGGGCATGAGAAGCTTTTATAATTCAAAAAAGCCGATTGTTGAACCTTCTGATATAAAGGGAATGAAGCTGCGCACGACCAATTCCCCACTTTCGAATGATGCGTTTGCAGCTTTGGGTGCAATACCAACGCCTATAGCCTGGAGCGAGCTGTATACAACGTTGATGCAAAAAGGGGCGGATGGTGCCGAACATGCTCCGACAGACGTTTTGATTTCCAACCTCTTTGAACCGTGCAAGTACTATTCGCTGGATGAACACACCTATGAACTTATGCCAATGATAACCAGCAAGAGTTTTATGGACAGCCTGCCTGCGGATTTGCAGAAAATCATCAGAGACTGTGCCGGAGAAGCATTAATCTACAATCGACAAGTAGCTAAGGAGCAAGGTGATGCCGCTACAGCCAATTTGATAAAAAAAGGCATGCTGATTAATACTGTCAATAAACAAGCGTTTATTGACGCTGTAGCATCAGTAAATGAGAAATATGCTGATAAACTGGGGCGGAATATTTACGACAGAATTATTGAATTGGGCAAATAAATTGTTGTCTTAACTGATTCCATTCCTAAATGTATATTGTTTATTTGGCAGGAAGGAAAGTTATTATAAACTTTCGACTTCCTGCCAAATAAACAGAACGGAGGTATCCATGAAATCTATAGCAAAACATATTTTGGATATGGTAGCGGCAGCCAGTATTTTTTTAATATGGATATTCACTATGCTGCAAGTTCTAAGCCGCTATGTTTTCGCGCGTCCTTTTGGTTATAGCCTTGAACTCATTTCACTGGCTTTTTTATTATCTATTTATGTTGGTTCCGCTGTTGTCCATATGGAAGAAGGACATATGGGATTTGACAGCCTTTACAATATGTTCAAGGGAAAAGGGCTTATTGTTGTTGATTTGATTCGTGAATTATCAACGATATTGTTTTTAGTCGCTTTATTTATATCGGGTATAGCAGCAGTACAGAGCGGATGGAGTTCTAGGCTTCCCCTTTCTGGGTTATCTGTATCCTGGAAGTACATGCTTATTCCGGTATCATCGGCAATAATGCTTATTACAAGTATATACCATTTCATTGAGATCGTAAGAAATAGTCGCAAAAAAACGGGGGAGAGGTGAGGCTAATGTCTTTGGCGTTATCAATATTTATTGTAATGTTATTTGTAGTACTTTTTTTGATTAATGTTCCCGTGTCATTTGTGCTAGGCCTGGTAGGCTGTGTTGGTCTTATTATTACCCAAAACGTAATGCCGCCAACATTTGCGCAAATCATGACATCCAGTGTCGATTCCTTTCCGCTCACGGCCATACCTCTTTTCATACTTGCCGGAACGATCATGACCGAATCTAAGATGTCAGAGGGGCTTGTTAATTTTTCACGAATTTTTCTCGGCCGGTTCAAAGGAGGCCTTTTGCATATGGCTACAGGGACAGCAATATTGTTTGGCGCGATTACCGGCTCTGCAACAGCGGATGCGGTTGCGGTAGGCAGCATGCTTTCTTCTTCTATGTTGAAAGAAGGGTATGACCGCAGGTTTTGTACAGCCCTGGTTGCTACTGCAGGGTGCTTAGGTGCAGTTATTCCGCCGAGTATCAACCTTATTGTCGTGGGTTCATTGACTGGTGTATCTGTGTGGAGCCTGTTTATCGGCAGCATCATACCGGGTCTATTAACAGGCGCCGGACTCATGGCGATCAGTTATGTACATGCCATACGTGCGGGCTATAAGGCTTTGCCGCCGCCATCGATAAAAGAAAGCCTAAGAATAACTACAGTCGCAATTGTACCTTTAATGCTGCCCGTAATCATTTTGGGCGGAATATATTCGGGCAAATTTACACCGACCGAAGCGGCTGCAATAGCTGTTTCCTATGCTGCTATTGTGTACCTTATAAGAAGCAAATTTAACATGAAGGAATTCTACCGATGCTTGTTAGAATCGACAAAAGTAGCAGCCGGTCCTTTGCTGATGGTTGCTACCGCAGGGTTAATAAGCTATTTTATGGTAATTGTCAAAATACCAACTACTATTTCAAGCCATCTTTTAGGAATCGGAATGAGTCCATTCGCAATACTATTGATAATGAATTTGATCTTTTTCGTTATTGGTGTACTAATGGATACTTTGCCTGCCATGATCATTTTGGTGCCAATATTTTTTAAAGTTGCTGTTGGAATTGGTATGGATCCCATACATTTTGGGGTTATGATAAGCTATAACTGCAGCATGGCAATGGCAACACCGCCTGTTGGAGTTGCATTGTTTGCATCGTGTTCAATTTTTAAAACCAAAGTAAGCGAAGTGATGAAGCCCATGCTGTTATTAACATTGTGGATATTAATTATGATTCTTGTTATAACTTACATACCTTGGTTAAGCCTGGCTCTGGTATAAATAAATTGCTTTTAGACTGAGATCGAATATATCTTGGGGAGCTTGCATAAGAATGGAATTTAAATTGAAAGGGTGATATTATGTTTTCATTTGAAAGCTATATACCAACAAGGGTAGTGTTTGGGCCGGGGAAACTTAATGAACTGACTAATATTAAGTTACCCGGTAAAAAAGCTTTGATTTGCATAACTGAAGATCAGCTTATGCGAAAGCTGGGCATTCTGGATCGAGTGACTGCTTTGCTCGATAAGATAGATATAGAATATTTTATTTTTGACAGGGTAACGCCTAATCCTACGCGCAAAGGTGTTATGGAAGCCTCGGTTGAGGCTAAAGATAAAGGTTGTGATTTTTTTATTGGTCTCGGCGGTGGCAGCAGTATTGATACTGCTAAGGCGGCGGCGATTATGATGAAGAATCCGGGGGATCTCTGGGAATATGCATCAGCCGGTACAGGCGGAGGCAAGGCCGTAGAAGGTGCGTTTCCTGTTGTGACAATTACAACAACTGCCGGAACGGGAACTGAATGTGATCCATGGTGCGTGATAACGAACGAGCGAACTAATGAGAAACTGGATTTCGGTACAGAAGCAGTATTTCCCAAAGTATCAATCATTGATCCCGAATTAATGCTTACGCTTCCCCGGACACTCACACTATATCAGGGTTTTGATGCCCTGTTTCATGCTATTGAATGCTACATTGCAAACTGTGCGGTAGAGTTGACGAACCTCTATTGCCTGGAAGCAGTAAGTATTGTAAGCAAATGGCTTCCGGTCGTTGCCAAGGACGGCGGAAATCTTGAAGCCAGAATACAGATGAGCTATGCTGCCAACGTGCTTTGCGGTTTTGCGCAATCCCTATCTGCAACAACTTCCCCACATATCATTGGTCAGTGCATGAGTGGTTTGTATCCGAACTTGGCTCATGGCGCCAGCCTTATAGTTTTAGCAGAGGAGTATTATAAGAAGGTTGTTGGGTTTTTACCAGGGATGTTCGATACGCTCGGCAAGGCTATGGATGAGTCTTCAAAGCAGGACGGAACAGGGAAGTGCTTTCTTGATGCACTTATTGGCTTGCTGAATGAGACAGAAATGCGCCATTTGCCTATGAGCGGATTTGGCATCCCCAAGGGGGATATTCCGGAGATTGCAAGGATTTCTAAGGGCATCGGTTTTGGATTTGATCGCTATGAATTATCCATTGATGATATTATCAAGATATTACAGAAGTCATATTGTTAAATAGCAGTTACAATTAGAATTTTTGTGTACAGGCTGCAATGTTCTTGAAAATGTTCTTAATAGCAAACAATTGAGGGGGGAGCAGCGATGGAATTTAACTATCATATACCTACAAAAATTTTATTCGGTCAAGGGAAACTGGATGAGCTAGGAACCATCAAGTTGCCGGGTAAAAAAGCTTTGATTTGCATCACCGGCGGCGGCTCTATGAAGAAATTAGGATACTTGGATCGTGTTATTGAACTTTTCAAAAAGAACCATGTTGATAGTGTGGTTTTTGATCAGGTTCAACCGAATCCTACAAGCAAAGGAGTAATGGCAGCAGTAGAACTTGGAATCAGGGAAGGAGTAGATTTTACTGTTGGCTTGGGCGGAGGCTCTTGCATTGATACAGCAAAGGCAACAGCTGTAGTAATTAGAAACGGAGGGAACGTCTGGGACTACATGGGTGGAATCACTGGGAAACTTAAACCTGTAAGTAAGGGGGCATTGCCAATCATTGTGATCTCTACAACATCAGGAACCGGTTCCGAAGTCAACCCCTTTGCTGTCATAACCAAAGAAGAGACTTTCGAAAAGATTGACCTTAGCAGCGATCAAGTATTTCCTGCAATTACTGTTGTTGATCCATGCTTGCAGACAAGCGTGCCTAAATCATTAACTGCTTTCCAAGGTATGGACGTATTATTCCACTCCGCAGAAGGTTATATTTGTAACTGTGCGACTCCATTCAGCGATATGTACGCATTGCAGAGTATAAGTTTGGTTGCAAAGCACCTTATTGCAGCTGTAGAGGACGGCAACAATATGGAAGCAAGAGAGGGAATGTGTCTCGCAAATATTTATGCAGGTATGGTGGAATCAACAGCAGGATGTACTTCCGAACATGCAATTGGCCATTCCTTAAGCGCAATGCACCCAAGCCTTCCTCATGGTGCCGCGTTGAGCTTGGTATGCGTAGAATGCTTTAAATATTATGCACGTTTTATTCCTGACAAATTGGCTCAAATGGCTGCAGCAGTAGGGAGAAGAGCTGAAGCATCTGAATTTATTGATTTCTTGGAGGATCTTCTTAGAGAAACAGGTGCAGGCAATATTGATATTGGGGAATATGGCCTGGATCCGACCAAGGCAGAGGAATATGCGAAGAATTCCTATGATGTTACGCAAGTTCTGCATGATTGTGATATTTATCCAATGCCTTTAGATGAGTGCACGGAGATTATCAGTAAATCACTTATAAGATAAAAGTCAACTTACTTAGTATGTCTTGTATCTCATAAAGAGCTATGATATTATAGCAGTAGCAAATGTATATGTTATCTAAAGAGTTTTGTTATATGTGTACAATAGGGTACACATTACGGGCAATAAGGCCTGGCTGCAGATTTATTCTGCATCCGGGCCTTTTTATGTACATATAAAGGTTAAGATATGCTGAAGTGATTATTTACGAGATGGAGAGAGGCTATGAAGTATATATTGTCAATTGACCAAGGAACAACCGGTACCCGTGCCATTTTATTCGATGAGAACCTGGATACAGTCTGCATGAGCTACATGGAGCATGAGCAAATTTATCCGCAAGCCGGATGGGTTGAGCATAACCCGGAAGAGATTTTTAACAACTGCCTTAAAGTATCCGGCAATGTTTTGGAAGAAGCTGCAAAACTGAATATTACTTCAATAGAGATTAGAGGAATCGGCCTTTCAAATCAAGGAGAAACGGTTGTTGCCTGGAATAGAATTACCGGAAAACCGGTATACAATGCAATTGTATGGCAGTGCCGCCGCACCACTAAAGAGATTGAGAATTTAAAAGCCATACCGTCCTTAACCGAGTCCGTTCACCGGAAAACCGGGTTAACGCTTGATGCATACTTTTCTGCTTCCAAGATCAAATGGATTATCGACAATGTGGAAGGGGTACGTCAGGCTATGGAGAGAGGAGAAATACTGGCAGGCACACTGGACAGCTGGATAATCTGGAAACTGACCGGCGGCAAGAGTTTCTATACAGATCCTTCAACAGCATCCCGTACAATGTTATACAATATCCATACCTTGGATTGGGATGACGAGTTGTTATCGACTTTTGGACTTACCCGGGATATTTTGCCTTCAATCCTGCCTACCAGCGGTTATTTTGGCAATACCGATCCCTTTGTATTCTTTGGTTTGAATATACCTATTACCGGATCTGTTGTTGATCAGCAGGGGGCTCTGTTTGGTCAGAGTTGTATTTCGGAAGGGATGATGAAATGCACCTACGGCACAGGATGTTTCTTGCTTATGAACATTGGAGAAAAGCCGTTAATAAATGAGCAGGGTATTCTAACTTCAGTCGGATGGCAGATTAAGGACAAAGTATGCTATGTACTGGAGGGAGGTATATATGTAGCTGGCACAGTTCTTCAATGGCTCCGTGACAACCTTGAATTGATTTCCGATTACAGCGAAGCTGACAGTCTTGCTGAGGGTGTTCCTGATACAGATGGTGTCTGCTTCGTACCTGCTTTTTCCGGATTGGCTGCTCCCATTTGGGATTCCAGTGCAAGGGGAACAATCGTCGGTATTACTGCGAAAACTTCAAAAGAGCATATTATTCGTGCTGCTCTGGAATCAATTGCTTATCAGGTAAAGATGGTATTAGACGTTATGGTGGATAGCTGCGAATATAAGCCTGGAATCCTTAAGGTGGATGGAGGAATCAGCCGCAGTAATTTTCTTATGCAGTTTCAGGCAGATATTTTGGGAATTCCGGTTGAGAAGCCATCTAATATTGAAGCAACTGCCATGGGTGCTGCATTGTTTGCCGGCTTGTCTGCAGGTGTTTGGGATGATACTGATCAGATTCAGAGCAGGCATCTATCGAAGCATTGTTTTTATCCTCAAATGGATTCGGAGAAAAGCGATAAATTGCTGTCAAATTGGAAAAGGGCAGTAAATCGCTCATTAAACTGGGCAAATTTCTATTAATATTAACAGGAGGAATTACAAATGCGATTACCAATGTTGTTTAGCCCTGGTCCTGTTATGGTGGAGGATTGTGTTCGTTATTCATTGCTGCACTATGATATATGCCATCGCGGCTATGAATTTGAAGCAATGTTTCAGGACACCCAACAAAAAATACTGAAGTTGTTTCAAGCTGACGAAAATTACTATTCGCTGATTATTTCAGGTTCAGGTACATCTGCCAATGAAACATGCTTGTCTTCAATGTTTCAGGATAAGGACAAAGTATTACTTTTATCCAATGGGGTATTTGGAGAAAGGCTGGAAGAAATCATCGACAAATACCGTATTCCGAAAGTTAAACCGAATTATGATTGGGCTGAAATGATTACTGCCGATAAAGCGGAAGAAGCCCTTAGGGAGAATCCTGATATTTCAGTAATTGCCATGGTATTTCATGAAACCAGCACAGGTATGATAAATCCTGTCGGAGAGATAGGAAGGCTGGCCAGGGAATATGACAAAATATTCTTTGTTGACTGTGTGAGTGCTGCCGGCGGAGAATTCATAGATGTTGTCAATAATAATATTGATATATGCACCGGCGTTGCAGGGAAATGTGTCGGGGGTTTTCCGGGGAGCGCCTATGTTTGTGCCAGAGAATCATTGCTCAGGCTTATTTCTGCCGATCAGGGCAAAAATGTTTATCTGAATCTTGGAAAGCATTACGAAATTGCCAAGAAGAGCCATCAGACCCCGAATACTCCTAATGTCACATTGTTCTGGGCTTTAAACAAGGCCCTCGAGCATATACTCGAGGTCGAAGGTCTGGAAAACAGAATTGCCCGTTATCAGAAATGTGCAAAGATCTTACGTGATGGATTGCGGGATATGGGACTCAAGTTCCTGATTCCAGAAGGACAGATGTCCAACACCGTTACTTCGGTATTCCTGCCGGCAAATGTTAAGCTAAAGGAATTCATGGCAGCCATGGAAGACGACGGGCATGTCGTCTATGCAGGAAAGGGGAAGTATGAGGCAATGGGTATGTTCCAGGTTGCCAATATGGGCAGGATTTATCCGGATGACTGCTGGAAATTCCTTGAGGTGCTGAAACGGAATATAGAGAAAAGTTAACAAACATGAAAGATTAAGGGAATTCATCGCTTTGCAATATTTAATGCAACTACCTTTCATTCGGCAAGTTGCATTTACTTTGTCAATTGAGTAACTTAGTACTATATCACATATCACAATATTTGTTTATTGACACCAAAAAGCAATATTGTTATAATGTATATTGTCACTCGGGGAGAGATGTTCGAGCGGTTTATGGAGCTGGTCTTGAAAACCAGAGGCGTGAAAGCGTCCGAGGGTTCGAATCCCTCTCTCTCCTCCATGTAAATTAATAAAAATTTTTATTAAGTAGTCCAAGGAGAAGTACTCAAGTTTGGTCGAAGAGGCGCCCCTGCTAAGGGCGTAGGTCGGGAAACTGGCGCGAGGGTTCGAATCCCTCCTTCTCCGCCATCTGAAAGATGTAACCGGTGTTAATCATAGGCATCGGTTTTTTGTTTTGTTTCATCTCAATACATTTAATTTTCCCTGAAAGTATTCTTTATATTTATAAGAATGAAAATAAATAAATGCTATAATAATGTATAGCGGGGTGAGAATGTGAGAAAGCTGAAATTTATTTATAATCCATTTTCCGGGGACGGTACTGTAAAAAACAAACTGGATTATCTTATTGAAAAACTGCAAAAATCCGGCTATTCGATGGTTCCCTTCAGAAGTGACGATATCAATTCACTGGAAAAGGCGTTTTTTGACATTCACGAAGACTATGAGGCTATTTGTATTTCCGGTGGTGATGGTACATTAAGCAGCGTCATAAATATAATGGCATCCATGAGGCTTAGCCTGCCGATCGGAATATTTCCTTTCGGTACTGCCAACGATTTTGCCGCACACCTTAACATGCCAAAAGACATAGAAGCCTGCTGTGAAATAATAAAAAAGGGAAGAATAAGAAGGGTTGATATAGGAAAAGTCAATGAAAGCTACTTTTTAAATGTATGCAGTGCAGGATTGCTGACAGATGTGCCGTATAAGACGGACACAAATATGAAAAACGCTCTCGGGAAATTGGCTTACTATATGAAAAGCATAGAGGGAATACCAAGATTTACTCCGTTTAAGATGAGGCTGCAATATGGAGATAACGTGATTGAAGACAATTTTCTGCTGTTTCTGATACTGAACGGCAGCTCTGCAGGAGGCTTCAACAAACTTGTTCCTAATGCAAAAATAGACGATGGGCTTATGGATGTCATAGCGATTAAAAACACCAATATTTCCAATATTCTTGCTTTGTTTTTGAAGATATTGAGGGGAGAGCATATCGGAGACCCGAATCTATATCATTTCCAGATTGACAAGCTGACTCTGACATGCGATGGATACTGTGAAACAGATATTGACGGGGAGCGGGGGCCGGATTTTCCACTGGATATAGAGGTTAAGAAGCATTTTTTGAAGGTATTCGTGCCGTAATATCTGAAGATTGCTAAGTAATCTTCAGACACTAGAATTTGGGTATTTCTTCGAAGCCCTGCCATAATCTAGAGACTGGCGACTAGCAACTAGTGACTTAAAATGTGACAACGTCACATTTTTCTGCATATGTAAAATAGAGATAGTCACAGGTCAAATTCTCCAAGGTAAAGCCCATGGCTTCGAGTGAGGCAAGTAATTGTACGTCCCACGGCATGACTGAGGTAAGAGGTGCGGAGTTGCATTTGCCATTAAGCAGAAGCAGATAATAATTCATGAATGTGTTTATTCCTTCAGGACTTTCATCAAAAACAATAAAATGAGGCTCGCCTTTCAGTTTGAATAATCCTTTGTGGCCGTTCAAAGATATGAAGCAGTTATCCTTTACTAGCTCCTTATACAGCTTCGGGGTAGGCTTCTGAAAACAAAATGCAAAGGGCAGTATTCTATTTCTCCTTTTCAAATACGGAAGTTCAATAAATTCCTTATAAGCAAGAGCATGTCTGTCTATAGAGAAGTCTTCGAGACGCAGAGTCTTGTCCGCAGCCGAGTATTCTTTCTGCAAAAGAATGTATTCCTGCTCTAACCTGAAGCCCATTTGTTTCATTATGTTTATACTTTCTACAGAAGAAATATGAGTAGAAAATGCAATATTATTTATTTTCCCTTTTCTAAGATCTCCCTTGGCTTTTTCAACAATTCTGACGGCCAGCTCCCTGCCTATGCCACGACCCCGATAGTCCTTGTGGGTGCGCAGACCCTCAAGCCAGCCTGTACCGTCATAAAGTATGGAGTATTTGTCTGTTCCTATTACTTTATTGGTATCGGTGTCAACGGCACCTAAGAACAGCCCTTTGCTGTCGACCCATTTATGAAAAACCTCAGGCAGATAATCGGTGCCCTCCCAGATATCCTTACAGATTTCTGCTACGTCATCATAGTCCTGATGGGTCAGTTTCCTATACTCTATCATTTTTATATCTCCTTGGGATATAATTATATAAATAATTATATTACAAAGGAGTACGGTTGTCATGTATATACATTTTTTCGAAAACAATGATAGAATAGTATTATATTGAAAAAGCATTAAATTGGTATTTACATAAAAGTAATCGTACGAAGGAGGAGCATTTATGGAACCGGATAAGAATAATACAGTTGAGACGGGGCTTGCGGAAATAGACATTTCTAGTATGACAGAGGAACAGCGGCATCGGCTGGAAGAAATAATCAAGACTATCAACATAGAGGATTCTCAATTCATACTTCAGTATGGGGTGGGGGCTCAAAGCCAAATTGCGGGTTTTGCAGACAATGTTGTAAGTGAAGTAAGATCAAAGGACAGCGGCTATGTAGGGGAGATACTTACAGATCTTATGATGAAAGTAAAAGAATTGGATGTGGATGGGGTAAGCTCAGGCAAAAGCTTCATATCCAAATTTCCCATCATAGGGTCCCTTGTAAACAACAGTCAGAAGTTCGCAGCAAGATACCAAAAGCTCAGCACAGAGATAGAGAAAATCGTTGACGAGCTTGACAAATCAAAGATGCAGCTTTTGAAGGACATTACCCTGCTGGATTACCTGTTTGATAAGAATCTTGAATACCTTGGCAACCTCAACTATTACATAATGGCAGGAACACTGAAACTTAAGGAGATCAATGAAAGTATAATCCCCGAAATGCAGGTTAGGGTAAAAGAAACAAACGATCCTGTTGATGCACAAAAGTTGAATGATACTATACAGATGGCAAACAGATTCGAGAAAAAAATACACGATCTGAAACTGAGCCGTATGGTATCGCTGCAGACAGCGCCTCAGATAAGGCTTATTCAGAATAACAACCAGGTTCTGGTGGAAAAGATACAAAGCTCAATATTAAACACCATACCTCTGTGGAAAAACCAGATTGTAATTGCGATAAGCCTGTTAAAGCAGAAGAATGCTTTGGCTGTGCAGAAGGAAGTGACCGACACCACCAATACACTGCTGCAAAAAAACGCAGAGATGCTAAAAACCGGCTCAATTGACCTGGCAAGGGAAACAGAACGCGGAGTGGTGGACATAGAAACCCTGAAGAAGGTCAACACAGACCTTATAGACACAATTGATGAAACCCTCAATATCCAAAAGGAAGGACGGCTTAAGAGGCAGCAGGCGGAAGCGGAACTGGCAGCTATAGAAAAAGAGCTGAAGAAAAAGCTTATTGAAAATACATAAAAAATAGTGTTACAGAAAAAGAGTGGAGGTTGGCATATGAATCAAAGATGGAGCTTGGATAATCTTTATAAATCCTTTGAAACTGAGGAATTCGAGAAGGATTTTAAGAAATGTATCAAAGAGATTGAGCAAATAAAGAAATGGGCTGAAACAAATTTTGGGGATTCTGAAGATGCAGGCCACAAAATGAGAAAATATATAAAGACGCTCAATGGGTTTTATATGCTTTATACACGGTTGCTTAGCTTTGCCCAGCTGACTTTAAGCGTTGAAGCAAAAAATGAAAAGGCATTGAAGACAGTCGACATACTGGAGGAAAGAGCTACAGAACTTACAAAACCCCAGGTAAATTTCCAGAAATGGCTTGGGAACATCAGCAATATTAATGAAATCATTGCAGCAGACAACTACCTGAAGGAGTTCAAATACTTCATTCAGGAAAATATTGATAAGAGCAAGTACCTCTTAAGCGATAAAGAGGAGGTACTTATCTCAAAAATGCAGACAACAGGTTCCGCTGCATGGGAAAAGCTACAGGAGCTGTTGACTTCTACGCTTTTAGTTGATATTTCGATAGACGGAGAGGAAAAGAAGCTTCCTTTGCCCATAGTGAGGAATATGGCATATAGCAAAGACGCCGGACTCAGAAAAACAGCTTACGAGGCGGAGCTTAAGGCATATCTAAAAGTTGACGAATCAGTGGCGGCAAGCTTGAACGGTATAAAAGGAGAGGTAATAACCATATCTAAAATGAAGGGATACAATTCCCCCTTGGAAAGAACAGTTCTGGATTCAAGAATGGATATGGACACATTGAACGCCATGCTGGCGTCAATGCGCGAAAGCCTCCCCGACTTCCACAGATATTTCAGGAAAAAGGCGGAACTCATGGGCTGCAGCAACGGACTGCCGTTTTATGAAATGTTTGCTCCTATGGGGGATGTGGACATACGATTCAGCTATAAGGAAGCCAGAGACTATATAGTGGATAATTTCAGGACCTTCAGCGATAAGCTGGCGGATTATGCAGCCCATGCCTTCGACAACCGCTGGATAGATGCAGAGCCAAGAGAAGGCAAGCGGGGCGGGGCTTTTTGCGAAAACCTTCATACAATAGGGGAAAGCAGAATACTCGCAAATTTCGATGGAAGCTTCAGCAACATGACCGCCCTGGCTCATGAGCTGGGACATGGGTATCACGGAGCATGCCTTATAAAAGAGGAATTCCTTAATTCCAATTACCCAATGCCGATAGCGGAAACGGCATCAATATTCTGTGAGACCATAGTTAAAGAAGCAGCATTAGAGTCGGCCAGCGATGAGGAGGCTTTTTCCATATTGGAAAATGACATATCTGATTCGGCGCAGGTCATAGTGGATATAATGAGCCGTTTTATATTTGAAAGTGAAGTATTCAGGAGAAGAGAAGAAGGCTCTCTGTCGGTTAATGAATTGAAGGAAATAATGATTGATGCACAGAAGCAGTCATACGGCAACGGACTTGACCATGATTTTCTGCATCCATACATGTGGCTGTGCAAGCCTCACTATTACAGCGCCGACTATAACTTCTACAACTTCCCCTATGCCTTTGGGCTGCTGTTTTCAAAGGGATTGTATGCGGAGTACATGAAGCGGGGCAAAGAATTTGTGCCGGATTACGACAGGATGCTGAGTATGACAGGCAAGCTGGATATAGTTGATGTGGCGAAGGTTATGAATATAGATATAAGAAAAGCCGACTTCTGGAGAAGCTCCCTGGAGCTTATCAGGAAAGATATAGATAAATTTATAAGGCTCAGATAGGAAGAAATTGTGAAAGCCGTGTAAAATTATTGATTTTACACGGCTTATATTATCTGTTCATATATTGTTCAAAAGTTCGTTTCAATAGTACGATGGCTTGTTCTCTGGTGGTATTATTAAGCGGTGCAATTTCTTTATCGCTGACACCCTTCATAATGTTGTTTTTATAGCAAAATTTCATTGAATCCTTAGCCCATAAAGCTATATTGCTTTCATCAGTAAAAGGAAAAATAGAAGCCGTACTCTTGTCAATTCCAGTTATGGCAGCATTAAGAGCCCTCATTATCATTACGCATATCTCCTGCCTTGTTATTTTGTTGTTTGGTGCAAACTGGTTGTTCCCAACTCCAAATACTATTTTAAGCTTATATGCTATTAATACTTCCGGATCATCCGTGTCGGTAAAAGGATCTTCAGCTGCAGCAACTGTTTTTCCGCTCAACTTTTCATATAGCTTTACAACTATTCTGCAAAATTCCTCTCTTGTAATATGAGTTTTGTAGTTATTCAATATGCCGGGATAGGTAAGGCCATAATCAAAAGCCTCTTCCAGCTCTGCAACTGCCCATTGGCTTTGTGTGCCGTCGAAAATGCCGGTGTTTCCCGAACCTTCAGAACCGCCTGATGTCCCGCCTGAGCTTCCGGAGCCGCTATTGCCTCCCGAGCTGCCTGATGTGCCTCCGGAACTCTCAGGTACATCCGGAGTTTCAGAGGGAATTTCAGAATCTTCAGGAAGCAAATGTGGAAGCTCTTGCATACCGAGACAGCATTCGTTGGAATAACCTGATGCCAATTGGCAGTTTACCGCACACACCCTGTAATAGTAGACTGTATCAGGCAGGGCAGTATAGTCATCGTAGATAAGAGTATCCGGCCCTGAATGACCTAATAAGGAATAAGTACCGTCATAGGTTTTTCTTTCAATCCTATAGGCTGTTTCATAATCAGTATCATTCGTCCATGTAAGCCTATAGGAGTTGTCTTCTCTATCTATTCCGTTCAGGCTTGAAGGAGCTTCCGGAATATAAGTATTTGCAGTAAAAGGCTCTGAGTATTCATATTGCATATCTCTTATAACTTTTACCCTGTATATATACACTTTATCTTCGATTACGGTATTGTCATTATATACTTCTGAATTTGCACTTAAATTGGCAAGTACAGTATAATTTACTTGCTCTTTTTCCTTTCGCTCAACGATATATCCGGTTTCCCCGCCTGAGTTGTCTTTCCATGACAATAGTATCTTATTTTTTGTAATAACATTTGCATTTAATTGTGTTGGCTTTTTCAACGGCTGCAGAATTTCAAAGGGCGTTCTTAAAGTTATTTTTTCAGTAGCAATTTTGTTGTCTTCTGCATCAAAGGCCTCAACACTAATCCAATATTGTATTCCCGGAGTCAAATCTTCAAATAAATATGAAGTGGAATTCGGGGCTGCAGTATATTTGTTAAAAAGCATCGCCCCTTCGCGGCCTATATTTACATTGTAGCCCTGTTCGAATTTTGAATTATCGTTCCAGACTATAGTGATGCTGCGTGATGTATAATTTGTAACGGCAAGTCCGTCGGGGCAAGCCAATACAGGAGTACTGACAGTGACTTCATTGGAATAATCGGAAGCAGTACCTGTTTTATATGCATGAACCTTGTAAAAATAAGTCTTTTCCCTGGCGGCAGAAGTATCGTTAAATGAAGCCGTATTACCAGTATTAGGTCCAATAGTTGCAATATGAAGATACGGAAATCCCCCCGCTTCTCTTCGGAATATTCTGAAGCCTGTTTCATTTGCAGTATTATCTTTCCACGTAAGATTAACCTGTGTTTCTCCTACAGTTTCAGCAGCCAAATCTGAAGGAGCAAGAAACAATAACGGTATATCGGGTATATCAGGTATTTCGCCGGGAATGGGAGGAAGGGCTGAGGCCGGTATTGTGAACAAGCTCATAATAAATGATATCAGCATAACAGTAACCAGCCTAGATATTTTATTGGGTTTCATATTATCATCTCCTGAATTTTTTAACCTCCATAGGTTATAAAAATAATATACTTGAAATCATATGGCAGATTATTTAGCATAACCATAACGCTTCCGATTTTTTCATCGTCTTGTATGATTAAATTTGCCGATTCGCCGGAAAGCATTTCCGACGTTACGCTTTGCACCTTAAGGTTCTTCTTGTAGTATTCATATACAAGCTTGATATCATCATTTGTGGCAATGCCAATATTGTATACGCCGTTGATATCTTCCGACACCACTATGCTTCCGTTGGGATATATGGGAAGCTTTTCGGAAGGGAACCCTTCCGGTAATTCAAGATCTTTGCCCGCATCAGAAGATACTTCCATTTTCCCTTGTTCCGTTTGGATTACTACCTTGTCTTTTTCCTCCCGAACATCCGCTTTCTGATCTTCTGCCGTTTCCGCTTTCTTGCATCCGGCCAGGCAAAGGAGCAGAATTAAAAATAACAGCACGGTTTTGCTTTTCATTTTAAGCCTCCCTTCTTTATTAAACACTTTAAATGATAAATACTATTCGCAGCATGCATAGCATATTTATATAAAAAGTGTAAGTTATCGCAGCTTTACTCAGCAAGTGGCAAAAGTAATCAAATGGAATGACCTTTGGATAATAAAAGGAATGACTTTAGAAATTTAGCAATTGCTGTGATATGAATCCGTTATTTATGAAGAGGTATGATGGCGTGAACAGTAAAACCGGTGTTTTCGGGAGAACCGTAAGATAATGTTCCGTTAAAGCTTTCGATTCTTTGCTCCATACCGGAGATTCCATTTCCCTTAACAAGCTCCCGGCAGCCTTTGCCGTTGTCTATGACAAATACTTCTGCCTCCTTTTGGCTGAATCTGATGAATATATCCGCCTTTTCCGCCTTTCCATGTCTCAGTGAATTTGTCAGCCCTTCCTGACATATCCTGAAAATAGCGTTATAGAATGGCTGATCAATGTTCATACTAACCCCTGTTACGCTAAGAACTACTTTCATTCCTGCAATCCTGTAACTGTCGGCAAGACTTTCAAGGTCTATTTCCAATCGGTTTGTAGAACTTATGCTCCCGACTGATGTTCCATAAAGAACTTTCTTCATTTCACCGTGTCCGAGTCTGGCTATTGACAAAGCCTGAACAATTCTTTTTTTGGCCTCGGAATAATCTGATTCAATCAAAATAAGGCTGCCTTCCAAGACTGCCGTGACCAGCGTAAGAGAATGGCCCAATACATCATGGATTTCTTTGGCCATCCTGTTTCTTTCTTCTATAGCTGTAAGTTGCTCAACATCTTTTATATACTTTATTATTTTTTTGTTTGCTTCAATCTGTTCCCGGTTTTTATTCTCCAAAGAAAGGACAAGTTCCCTGTAACCGGTCATATCTGCAAATACATGAACATTTCCTATTGTTTTCTTATTCCTTAATACCAGAGGTTTTGAATATAATTTTATATAACTGATCTTACCGTCCTGTGTTGTTGTTTTTATCGTATCATTATAAACCGGTTTTAAGGAATCATAAAGAAGGTCAATAGTATCGAAGGGAATTTCATTGTTGGAAAAGTGAAGAATCTCCATAATTGAATTATTGTAATCTATTATCCTGCCTCTTATATTTGTGACCAGCACTCCTTCCTGCATGCTGCCCATAGACAGAGATATACCCATATTTACAACATCAAGGAAATGATATCTCCATATGGCATAAGCAAAAAACAACAGCGATATATTACAGCTGATAGGGGTAAGATCAAATCTGGGTTCAAGCAATCCGAATACATACAGCGCATTTACAAGAAGAGGCACCATGATTCCGGCTGTAAGAAGTTTTGCCTGGGTGCCCTTGCTGCCCTGCTGTTTTCTAAAACAAGCTGCACAAAAATATATTCCTGCTGTAAGATACAGATACATTACTCCGGTACTGATATAAAACAGCGGGCCAAAGGTGTCTCCAAGAAAATCGTAGGTGGAATAAAATAAATGATGGGATTCATTTGTAATAATACCAATAAAGAAGAGAAACGGAGGAACATTAAGCAATATGCTTGTCCAAAGGGGCAAATGCCGTCTCTTTCCATAATAATAGCCGAACATAAGCAGCGCACTTCCAAGGAAACATACGGCGAAATATTGGGCTGCAATAAAAAACCATTTTAATTCCACCGTAGGAGCAATGGTTTTCAATACTTTACATATCATCCATTCCAACAGTATCAAATGCAAAACGACATAATAATATAAAATTGGAGATTTCCGTGCATTAAGGAATATACTGAACAAAAATACTATTGAAAAGATTATGGAGAATATATGCCAGATTTCCAGTATATATATATCATACAGCCATTCAATATCAAACTTCATAACATCAGCCTCATATCAAGCTATTTTTCAGAGCGTATACAACAACCTGGGTACGATCTTTCACTCCAAAAAGCTCTATAAGTTTGGAAACTCTATTTTTAATGGTGCCTTCGGTATAGTTCATTAATTTTCCAATTTCCCTATTGCTCTTGCCATCGCTTATATACTTGATTATTTCAATGTCTTCATCCTTTATCAGCTGTACCTGATGCTCAGCATTATCGGAAAGCCTTATGAACTCCTCCTGAAGGAATCTTCCTGCAGCGCCGTGTATTACCTGAAAACCATGGGATATGCATTTGACAGCCATGACAAGCTCATTGGATTTAACATCTTTAAGGATATAACCGTTAATTCCGTTAACAAAGGACAAGACTATGTTTTCAAAGTCCTCGAAAGTAGTCAGTATTGCTATTTTTGTATTGGGGCATATGTTGTTTATAATTTTCGCCGCTTCAATACCATTGCATTCCGGCATTTTTATATCCAGCAAAATTAAATCAGGCAGCAGTTTTTTGCAAAGATTCACTGCCTCATTGCCATTTAAGGCAATACCTTCAACCACAATGTCTTTGTCTTGCTGAAGCATAAGCTGCAGACTTTCGGCAAAAAGTGAATGGTCATCGGCAATAATCACTCTAATCATCCATTTCTTCTCCTTTCCGCATCCTGGGATCCGAGATTGCATGAATTGACCTGCGGATTCCGGTTATTCCATTTCTTGCAATCTCTATCGGTTTATGCAAGCGCATTTTCATTTCCTGAGTATCAATATCATCTATGATTTCAACATCTTCAAGCAAAGAGATGATTTTTAGAACAGAATCCTCTATATCCCTGCTTATTCTTTTAAGTATCTTGTTTCTTTCCTTTTCTACAGACAGTTGTCTTATCCTTGCCGAGTATTTTTTCATTTTGTCATATGTGGCAGCTAACTCGCTGTTTCTTCTGCTGAGATGGTTAATAAGCTCTTTATCTTTTGTTACATCTCGAAAAACATAAAGAATCCCCGCAACATGGAATCTCCCCTTTTTAATAGGCTGTATCGTATAGGAATACCGGCTTTTTTCGGCATCCATAGTGATTTCTCCGCAGGAGCTGTTTAGGAGTGTACTGTCTGAAGCATGATTATGGGTATTGTTTTTTGCAGTATAAAGATTCATATATTCATAAAGGGTATCCCATCCGTCAGTAATTTTATTGACATTGTTCAGTTGATTCAACACCTTTCGAATGTCTGCTCCGTTTTCCGTACCGATTTGCTTGTTAAAGGGGGTGTCATTATAGAATATTATGTTTCCTTCCATATCGGTCATTATGACTGATTCCTTTATACAGTCCAGTATATTACTTCTGCTTATTGATAAGTTACCGCTCAAACCTGACAGCCGGTTTGAAAAAAAGAAAAGAATTTGGATAATTGAAATGCTTGAGGGAGTGATATCATAGGCAAAAAGCCCGGGTCTGATCCCGTCAAATACACCGGCTATGATAACTGCAATCAAGCATATGGGATATATAATTCGTTGAAGAATATTGTTTCTTTCCGGAATCATACCGTATTTCAACAACAGCATGTATCCGGCCATGGCACAGAGAGAATTGAACAATAAAGCCCAAAAGTATATTGTTTCATATTTTACATAAAAAATATTGTAAATGCTATAAAACATGCCATGAAATCTATTAGTCAACACCAGCAGGATTCCGATAAAGGACAGGGAATACAAAATAATTGTTTTCAGTGAGCCGGCGGGTTTTATTTTCAATAACGTACAATTATATAAATAAAAGGCGGGTCCCAGTAAGCAAAACGCGATACATTGAATTGATACAAACAGATTCAATTCTTTTGGAGGTGAAACAACAACAAGAAACTGGCTTGTCTGATAAATCAAAACAATAGCATTAAGGAACAAAGCCCCAATTCTTTGTTCCTTGCTTCTTACCCTGAACAAAGTATAGGTTGCAATGATTGATGTCAAAATAATGACAAAAAGCAGAGTAAAGATTGTATAAAATCTTTCTGAATTATATACAAGCACATATTCGTACATCATTGGTACAACACCCGCTTTTATTATTCTCTTATCTTCCTGCTTTGCCTGTCATGTGCTCAATTTCAATTTTGAACAGCCTTGTGTCACCGGAGGAATTTTTGATATACTCAGAGCCTTCTTTTATGTAATCCGGAGAATATTTGGCTATTATGGCCTCCAAGGCAGTCCTTTTTTCCTCTCCGAATACCTCCAGAGCCCTACCGAAGAGTATTACACTTTTATATCTGACACTGAAGCTTTCGGGCAGAATGGCCGTATCTCCCACTACGCAGAAAGATACCCTGTCATTTTGCTCAATATTATCCAGTTTATGGCCTTCCACGGCACAGTGGAAGCATATGCAGTTATTGACATAGGCATAACTCATAGGTACACCGTATGCATAGCCGTTACTGCCTGCGGTTGAGAGTATGCCGTACTTGCCTGATTCAATAATATCGATTGCCTCTGTATGGTCAAGTTTTTTATCCTGTCTTCTCATTTCTTTAAACATAAGTTATCACCTCACCCCTATTTTATCAAAAAAAATATGATTAAAAAAGAATGGGCCTGTTATTATTCAAAAACATATATACATCTGCTAAAATTGCATTATGATATATATGATTCATTAGGTTAGGAGAGATGTTATGAAACTTATTGACATGCACTGTGATACCATATTGGAATTAGTGGACACAAAAGGAGAAGTCAAGCTATACAAAAATAATCTGTGCATAGATATAGGGAAACTTAAGGAAGCGGATTCCCTTGCACAGTTTTTTGCCATGTATGTAGACCTGGACAAGTATTCCAGGCCATTGGACAGGTGCCTGGATATGATTGATAATTTCTACAATGAAATAGAGGAGAACAGCACTGATATTGCTTTTTCAGGAAATATACGGGACATGGAGAGGAACAGATCGGAAAAAAGGGTATCCGCCTTTCTTGCCGTTGAGGAAGGGGGAGTATTGGAAGGGAAACTAAGCAACTTAAGGAATCTGTACAGGCTGGGAGTGAGGCTTGTCACACTGACCTGGAACTATCCCAACTGTATTGGCTATCCTAATTTCCAGTGGAAATATAAGGATAAGGGGCTGACCCCCTTTGGGGAAAATGTTGTTGCCGAGATGAACAGGCTTGGAATGCTTATAGATGTATCACATCTTTCGGATCAAGGTTTTTACGATGTAGCCGAACTGTCTGAAAAGCCCTTTGTTGCTTCCCATTCAAATGCGCGGGCGGTAACGAATCACTGCAGGAACCTGACCGATGACATGTTAAGAAAACTTGCGGAAAGAGGCGGGGTCACAGGCATAAACTTTGAACCTACTTTCCTTGGAGAGGTAGGGACTGTGGAAGCTATAGTAAAACATATAGGCCATATCAAAAATGTATCGGGAATAGAAACAATTGCAATAGGTACCGACTTTGACGGAACTTCCTGTCCTACGTCCATAAAAGACATAGGCCGTATCGGGGTGCTTTTTGACGAGCTGGAAAAGGCGGGTTTTTCAGAAGCCGATATAGACAGGATTATGTATAAAAATATTGAGAGAGTAATAAAAGATGTATTGAGATAAATTGCATGGACTGCAAAAACGGCCTTGGCCGTTTTTGTTATTTTTGAAAACTTTTGCCTATGTTTTCCGTATATACTTTTGGAAACTTTGTTTAGAAATACAATGTGCATGTGAGTAGGGGTGCCAAGTGGGTATAATATTTAAATTTGTAATCAGAAGCATTAAAGAAAAAAAATTCAGGACTTTTCTGATACTATTTTCAATTATGATGTCCTCGGCCTTGTTTTTTGCCTCCGGCGCAATGTCAGGCTCAGTGGGGAAAATAGTTGTCGACAGAATAAGGAGCTCGGTAGGGGAAGACGAAATAGTTATTTATGCCAATGACAAATCTCCTTCCGGTTACATGACGACTACTGCCGCAGAAAGCTTCGGCGAGGATATGGAATTTATAACGGGAGTTGTCCGGGGGCAGGGTACTTATGAAAAAGGGAAAGATGAGGCAGTCCGTATATCCCTGAACGGCTACAAACTGGAAGAACTGCAGAGGATGAACCCTATACTGGTTGAAAAGGAATACAAGCTTCATCCCTTTAAGGGGAAAAAGATAATCCTCAGCAACGTCACTGCCAGAGAGTTGAATCTGGGGCTTGGGGACTCCATGGAGCTGGAAATAAACAAAACCAAGTACAAGTTCACGGTTTCGGCAATAGTCCAGCCCAAGGGAATTTTCCTGGAGGATGGAAGGACGAAAAATGCAGTGGTGCCCAGGGAACTTCTTGCATCTGTATATGATGTAAAGGGCCAGGCGTCCTTAATATATATGAAGCCGAAGGATATAAGCCGTAAAGCTGAACTTATCGACAGCCTCTCCAAGGTATACAGAAGATATACTATCGAGGAGACCATTCCTGAAGACGAGATCAAAAGAAATTCGGATACCTTCAATGTCCCTTTTCAGATGATGGTATTCATGGTGCTCGCCATCAGCGTATTCATCATATATACCTCTTTCAGAGTAATTACTGCTGAAATGCTTCCGGTCATAGGTACTTTCAGGAGTATGGGGGCAACTAAGAGAATGACTGATTTGGTGCTGATGGCACAGAGTATTGTATACGGTGCTGCAGGGGGGCTGCTGGGCTGTTTCATGGGTATTGGAGTTTTGCATCTGATGATGAATATGATGGTTACAGAGTCGGATAAGGCGGCCGGTTTCACAGCCAATATACAGTATGACTGGACACAGATGCTTGGGGCATTTTTGCTGGCGCTTGCCCTGTCAATCCTTAGCTCCCTTATTCCGATTGTCAGGGTATCAAGAATCCCGGTAAAGGACATAGTGCTTAATAATATAGAAAGGGTCAGTAAAAGGAGGCTCTACAGACTTTGGCTCGGCTTGTTTTTCTTGTTTGTAGTAGTGTCGGCGCCCAGGATAGCGCCAAGGGATATTGCGGTAACTGTTGATATGATAAGCCTTGTATTTGCTTCTATTTCTGTGATACTGCTGATTCCTTATGTAACCAATGCTTTTATCAGGTTATTTGAAAGGACTTTCGTATTCATTTTTGGGAACGAAGGGATAATGGCGGCCAAGAATTTGAGGGAAAACAAAAGCATGGTGAATAACATTGCGCTCCTCGCCATGGGGATATCTGCTCTGTTGATAATAAATACCATAAGTTTCAGTGTATTCAAGGAAGTAGTGGATGCATTCAAGACTTTTAATTATGATATAGAGGTAAGTGTTCAGAACCAGGACAGAGACAGATTGAACCATGTAAAAAGGATAGATGGTGTCGAAGACGTATACGGCAGCTATATGGTTTATGATACAGAGTTGAGTGATGGGAAAAATAGGATAGTCTGTATCGTAGGTGCAGAACCCAACAAATTTAATGAGTTCTTCGAGTTTAACATAATAGGCGATAAGGAGCAGCTGATTCGCGAACTAAACGATGAAAGAAGCATAATTCTTTCAAACGCCCTGAAATATAAGTTTGGAACAGATATCGGAGACAACATTGTACTTAAGACAAAAACCGGCAGCCGTGCATACCGGGTCATAGGCTTCTGTGAAACCTTGTTGTACAACGGTCAGATGGCAATTATCTCCGAAAGGTACCTGAAACCCGATATGCAGCTTAGATATTACAGCGACATACTTGTGAAAACCTCAAAGACGCCAGAAGAGGTAAAGAAGAGTATTGCTGACTCTTTCAGAAATCAAAATACATACATTACAACTATTGCCGAAATGAAAGAGAGAAATGATGAGGCTAATGCATCATTGTTCCGTGTTTTCAGGATATTTTCAATAATGGCGATGGTAATAGGGGTATTCGGAGTATTGAACAATTTTGCAATCAGCTTCTTAGAGAGAAGACGTTCACTGGCAATGTATCGATCCCTCGGGATGAGCAAGCCTCAGATAATCAAGATGATATTCATTGAGGCATTGTCCGGCGGATTGACAGGCGGGGCGGTCGGGGTGCTTTCGGGAGTGTTGAATATATCCATTATTCCGTATGTTATGAGATCCATAGATCTGCCGATTCCGATGCACTATTCAATAGTGCTTCTGGTAAGCTCATTGCTGGGAGGTACCATAGTAACCCTTATTGCATCGGTGAGCCCGGCTCTCAAATCATCAAGGCTCAATATTATTGAAGCCCTTAAATATGAATAGAAACTCTTTAATATAAAATGAATGAAAAGGAGCTACAAAAATGCAGACAATAATAGAGGCGAGAAACCTCAATAAAACTTATAAGTTAGGGGACCTGGATGTGGAAGTATTGAAGGATATAAACCTTAGTATAGCCTCAGGTGAGTTCGTATCGATAATGGGTCCTTCCGGCTCGGGAAAGAGTACGCTGCTTTATCTGATAGGGGGACTCGATGAGCCCACTTCGGGAAGTGTCAGCTTAAAGGGCAGCGAGCTGTCTGGTATGAAAGACAAGGATCAGAGCGTAATGAGAAGGCGGGATATCGGTTTTGTATTCCAGTTTTATAACCTGATACCCAATCTTAATGTTGAGGAAAATGTGATGCTGCCGGTGCTTTTGGATGGGAAGAAATTGAAGGACTATAGAGGTAAATTAGACGAAATCCTCGAAGATGTAGGGCTTGCCGACAGAAGAGCCCATACTCCCAGGGAACTGTCTGGGGGGGAGCAGCAAAGGGTAGCAATAGCGCGGGCTCTCATCAATGATCCGGATATAATACTGGCAGACGAACCAATAGGAAATCTTGACACTAAGACAGGTATGGAAGTAATGCAGCTTTTACAGAGGATAAACAAGGAAAAAGGGAAAACCATAGTTCAGGTGACCCATTCAAAAGAAGCCGCTGATTATGGAAGTCGTATAATTAACGTCAGAGACGGAAAGGTGTGGAGTTAATGAAAAAATACTTATTAGCCATATTGATTATAGGAGCAGCAATTATTTCAGCCGCCTGCAGCAAGCCATCAATGGATGTCGATGCTGAATCCGACCGGGCTCCTGTACCGGATAAGACTGTTGAAGCTTTTGGCATTGTGGAAGCAAGCGATATTGAGAGCATAAGCCTTGATATAGAGGCTGTAGTGGAAGAAGTTATTGTAAAGGAAGGGCAGCAGGTAAAGAAAGGGGATGCGCTCTTGTCCCTCAATATGAAAGAGTATAAGGAGAGCATGAAAGGCAAGCAGCATGAACTTAATATTATCCGGCTGGAAGCAAAAAAAATGGATAATGAAAGTTCAGATCCTGACATAAAAAAGCTTGAAAATGACCTGAATTTCATTAATATACAGATGCAGGAGGCTTCAAAGGAATTGGAAGCACAGGAAAGCCTGTATAAATGCGGAGCTATTTCACAATATGAATACGACAAGTATATAAAAGCTGTTGACGACAAAAAGAAAAGTGCAGAGGATATAAAATATAAAATAGACAGTATCATACGCGGCAATGATATTGGCTCGGCTATACAAAGTGAAAAGGCAGCTGCCATGGAAAGTGAAATAAGACAGATGAAGGATAAGATAAACAAGGACTATATATCGGGGGACAATATTGTATGTGCTATGGAAAATGGAATAGTCAATGAGATAGGATATAAGGCAGGGGAGGCAATAATCCCCGGAAAGAAGCTCATAAGCCTGTTGAATTCAGACACAATAGTTGTAAAGGCTGACGTTGCCGAAGAGTTTATAAAAGATGTCAAGCAGGGTGCAAGGGTAGAAATAATACCTGTTGCAGATAAAGGCAGGAAATACAATGGTAAGGTAATATCCATAGCAAGGAAAGCAATAGTCCAGAATGGCGAAACAATAGTGCCTGTTGAGATTTCAATAGGGAATAGGGACAGCTTCCTTCTTCCCAACTTTAACGTTGATGTGAAAATATATATGGAATAATTATAGATATGGGAACTATATCCCAACAGCTTCGTCTGATATAGCAAAACATGGGACTGATGTAAATGCGCATAATTGGTATAACATATTTTGGAAGGTGATGTATCAATGAAAAAAAGTGCAAAGAACATTAGAAGCTGTATCATGGGTCTGCTTGTAATATGCATTGCTCTGCCTGTTTTTGCTTACGCTCCGGATGACAATTACATTGATTTGCCTGAGAGAATAGGGACATCTCCTGAGATTGAAATTGAGGTTCCCTTCGGCTCCGCCATGATGGCTTCTACGATTAGCACAAAAAATGTCTATGTGACTGATGAGCAGGGAAAAAGGATACCTGTAGACAGAAAAATGGGAAGCGGCTGGAAATCGATAATAATTGCGCCCCTTAAGCAGTATGAGGCCGGGAAGACCTATATACTGTACATAAGAAAAGCAGTAAGGTATGCATCGGGAAATGAAATAAAGAACGGCCTCAGGTTAAAATTCACAATTGCAAAAGCTGCGAGGGAACCGCTGCCGAAGGTGGGCAGCAGGGAAAACCTTATGAAGCTTCTGAAAGAAGCGGCTGAGCAGGATAATTATTTGGATTATGGCGTTAAAAAAATGAGAAACGGGATAAATTTCACGACCGATATGGCAGCCGCCCCCGCATCGGCGACAGCTCCCGCATCGGCGACAGGTGAGAGCATCGCAAATGCCAAAATGGCAAAGCAATATTCCACGACGAATGTGCAGGTGGAAGGAGTAGACGAAGCGGATATAGTAAAGACTGACGGTAAATATCTGTATCAGGTGAACAACGACAGAATAGTCATAGCAGAAATATATCCTTCGGATAATATGAAGATAAAAAAGATCATCAAGCTGGACGAAGAAAACATATACCCAATGGAGCTGTATCTGGATGACAAGAATCTTGTTTTGATAGGTTCGTCCAATGACAGTATACCAGTATACAGGCCCGCAGGAAAAAGTATTTTGCCTGCCAAACACGGCTTTTATTATATGAACAACACAGTAAAAATGCTGATATATGATATAACCGATAAAGATAATATAAAGAAACATAGAGAAATAGAGCTTGAAGGGGACTATCTTTCTTCAAGGAAAATAGGCTCCAAGCTATACCTTGTATCCAATAAAGGTTTCAACTATCGCAGAATTTTGGAGGATGAGGGGATTAACGACACTCCTTCCTACAGGGATACAGCCGTAAAGCAAGAATTTATAAATATTGACTATGAAAAAATCGGATATTTTCCGGGATCTTTGGCACCAAATTATATGGTTGTTGCCGGTGTAGACTTTGACCGTCACGCAGAAGGTGTCAACGTATCCACATATTTGGGATCTGGCGAGAATATATATGCATCATCCCAGAATCTTTATGCGGCCGTTACAAGGTATAACATTGCGCCCCATCCGATAGTGCGCGATTCAGCGGCTCCGCAGCCTGAGGTAAAGATTAATGACAGAGAAACGACCATATACAGATTTGCACTAAACGGCGGGAAGCTTGACTATACAGGCAAAGGACAGGTGCCGGGCTCCATACTCAACCAGTTTTCAATGGATGAGGATGACGGATATTTCAGGATAGCAACAACAAAGGGAGATATTTGGGGAGAAGGAGAAAACATATCAAAAAACAATATGTATGTCCTCGATTCCGATTTGGAAGTATGTGGAAGCCTCGAGAATGTTGCTCCGGGGGAGAAGATATATTCAGTAAGGTTTATGGGGGACAGGGCATATATGGTAACCTTCAGGAAGGTCGACCCTCTGTTTGTGATTGATCTTAAGGACGCCAAAAACCCAAAGATTCTTGGGGCTCTGAAGATACCCGGGTACAGCGACTATCTGCACCCTTACGACGAAAACCATATAATTGGCTTTGGAAAGGACACAATAGAGCTTTCCAATGAAGGTCGGGGCAGGGATGGCACCACCGCATACTACCAGGGAATGAAAATAGCATTGTTTGATGTAAGCGATGTCGGAAATCCCAAGGAAAAGTTCAAGGAAATAATAGGAGACAGAGGCACAGACTCAGAGCTTTTGAACAACCACAAAGCCCTGCTGTTTTCAAAAGAAAAAGAACTTATGGCTTTTCCCATAACTGTAATGGAAATAAATGACGGTAAGAATGTGAAATCCGGAAATATGCCCGCATATGGCAGCTTCAGTTTCCAAGGAGCCTATATCTACAACATAAACCTTAAAGAAGGCTTTAAGCTTAGAGCAAGGATTTCGCATATTGACGAAGAGGAATACGGCAAATCCGGAGACGGATGGTATGCCAGCAATGAGAATGTGGAGAGAATAATATACATCGGGGATGACATATACACCATATCAAAGGCCATGATAAAAGCAAACAGCATAAAGGATATGCGGGAAAAAGGGTCGCTTTTGATACCTTGAAGAATTTAAGCCGGGGAAACCCGGTTTTTGTTTTTTAAAAACAGGATATTAATAAAAAAGCGGCGAATTATAATATTAATAAAAACTACGTATTTAAAAATTGTGTCAAAATTTGAAGATATTTTCCGGGAAATATATCATTTTACCTTGCATGATTAACAATATTGTATGGGGGGATATTTTAATGTATCGGAATGATGCTATTGCTCAGAATACACTTTATGTGAACAATATGTTGATCAGGATATATAAGCTTTTGCTGGTGGCATTTGCAATGATTAATATTCTTAAGGCTTCCGGTGTTATAGTGCTGTCGTGGCTGTATTTGATTATCGCAGATGTTGTTGTAGTTCTTATCTGCATATCTCCCATTGCATTCAGACACTTCATGATGGATGAGAATATTATCAAATATGTAAACATCAGTTGTGCCGCAGTTCTTTGCATTTCAGGCTTCTGTATCCTGAACACGGATGCCATAATACTGCTGGTCATGCCAATAGGGTTTGCCTGCCTGTATTTTGATATTAAGCTGATCAAATATTCTTCCGCACTGTCAATAGCCGGTCTTATACTCGGGAAGCTGTTAAACGGCATGATAAACTGGGATTTTTACGCTGCAGTTCAAGGAATAGATATAAGGACAGCTATGGGTTTTCTTCAATTCGGTATCGCGGGAGCATTACTCATTGCTGTTTCAAAAAGGGCTTTGAATGTGCTTTCCAATGCCCACAGCTACTATGAAAATATTAATAATATATTCTCAAATGTTCAGGCCTCCCTGCAAAGCCTGGAGGCAGCCGAAGATATTTTATTGAAAGGGGTAAATTCCCTGAATGCCGCTGATGGAGAAGATGTTTTGCCTCAAAATGCAATGGTCAAGGGAATAATATCAAATATAAATAAATCTGTTGAAAACACCAGGGAAATAATGAAATATACTCAGACAATGCTTAAGGGCAAAAATAAGGACTTGAAGGCAAGAGCCGAGATTACCAGAATCGAGGAGTATGCCAGGAATTCCAGGGAGATTGTTTTAAAGCTTGCAATTTGCGCAGAGGAAATAAGCAAAGACCTCAGCTTGATATCTGTGATGACAGATGAAAGCAACCTGGTTTTTGCAAATGCTCTTGCGGAAGCAGAAAGCGCAAGCTCAAAAGACGGGGGTTCGCCAATAATTACATTGAAAATTGAGAAACTGGCCGATAAGTCTGAAAAATCTTTCACGCACATACGGGAGTTATTGAACAATATAGCAAATGACGCCGAGAATACTGTAAAGACAGTAGCAGATACATATGAAGAAATGGTCAAGAGCCTTGAGCTTATAAACAGGACAGTTGAGACATTAATAAAATGGCTTATGTACAAAAATATGAAATAAAGCAATATTACAGTATATGACGGGGATCAAGCAAAAAAACGGAATAGGTAAATGTTTACATATCAAACACCTTCTGATAGTATGATATTTAGAAGATACTTTTTATTACCAAAGCTATGATAGAATCACAAGTGAAGAGGGGTTATGCTGTGAATTCCATGGGTAATGAAGTAATCAGCAAAATCAAAGGCAAAATTCCGGAACCCCCCGAAGCAATTAACTGCTCAGATTTGAACATATTTAAACCAAGATTTTTTGTAGAAGGCAAAAATCAATTTAATTTCTACCATTTTGCTATTCCCAGAGTTTATGTTTCCGGGTTTTTTACAGATAAAAAGGAGCATGATATGCCAAAGGATACGATATTGGCAACCAATCCGGGGCAAAAGCTAATGGCTTCGCCAATAAATAAGATATACAATGATTCCGATGATGTGAAATTTTTCTGCTTATTTATTGAGCCAAATAAGATTCGGAAATTATCCAAGGAAGAGCACAAAAGGAGTGATTTTTCATTTTCAAACAATGTAACCCATTTGAGCAGCAACCTTATGTCACTTATTTCAAAGCTGGAATTCGAATACAAGAACAGTCAGCCAGGTCACAAATTCATGTTGGAATGCCTTTCCATGGAGATTACAATTAGCCTTATGAGAGAGCTGAGGAGCAATATGGCATTTATGCCCGAGCTTCGTAAATACTCCTCAAAAAGGGAGATAAACATGGCAATCGACTTTCTCTGGGAAAGTGCAGATATGGAGTTTTCTCTGGATAAGCTGTGTAAGACAGTAAATCTGAGTCCCTATTACTTTGAAAGGCTGTTTAAGGATCATACGGGTAAAACCCCTTATGAGTATTATATGGATATAAAGATTCGCAAGGCTTTGGAATACCTGAAAACAAAAGCCTATTCAATTACGGAGGTATGCTTTATTCTGGGTTTTTCCAGCCACAGTCACTTTACCTCGGTTTTCAGAAAAAGATTAGGAATAACCCCTTCGGAATATATCAAATCCATTTAATAATACATATCCGCATGGCAATCATTTGACAAAAAAATGGCAATAATTTGATATCAGAACCGGATCATTATACTATATAATCTCCTTATGAATTAGATAAGGAGTGATTTTGCATGTCAAAAAAATTAAAGGTTTTTATGGTGCTTACAATAGTTCTTTCCTTTGCATTAGGTGCTGTTGCAAATGCCAATGGAGGACTAACTAGGCTGACAGAGGTGTACCTGAATAACGATATTAGCGTAGTAATAAACGGAACTGTTTTTAATGCCAAGGATCCCCAGGATGGATCAACCTATGTCCCAATGACATATAAAGGGCGTACCTACCTCCCCTTAAGGGCGGTTGCCGAGGCTGTAGGGCTTCCCGTAGATTATGATTCGAACACCAAAACTGCATACCTAGGCACAAAGTCCGGTACAATCGGCGGTCCGGTACAGGAGATATTTATCAATGCCACACCGGAATATACAGGCTTAGGAGAACGTTATAAGACAAAAAAGATAGATGCTGCCAGTCTGACAACCTCAACAGGCAAAACCTTTGAGTTTGGATATTGCGGAGACACAGGCCGATTTATGGCACCCAATTTCTTGTGTGACTTCAAATATAAGAGATTGAAGTTTACCGTTTACAGTGCATGGGACCAGAAAGAGATGGATAGCGACCCCAACTTAATCAACACTCCGCTGACAATATGGATAAATAATGAACATAATGTGCAGATCGAAAAAATTCAAGATGTGAAGCACGGAACAGAAATGGAATTCGATATCGATTGCATTGATTACAAAAGCCTCAGTGTATATGTCACAGGGGGTGCAACCATTATCGGAGAACCGAAGTTTGTGAAGTAGAGCAGTTAGAAGGCTTCAAAGGGTACCTTTTATAAAGGAAGGTACCCTTTACTGATTTAGATGAGGTTTGTATTGTAAGATGTTTAACACGAAACATATAGATTGGAGGTATATGAATGCATATCAGGAAAACCACTTTTGTATCAGCAATAATTATAATTGGTTTGTTATGCATATTAACAGCTGGCTGTAAAAGCTCTGAAGCCTCAAGTTTGTCAAAGGAGGCTCAAAAGCTGGAAAAGACTCTTTCCGGGGATAATATGCTTCACCTTAAGCAGGTGGTGGAGCTTTATGATGTGCAGAGCAGCCCTGTCCCCCACTACTACGAAATGTGGATGGCTAAGGACAAGGCTTATTGCCGGGAGCTGGATAAGGAGGGCAACATCCTCCAAAAGCTTCAGGATGACGGAAAGCTGCATATCAGCTACGATCCTATAGAGCTTAAGGCAGTAAAGCACGATAGCAGCAGGATATTTGCATTGTACCCGGGAGACCTGGGGGACATGAAGGAATATGGGGTAGCTTCCGAGGAAGACTATGAATACTGCAAAAGGGCCTGCAGGGCGTACAGCATAGGCAACGGAAGGGATGAAGAGAAAATGAGACTTTATGTAGACGAGGAAACGGGATATGTTCTGTTTTGCGATGCACCGCTGTTCTGCATAAAAACTGCTTCCTTTGAGGTTCGTCCCTATGATGCTGCTATGTTCAATATCCCTGAAGGCATTAAGTATTAGTGAAGGGAGGTTCGGTAAATGAAATTAAAAAAATTCCTTAGCACAACCCTATGCCTGCTTACAGTCTTTGCTTTGGCTGTGACAGGTGTAGAGACTGTGAAGGCGGAGGCTTCCGACCCTATTGCCACGGGTAAGATGAAAAATGTGTCCAATGTTTACTTTGGAAAAAGCGAGAGCTTTCCTACCATAGGACTAGTGGGTCTGAATCAGGAGATAGATATTTACGAGTATGATAAAAATTGGGTTTTGACAAAATGTGAAACCTCTATAACACAAGGTACACACACTTACGGACATTCCTTCTACGGCTATGTGAAAAGAAGTGATGTATTGTTCGACCCTCCTTTGGAAGGGGATGAATCCTCAAAGGCTGACACCGGTCCCGGCAAGCGCAAGAAGAAACCGCCCAAGAGACCCGGGGATACAGCTCCCCCTGCTCAGGAGGAGCCTGATGCCACAAAATCCGATGAAGGGCAAAAGCCTGAATCTGAAGAGGTAAAGACGGAAGATATGTCGGAATATGACTGGATCGTCAGGACACCCGGAGTATGTCAAATGACTGTGGATATGGGTGATGGAGCAAAATTCGTCTGCCGCTTCTCCCTTTATGCCATGAAGTTCGG
>JAKPKE010000125.1 GCA_029553855.1 Bacillota bacterium | reverse complement strand
TAATGTGAACTCATGGAGAAATATATCATAAGTGGAGATGACCTTCGCTGTCAATCCCTCACTGATGATATAGCCTCCGGCGGATGCACACGATTTCGCAAGGAAACTTATCTCACTACGATAGTGCCTCGTAAAGCATATCACTTCCAGGGCAAGCGAGGCACTAAATAGATGAGGTGCTTTCTAACACATGAATAATATAGTATATGATGTGTTAAAAAGCATTGGATACGAAATCGGCGCAAAAGTATGCTGAAGGCGCACTTGAATGATTGGGAGAGAGAAGTATCACCTGTATTATCGGAGAAGGAAGGCCATGATCGACTATTTGAGATTTTGAGCTTGAATCTGACAGAAAAGGAAATATAATTCTAACACTGAGTTTTAGTAGTATAATAAGCAGTGAGGATTATCATTTAATGAAAATTACGGAGGAGAATATGAGTAAATTTATAATTGAACAATCTTTTTGGGACATTTTCCCCGAATGTGAGATCGGTATACTTTTGATTAGAGACATTGACAACACTGAGAACGGATGTAAGGAATTCCGGGGTCAAATTACCGAATTTTTTGAAAAGGCAAAGGATGAAGCAAAGAAATACATGACGGAACCTGTTTTAAGCCAAAACCGCGTGATATCTGTGTGGAGGGATGCCTTCTCAAAGTTTAAAACGAAAAAAGGGGCAAGATCCTCGATTGAAGCCTTGCTTAAGCGTATTGAAAAAGGGAAAGAAGTAGGGACGATTAACCCATTGGTTGACATTTACAACAGCATTTCACTGCAATTTGCCCTTCCATGCGGTATGGAAGATATAGATACATTCAATGGGAACCTGAGATTGACAGTTACAAATGGCGGTGACCCCTTCCTTGCTCTGGGGGATGAAGAAACGGATTATACCCTCCCCGGAGAAGTCTGCTATTTGGATGATGAAGGAGCGGTATGCCGCTGCTGGAATTGGAGGGACGGGCAGAGAACAATGCTTACTGAAAATACAAAATCCGCGATAGCTGTTATTGAGTCGGTGGACCCCTCAAGACATGCAGATTTAGAGGCGGCGTTGGATATGCTGTCAAGCCGGATTGAAAAAACTATGGTCGGAAAAGTAATAACAAAGATGATCATGAATAAAGACTGCAGTGAATTGGACATAAAATAGTGATTTAAATTTAAGGAGGTATTATTATGTCATGCTTTCCCGATCCGATTCTGAAGCTTCCGAAAGCGGATATTCCATTGGAAGGTATTACAGCCTTTTTATCACAAGGTGAAAACCATCAGATCATATTTATGGAGTTTTCAAATGACGTTGACTTACCGGAACATTCTCATGCAGGGCAAATAGGAATAGTACTTGGGGGCAGAATAGATTTGACAATAGGGGGAGTTAAAAACACATTTTGCAAGGGTGATTTATATTACATACCCGAGGGGACTAAGCACTCGGGCAAAATATATGCCGGATATGCAGATATAACATTTTTTGATCAGAAAGACAGATATAAAGCCAAGTAATAGCATAAAAATGAAATATGCATAGGAAGATTTATTAATAGAATTATCAGAGCCGCAGAAGAGGTATATTAATTGTACAAGAATAAAATCGGCCTTAAGATAGGATATGGAGATATGAATAAAATAAAAAGATTTCTGTTAAATTTAATATTATCAATACTGACAATTGTATTATTAGCCTCATGCACCGGACCGGCAAATACCACCCAAACACTGGATAGTATTGATACAGACAGAAAAATAAATGGATATAAAATAAATCAATCCCGGGATGGAGGAAAGGAAATCTATCGCACAGAAGATAACAAGCTTATTCTGGTATCTGATAGTAATGAAAAGGTCATATATGAAAACTATAGAGACATTACTGCAAACCCATATTCAATATGGAGTTATGATGGATATAAGGTTCAATGGAGCCAGAACGACAAATATATATATATTATCGACAGTGTATACGATTTAAAGAATGATAAGCTGATACCTATAAAGGATTGTGTAATTTTCTCGTGGATTGATAACAAGGGAGTATACCTGGCGGAAGGCACCTATTATGAAATATCATATGACGGCGGACTTCAGAATGAAATGGCCGCAGGTAAAAAGATTAAGGTTATAGACGGCGGAAGGATAGAGGAAAAGGGCAGTCAGACGGGTGACAGATATTTCGTATTTGAGCATTACATTGACATAGACAGGCCCTTTGAGTATATAGAAGATTACATAACTATAAGTACGGCTTTATTAAAATATAAGGAAGACGAATTACAGGATAAAATCAGGGAGGAACTTCATTCTGATAAATTCAGAGGGTTTTTGAAGCAAAATTATAATAAAGACGTATACCTGAAGTACATGAAATTAATCGATGTGATAAAAGAATCCAAAGAATTTCGAGAATTGCAGTATCAGATAGATGGCCTGGAAAAGAGCTATCCCATAGAATTTGAAGGTCAAGCAAAAGAAATTATGAAAATAATAGATAACCCTACGCATTTTATCTATAATGTCAGCGGGGAATATTTCTTGCAGGATATAAAGAAAGAAGAAGTGAAATTCAGATAGAATTAAAGGAACAGCATTTTGAATTAGCCGGGGGAGTGCTATGGAAGCAAAAACAAGAAAAGTCTTAAAAATAATTATTGGAGTGATATCGATACCTATTCTGGTATCGGCAATATTTCTTATCGGTATAAGAAGCGAATTTATAAACTATCTTGAAGAAAAGTATCCTGATTTATCATTTAAAGTGGGATTTGCCAAGGTTGATATTATATACAGCAAGTACTATGCAAGTGCAGCCTGTATGAATGATTCTACTTCTTTCTGCATTGCGAAGGGTTTTGGCGAAAAAGCGGTTAATGAGGATTACCTTGAAAATAAAAATAGGATACTATATAATTTACGAATACAAAGTTTATTTAAGGGCAGCGATATAGAGGGCTATTTAATAAGTGCAACGGGTACGGGTGAAAAGTCCATGGAGGCCTGTGATGAATTTATGCAGGTAAACATACGTTTATCCAATGATGCCGAACATATTGCAGTTGTAAGAAAAGCACTTTCCATCCTGGCGGAGAATAAAATTATTGCCGAAAAGGTTATATTTACATATGAAAAAGGAAATGGGGTATATGAATTGTGGGTATCCCCGGATGAATATAATTCTACGGAAAACGAACTTGAAAAAAAGGAAAGAAGAATAAAGTAGATAAAGTGACTGGAGGCAAAGCATGAAAATTACAGTTCTTGTGGACAACAATACGATCATAGACCGGTATTTATACGGTGAACCGGGGGCGTCCTTTTTTATTGAGGACTGCGGGAAGAGAATACTATTTGACGTGGGGTACTCCGATATATTCATCAAAAATGCCCATAAGCTGAATATAAATCTGTATGATACGGATTTTATAGCAATATCCCATGGCCATAACGACCACACCTGGGGTCTTGTGCCTATGGTAAGATTATGTTCGGAAGCACCGGCTGAAAATTTCAAAAGCAAAAAGCCTGTGCTTTTAGCCCATACACAAACTTTTAAAAGCAAGTACCATGGCACTGAAATGATTGGCTCCATATTAACTGAAGATGTTCTTAGGGATTATTTTGAAATGAAATTGACAGATAAGCCTTTTTGGATTACGGAAAACCTTGTGTTTCTTGGTGAGATAGAAAGAACAAACAGCTTTGAGAATAAAGAACCTATTGGAAAATTTATGAATAACGGTGCAAAAGAAGATGATTTCTTAAGGGACGACACAGCACTGGCCTATAAGTCGGGTGCCGGCCTGGTTATTATAACCGGATGCTCCCACTCCGGAATATGCAATATTGTTGAACATGCTAAAAAGATATGCAATGAGAATAGAGTGGCGGATATAATAGGGGGACTTCATTTATTAAACCCTGATAAAGAGAAAATGGAGCTGACAAAGGAATATTTAAAACAGTCAAATATTAAAAAACTGCATGCATGTCATTGCACAGACCTGCATTCCAAGATAGAATTGTCGGAAGCAGTCGAGATTGGAGAAGTGGGAGCAGGACTGACGCTGGAATACAAATAGACTGGGAGCTGCCGGTATGGGCATAAAAGAGATGTTTATGGAGGGTTTTTAATGTATAATGAATTGAATAGCAACAGAATTGAACTTATTAAAGGAGATATAACAAAACTTGATACAGGTGCAATTGTTAATGCGGCAAACAGCAGCCTGCTTGGGGGCGGGGGAGTAGACGGTGCAATCCATAAAGCAGGCGGGAAACGAATATTAGAAGAATGTATAGCTATACGGAACAGGCAGGGCGGCTGCAATGCAGGGGAAGCTGTTATTACAAGCGGAGGGTTGCTGAAGGCAAGGTTTGTTATCCATACCGTCGGTCCGATATGGAATGGCGGCAATAATGGGGAGGATATGCTGTTAGAGAACTGCTATATTAACAGCTTGAAGATAGCAGAAGAAAACCACATAAAAACAATTGCCTTTCCCAATATCAGTACAGGAGTATACAGGTTTCCCAAAGACAGGGCGGCTGGTATAGCAGTACGAACAGTAATGAATTACCTGAGAGAAAATGAAAGTATAGAAAAGGTCATTTTTGTCTGTTTTGATGAAGAAAACCACAGTTTATACTCAAAACTGATCGATAAATCAGCCTAAAGAGAAAAGACACAAATCCATTTACGGATAAAAAGGGGGAATTTTGCATTGACCAGACAGACCAGAGCGGATTTGATGCTTCTTGCGGTAACAGTATTCTGGGGGTCATCATATTTTCTTACAAAGCTTGCACTTGATGAACTCCAACCTTTCAATCTTACGGCCCTGCGATTCATAATAGCTTTTATTGTATCTGCTCCCATATTTTATAAAAATATACTGAAGTCAGATATCAGGACAATAAAATATTCTTTAATTTTGGCGGCAATATTGATTGGGATGTTTATTTCCATGTCCTTCGGTTTGAAATATACCACTGCTTCAAATGCGGGATTCCTGATAAGCCTTGCAGTAATTATCATACCGCTTCTGTCCTATGTGTTTTTAAAGCAAAAGATTGAGAAAAAAGTTATTATTGGTGTGTGTATAGCTCCGATCGGCATAGCGCTGCTGTCGTTGGACAGCCGTTTAAGCATAAGCGGCGGGGACCTTCTCTGCATATTATGCGCAGCATTTTCTGCCATACATGTTGTAGCGATGGAGGTTTTTACAAAAAAAGTGGATTCAATTGCTTTGGGCATACTTCAGCTTGGTTTTGCGGGCGTATTCAGCATAGTGTTTTCATTGTTTACGGAGACCGTGAGGCTTCCCGCCACAGCAGTATCCTGGGGCTCTACATTGGCGCTGAGCATACTGTGTACTGCCTTTGGCTATGTAGTTCAGGCAGCAGCACAGAAACACACCAGTGCAACCCATGCAGGACTGATTTTTTCTTTGGAGCCGGTGTTTTCAGCCATATGTGGATTCATATTTTTGGAAGAACTCCTTCCTGCAAGAGGATATGCGGGTGCCGCTATACTTTTGCTCAGTGTCCTGATAGCTGAAGTGAATTTTGGTAAAAAGAATGCAAAGGCAAGGCAAATGGACATTCAGCAATAGACCTGCAGGCTGCAGCAGATACATCTTTCTTCTTAACCTAAGGTATTATCCAAAAACATCATTACTACAAACCCTATTAGAAGTGCATGAGTAGCAAGCTTGGAATGACCCTGCTGATTCTGGGTTTCCGGTATAATCTCGTGGCTTATGACAAAAAGCATAGCTCCTGCAGCAAAAGCCAAAGCAAAAGGCAGCAGCGGCCGGGATATTTGAACAAGCGCAATACCCAGAAGCCCTCCGATAGGTTCTACCAAACCGCTGCATAAAGCTATAAGAAAAGCCTTTCTTTTTGTATAGTGTTCTCTGAGGAGGGGAAGTGCTACAGCCAGCCCTTCAGGCAGGTTCTGGAGACCTATCCCTATGGCAATACTCAAACCGTTTATTATATCACCGTCGCCAAAACCGACACCCACTGCAAGGCCTTCGGGGAAATTATGGACAGTAATTGCAAATACAAACAACCAGACTTTTCGGAGACGGGGATTGATTAATGCAGGTAAAATCTCACTTCCGTTATGTCCATTTTGTCCATTGCCGTTTACTGCATTTTTCAACAGGTTGGTATCGGGGAAAAACTTGTCAATGACATCGAGGAATATTCCGCCGCATAATATGCCTATCAGTGTAATAGTTGCACCCCTTATTCCGCCGCCGCCTTTTTCGATAGCCGGAATAATCAAACTAAAGGAAGTTGCAGCGAGCATTATTCCGGCAGCAGCACCCAACAGCAAATCAAGCAGCTTCTTTGATATTTTTTTTGTAAAAAAAATAGGAATGGCACCTACCCCTGTAGCCAGGCCGGCAGCCATACTTGCCATAATTCCCAACAAAATCAGATTGAATTTGGAGAGATATTCTACCATACATAGGCCCCCTTTAATCCACGCTAATTTCATCTTATGCTTCAGCAGAAAAATGGTTACTGTAAATAGGGTAAGAAATGGCCGAAAGCTATTTCCGTCTTGATATTTCCATATGGGGTTATATATAATTAATTCAAGTTCAATGTCATTAGCGGAGGTGGTATTATGAATATGTCGCCCAAGGTCAGGAAATAATTCAAAAGATCGTGAAATTCATGCAGTTTTAGGGAATTTATATTCCGGGATATCATATTATAAAATATAGCTAATTTTTATAGAATTCGGAGAGATGAGTATGAGTATTGGTGTTTTCGATTCCGGTATAGGAGGTCTGACGGTATTAAAAGAAGCGATAAGGCAGCTGCCCCACGAAAATTATTTGTATTATGCCGATACTAGGCATGTTCCTTATGGTACAAAGCCAAAGGATGAGGTTAAAGGATATATTTATAATGCGGCAGAATTTTTTGCAGGTCAAGGAGTAGAGGCTTTGGTAATAGCATGTAATACTGCCACAAGTATTGCCATAAACGATCTGAGGGAGAGGTATGGTTTCCCTATTATCGGTATGGAGCCGGCGGTGAAACCTGCGGTAGAAAAGGCAGATGACAGAAGGGTGCTTGTGCTGGCGACACCAATTACAGTGAAAGAGAAGAAACTTCACGACCTGGTCGAAAGGCTGGATTCGGAGCAGACAGTCGACTTGCATGCACTTCCGGGATTGGTAGAGTATGCGGAAAAATTCATATTTGATGAAAATATTATAACCCAATATCTAATGAATGAGTTTTCCCGGTATGATCTGAGCAGATACTCTTCGGTTGTTTTAGGCTGCACACATTTTGTTTTTTATAAAAGGCATTTTAAGATGGTGCTGCCTCAAGGGGTTGATGTAATTGATGGCAACCTGGGAACAGTAAACCGGTTGAAAACAATGCTGGGGAATAGGGAACCCGCTTATGACGGCAATGGGTGTGTAACATTTTATTGCTCAGGGGAAAAAGATACCGATGACGGCAAGTATAGGAGATATCTGGAGTTGGAATATTAGGAAACTATAAGTCAGGCATATCCGATGCAGTCCTTTATAGACTGCAGTATGGCAAATGATTGGCGGGGGCGATAAATTTTGCTCAGAGCATTAGGCGAATGGGACAGGTCCGTTATATTTGATTACCTGGACAGAAACGAAGAGGAGGCAGCTTTTCTCGTCGGGAATATACTCCAGTTTGGCATTATGAATAGAGGCAGCATATTTCGCTGCGGTGACTATTACGGGTATTTTGAGGAAAATGCTTTGAAGGGCTTAATAGTGTTCTATAATATGGGAAGTTGTGTTCTTCACTTTGAATCCTCGGGGGCTGTGCCTTATTTCTCTGAATTGATGATAATGAGAAGCTTTAGTATGATATTGGGGATGGACAGAATAGTAAGACCGGTATTTGAAATCATCAGACGTTACAAATCCATGAAGGAGTTTGAAGAGTGCGATTATTCCGTAAACAGCAATTTTAAGCCCTTTAAGTTGGAAGGATATGAGTTTATTAATGTTTGCGGGAATAGCGATAATACCATTCTAAGCTTTGTGAGAAAAGCGTATTTGAGGGGTTTTGGGGCAGAGCGTACAATTGAGGGTACGAGGCTTCTTTTATCCCAGAGAAACGCAGAGGAAGATTTTATTATACTATCTAAGGATAATATGCTATTGGCACAGGCCTGTATACAAACCTTTACCAGAAATACAAACCAAATAGGGGCCGTTTACACACTTGAAGAAGAAAGAGGAAAGGGCTATGCCAAGGCAGTAGTTTCCGAACTATGCGAGAGGATAATAAACAGGGGAAAACTTCCTACGCTTATAGTGAATAAACTAAATACCCCTGCAATAAATGCATACAAAGCTCTTGGCTTTGAGCGGCACGACGATTATTTGATAATCAGGCTTTATAACTGACTATACTAACGAAATCGGGAGGGAAACACTATTGAATTGGCTTGATATACTTGAGAGAAGGCTGGGCAGATTCGCCATCAAAAATTTGATGACATATATTGTCGGAATTACGGGCATTGTATTTGCTCTATCCTATTTTGACAGAGAAGGGCTTTTAATAGGTAAACTTATTCTGATACCAGAATTGGTGTTCAGAGGGGAGATATGGAGGCTTGTCACTTATATATTTATTCCCCCTGACACAACTATTTTATGGATTTTATTTGTGCTTTATTTTTACTATATGGTTGGAAGTGCACTTGAGCATGAATGGGGAAGCTTCAAATTTAATATCTTCTATTTTACAGGTATGATAGGAACGACTATTGCAGCATTCATTACAGGATATGGAGCAACTTCCCTATACCTTAATTTATCATTGTTCCTGGCATTTGCGAGAATATTTCCTGATTATGAACTGTTTATATTTTTTGTGATACCGGTGAAGGTTAAGTATTTAGCCATGCTGAATTGGGCTTTTATAGCCTATACAGTCGTGATTGGGAATATGTCCATGAGATTGACTGCAATAGTTTCTATAATAAACTATTTCTTATTCTTTGGGAGGGATATCTTCAATTATACAAAGAACAACAGGCAGGTGTACACAAATAGAAGAAGATTCCGATCTGAAATACCGAGGGATTTTACATTTCACAGATGTACGGTCTGCGGCAAGACTGAAAAGGACGACCCTAATATGGACTTTAGGTACTGTCCTGAATGTGAGGGCGATTATGAATACTGCATGGATCATGTCAGAAACCATGAACATGTGAAGAAGTGAAAAAATAAGGCATTTTATGAAGTGCCTTATTTTCTCTTCAAATAATCATCGATTATCTTTTCCGCAACCCTTTTTTGTATACTTGCAGCTGACACCAGAGTAAGAACAGTAAGAAGAATTCTTGAAACTTCTTCCGAGTCATCGGGGAGCTCTGCAGCTTTTTCATTAATCGTCTTGAATTTCTGGGAGAGAATTTCATTCAAATCATCTGTGCTGCTTTCTTTGATCTGTAAAAAACTATTATACAAGCTGCCAAGGTAGTCCATACCGCCACCGGGGGGATTTATTTTTTTGAATAACGGTGTAAATAGGGTATTTATATCATTAATTGACAGAACCTGCTTCAGATAATATATAAAAATAAGGAGTATCATATGCTGCCTGCTGTATTTTTTATTTTTTGGCGGAGGAAGTATCTTAGATTTTGTGTAATTGTTTATCATTGTTTTTGTTAAGACATTGTCCTTTAAAGTTCTTTTATTATATCCCAGCTTGTTATCAATAAATGTGGTTACTTGATCTATATAAAGCTCAATATCGGGGATGTCTGAAATGTTTATATCGCCGCCTTGAGTGGCTTCTTCCACTATTTTGAAAAAAGAATCCTCACAAAAATCCATAATTAACATCTCCTTACCATAAGTTTTGCTTCATCAAGCCCTTTAATATATAGTATAGCATACTCGTACGATACATATAATAAATACATTGTTATAGCGGAACGGGCGAGAAATTAATGCCTTTGAAATATTGCATGAAAAACATATTGAATATATTACGGCAACGATATATAATATAAATACGATGACATATAGTAATGAATACTACATGCAAGGCTATAAATGATTAACATGAGGAGATGTGACAATGAATAGTAAAGTAAAAGACCCTGTCAGTGGGTTTTCACATCTTGCAGGGGCAATACTATCAGCAATAGGATTATATTTTTTGGTACGATATGCTGCAACAAATGGGACAGTATGGCATATTGTATCGTTTTCCATATTCGGAGCAAGTCTTATACTCCTTTACACGGCAAGCTCCGTATATCATCTGCTAATAGTATGCGAAAAAAGCACAAAAATATTAAGAAAGATAGATCATATGATGATTTATGTGCTTATTGCGGGGACATATACCCCGGTATGTCTTATTCCGCTGAGAGGCGGCTGGGGCTGGAGTCTTCTTATCAGCATCTGGGGGATTGCAATGACGGGCATTATTTTGAAGATATTGTGGCTTGATGCGCCCAGATGGCTATATACTCTTTTTTATGTTTTGATGGGATGGCTGATAATAGTTGCATTCGTGCCGCTTATAAATGCCCTGCCGGCAGCCGCTATGCTTTGGCTGATTGCAGGGGGCTTGTTGTATACTATAGGTGCAATTATTTACGGGACCAAATGGCCGAGACTAAAATCAAAGGTATTCGGATTTCATGAGATATTTCACATATTTGTGCTCTATGGCAGCTTCTGTCACTTTTGGTTAATGTTAAGATATGTATTGTATTTATAGTTAACCACTATGGTTGCATTTACATTGTCAACTTAGTCTTATAAAATTACCATGAAAAGCCAGAAAAATCTATGTTGACAATGGATTTGCGGTGTGGTAGTATATAAAAGTCGGCGGCTGATTTGGGGCCGCAGACAATGGCCTTACAGGCCCGTTACTGCGGAGCCCGCACAACAAGTTGTGCTACACTCCTTGTAACGCTGGAAACGTTTTGTTTCACAAAGCCGTTTCCTTGATCCTTGAAAACTAAACAGTGTAAATGAAAAATAACCAAGAGATTCTTTT
>JAKPKE010000123.1 GCA_029553855.1 Bacillota bacterium | reverse complement strand
GGCTGAAGCTGTACCTCTACCTTCGGGTTCGAGGACGTAATTCTCGGTGGGGATTTCTGGAACTTGCTCTGCTAAAAACGCAGCATGGCTTGCCCCAGCGACAACGATGATTTGCTGTGGTGAAAATAACGGCGCTAAGCGCTCGACTGCAATTTGAAACATGCTTTGATTGTTATAGAGGGCTAAAGCTGTTTTGGGTAAGCGTTCGCGTGAAATCGGCCAAAGCCGCGTGCCGGCGCCCCCAGCCATAATGACAGCATAATTCATCGATTCACCTCGTGTGTAAGTGCAATTATTATAGCTTATTCCCCTTTTGCCTTGATCAATTGCCCAAGATTAACCAACGAGATTGCTGTAGATTTTTTCTTGTCATTATCGTGTAAGATAACTTACCCCTAGCGCACCTAAAGGTGATCCCTGAATACAATACCTATGCGCAATTCAATCTTCGATGCAATTTATTAAACCGTGCAATTGCAGTCTATTTATATATTGCTATGCGCAACTCCATTCAGGCGCTATAGCTTCTACCTAATTTTTTATCAATGCCAGCTTGGATTACTCGTCGTTGAAAAATTCCGAGCAGGTAATATGTTTCCCCTCCCTCATTACCTTCAAATCAGTCTACCTTATGGCTTAAAACTAACTTTAGCTATTTGCATTGATCTCAAGGTTATCCAGTAGGCGTTGGAGTAGGTGTAGTTGCGTCTGGCTGTCAGCTGCAGATCGCAAGAGAGCGTTCAGGTCTTCCGCACCGGCTTCCGTGAGCTGTGACCATCCTAAATAGCCGCCTTCAAGGCGCTTCTGCGTGCGCAATAAGAGTGACGCAAGTTCATGTGGGGGCAATGAGGCTAAACGTACGGCAGGTCCACCCGCGTTAATCCCTGTTTCGAGGGTGCGACTAACAGCAAAGCTCAATGGGTTACGTATATCAGGGGTAAGGCTGCCATATATTAACCAAGAAAGTAAGTTATTCTCAGCATGCTTTTCCTGTATTTGCAGCCTTAGGATAGGATTGATACGATCAAGAATAGCGGCAATGCCAATATCATAGGAAATATCTTCCCCTCCAACCTGATTGTTATTGATATCAAGATTATCTGAGGAAACTGTCGTATCTGGTAGCTGGGTATCTTTGTAAAAAAATCTTGTGTCTTTAAGTTTATATAGTATTTTAATTATCGTCTCAAACTGACATATATCAGCAG
>JAKPKE010000057.1 GCA_029553855.1 Bacillota bacterium | reverse complement strand
AGGTCAATTAGTTTCTGGCTTGGAGGCTCTTTTGTAAGTGTGCCTGTTATCAATCCTGTATATTCCCTCTCTGCTTCCAATCCCCATTTCCAGGTATCCGTAAAGGTTGTAACCTGTGCCGTTTCTCCCTTAATACCGGCTTCCTCGGGCCTGAAAATTATGTTATAGTTCGCTCCGCTCTGAAATGGAGGGTCCAAGTATATCAGGTCAATGCTTTCGTCTTTAATATGCTCTTTTAAAATGTCCAGGTTATCGCCATAATAAAGTGTGTTCATTGTTCTCCCTGTAAGTCAAAAATTCCTTTGTGTTCTCAAAGGCAACCGGTATATATATCGGTCAACCAGTGGGGAGGGGTCTCGCCCCCCTTAAATTCTGCTGTGCTTTCAGGCTTTCCGCTCAAGGTCCTCTCTTGTTCCGTCTAACTCTTGCCACTCTTGCATTAACTTTTCTGCTTCGGCTTTGGTAATCACCTTGTAATATGAAACTATTTTGTCCGTGTCGGTGTGTATTGAGTATTTTTCGCCTTCCTGGTATATATCGCTGTTCTTATGGCTTGCTATTATTTTCCCTTTGTCCCGGTCCGCTCCCTCTGGGTCTCCCCTTCTGGTGCAATATTCAACTATAATCTTTGGCAACTCCTGGCCTTTTGCAATCCCTGCTTTATGTTCTAACCGTTGCAATCGGGCCTTTATGCTCATTTTATCCGCTCCTCTAACTGCTCAATCCGCTCTATTATGTCGTTTTCTCGTATCTTAAAGGCTAAATCAAGTATTGTTTTACTTGCATAAATCCTCTGGCTCGGCGTGCTATCCTGGCTCTGCATAACCTCTCTTAAGGTCTCAATCGCCTGGCTTGCCAAAGTTTCAAGTTTCCGTATAGCAACCTCAAGGCTCTTTCTTCTGGCCTGCCGGTATGCTTCAATAAAAGGCTTCTCCTTTAAGTATCTGTAAATCTGTGCCTCTGATATTTTCGCCTGCCTGCTGGCCTCTCGTATGCTGTCCGCCTGTAATAAACTCAATAATGCCTTATCCTGTCCAGGAGATAAAACCGTTTCCTGTCTCTCATTTTCGCTCATCTTCTATCACTCCTCCCGGTCTTTATATACAACCGGCCGCTTTTTCTGCAAGCCCTCCCCTGTGTAAAGCATATCCTCAATTTTCTTTTTGCTGAATCTCCACTTGTTGCCCATTTTAACTCCTGGCAACTTCCCCCGCTGTGCATATAAATAAACCGTTGCCTTGCTCAATTGCAAAAACCTTGCAACCTCGCCCAAGGTTAAAACCTCTCCAAAGTCCTGTTTTTCGGTCATTTTTGCCTCCGTTTCGCATTTTTGCATTTATAAAACCTTTGAAAACCCTTGTCTCGCAAGGTCTAAACCCGCCTTGCTTCGCTTTATGGCTATTTTATGAAGCATTTAAAACATTGATTCTTTTACATTCTTGGTGGTCTTAAAAGGAACCAAATAATATTATGAATAATAATGAAAACGAATGACAATAAAATCATCTTTTTTGCTCGCTGTGTGTCTCCTATTAGTAATCCGTGAATCCCAACTGTTAAGCCAATAACTGGGAGCAGAACACATAAAATTTTATCTGTTTGTGAAAACTCTTTTAACCACTCATTGTAAAAAATTTTCATCCACAAATCCTGTTTCCCCATTTCCCCTCTCCTTTTTCTTCGTGCTCTCCTCTTAACCCAATGTCCTACTCATACTTGCTGTTATCTGGTCAAGGTCCGGCTCTACATATATCCTGGTAGTGTTTAAATTGCTATGCCCTAAAAGTTTTTGTATAACCTGTATAGGCTCTCCCGAGTTTCCCATTGTAAAACCAACCGTATGCCTAAATGCGTGCGGGGAGAGTTCCCTTATCCCCGCTTTAAGACAATAATGCTTTACCCTGTCCTGTATCCCCCTGTTGCTTATCTTTTTCCCATTGTAATTACAGAATATTGGGGAGTTTATGTGCTGGCCCTCGCTGTTATCTTGCTTCCAGGATAAAAACCTCTCTAACTCTTTTTTTATCTCGGGGAGAATCGGTATTGTTCTGGTCTTGTTCCCTTTGCCGGTTATTTCTATTTTCCCGTAACTCAAACCTGCTTTTAATTTCCCAACCGTAAGGCTGTTTAACTCACTCAATCGCATGCCCGTAAAAAAGAATAATCTAAACATTACCAGGTCTCTGGTATTCCCCGCATGCTCAACCACTTGCATAAACCGCTCTCGCTCTTCCCTGGTAAAGTATTTAACCTCGTTCCTTTTCCCCATTTTCCCCTCTCCTTTTTTATGGTGTCAATTAAACCCTTTGGAGACATTATACTCTTTTATTAGATAACTGTCAAGTAATAAAGATAATTTAACAGTCTATTAATAAATCAATAGTAAGTCCCTATATCTGA
>JAKPKE010000040.1 GCA_029553855.1 Bacillota bacterium | reverse complement strand
ACTCAGATCAACAAGAAGAAAACAATGCAATTGGTCGCTTGGCCTTACATAGATTGTGAGTAACGAGGGATGTCAGATGCCCTCAAACAACCAGAGAAACAATGAGTTGGAATTTACACCAACATTTGGGACTTAACAGATCCAAACGATTTCAAGGTTATACCAGCATAAGCTTATTTACCTGTAAACCAGTTTCCGATATGCTGCCAATGGTGTCAAGTGTTATTGTTGGAATAATACATTTCAGATGCGAGAAAGATGCAAAGAGCAGATGTTTTGCCTATTTAAGTGTATCCGTCCTTTGGTGAAGCTATTGATGCCGTATTCGGAATTGTCGGATGGGGTAACTGCGCTTGCAGAAATGATTTCAACCTAGCGCTTAAAACATCGCCCGGTTGGTTGCATTATTTGCGTAAGCTGCAGTGTATTGTTTCCGATCCTATCAGTCACGCTTATCTGCTGATGGCCTATTGCCCTTGCCAGAGCAGGAGTTAGACCTGACGCTTGTTTGCCTGTGGATAATTGTCCACAATGCGGAAATTATGACTCATGGTCAATTAGAGTGGGTTGAAGTGCTGCCATCTCTGCGAAGATTGGGATACAGTTAAGCGGATACCATTCCTATCCATCATTATAAATGAAACTAAAGCCTTTCATTCACAGTGAGGTGTCAAGACAGAGTGAGGTGGCTGCAACAAATTCCGGCTTTTGCAGTTAGGAGTATATTCCCGCCCAAGTTGCTATCTTTCACTCCAATCATCATGGGTATTGGCGAGTTTGGATTTGCATTCAATCAATTCCATCAATTCATCAATTCCCTTTCTACGGCCCCTTTTCAATCTCCCCGTCCAGGACAGGGAAGAATGATAGCTATCATATTGATATACATACTAGATAGGTATAATATATACTAATATAGCAGGTATTAATAGTTATATAGGTATCTATATAGCATATATGTAGTTGCTCTGTATTATTGTCCTTATAGACCTATACCTTCCATTACAGGGGGCCAAAGAAAGGGAATTGATGAATTGATGGAATTGATAAGCCTCGCTCCAGCAGATAAAAAAAAGCGCCCAACTTATCCCACCTGGTTTGAAAGAGAGCCATATCTATCCCTGTTTTCTCCTTACCCTGGGGTTATGCCAAAGGTCTTATGGTGTCGGCAAGCGTGAACGGCTTTGGCTGGTCACTCCGGCAGGTGGTCCCAAAGCCCTTCATAGCTGTCCCAT
>JAKPKE010000021.1 GCA_029553855.1 Bacillota bacterium | reverse complement strand
TTTCCGATCCCTTTCATTTGAAGGAAGTAACCCGTATGCACGGGGGATTCGTCAAGGCCGTTGGCATAGCACCAAATCAAATTCCCGTATGATTTTAGTTTAGACCTTAATAACTTTATATCTGCATTGGCCAGTTCACCTATAGTTGTAATATTCAGATCCAATAATTTCTTTTGGGTTCGGCGGCCTACCATAAATAGGTCCCCTACGGGCAGCGGCCACATTTTTGCAGGTATTTCCGACCGCCAAAGGGTGTGAACCATATCCGGTTTCTTTAAATCTCCGGCTATTTTCGCCAAAAGCTTATTATGTGAAATGCCGATGTTTACCGTAAAACCCAGCTCCTCTCGGATATGATCTTTAATAAGGTGGGCTGCTGCTACCGGATCGCCGAAGTGAGGCTCCAGCCCCGTATAGTCTAAAAACAGCTCGTCTATTGAGAATCGCTGAAGCAGGGGAGAATATCCCTTCATAAGCTCATATAGGGTATTGCTGCATTTCATGTATAAGTAATAATTCGGAGGTACAATGACCAGCTCAGGGCATTTCTGCCTTGCCTGCCATATGACTTCGCCCGTTTTGACCCCATGCTTTTTTGCAGGTATACTTTTGGCCAATATAATACCATGCCTATCCGCCTGATTACCCCCCACGGCAGAGGGTATTTCCCTGAGATCGGTTTTTTCGCCGCGCTGTATGTTATAAACAGCCTGCCATGAAAGAAAGGCTGAGTTTACATCAATATGCATAATAATTCTATCCTTTGACATACGCACCTCCAATGTTGAAAGTCACTAGCTTCCAGTCACCAGCCACTAGTAAGCCTGGGTATTCCTGTTGGGACCCGTTCCCGGGCATAGGTCTTGGGCCTCTTCCCTAACGCTCCAGCGCCCTGCCCAAATCTAGTGACTCGCGACTCGTGACTATATTTTATACAAATACCACTTCGATGTGTCTATTTCAAATCTGAGTTCGAAAGGTTTGACTTGATTGCCGATACATGTCTGACAGGTGAATTTTATCATTCTGTTGCCGGCAAACTTGTCAATATCCTTTTTTATTATCCTGTCAACCTTTATTGTTATTAACTCTTCGGCATCATCAAGATATCTGAATTTTATGGGTACAGGATTGCCTTCCGGACCGAAAAGTACTATTGCCTCAATAGGTTTTCTGATTGTCTTCATATATTGCACCCCCATATAGAACTATCTACCTGGTATATGGTGATTTAATATTAACATGTTTTTACCAGCCCGGAAAATTTGCTATAGCACCGTATAAGGGAGTTCTGTCAGGTTACCTGATTAATTCATGAGTATTGTAAGTATTTCTTAGAATATTATGCGAACAAATGTTCGCATCAAAAAAATGTAACCAAACCTGAATGTACACATAGTATATAAGTGGAAAGGTGAACAACCTTAGAAAGTGTAAGAAATTCGATATTGGTCGGATTTTAGTGAAAGGAGGTTTGAACTGTGACAGGCGGATTTGGAACAGCCAATCCCACAGCCACAGGATGCGATAGGCCGCCGCAGCCGGTTGGAGGGTTTTTTGGATTCAATAATGTATGGATTTGGATAATAATACTTTTGATACTTATATTACCACGCTTTGGTTTTGGCGGGTTCAGCGGCTTGGGAGGACTATTCGGCGGATTCAGTTGGATTTGGATTCTGATATTGATAATTTTCTTGGTCCCCGGTATCTTGCCAGGCTTTCGCCCCGGCGGGTTTACCATATAAAAGTTTAAATTAAACAGGGAAGGGAGGTGAAAATATGGCAAATGGTATCGCAGCAGCCGGATGTGGCGCTCCTGCAATAGGCCCGTTTTTGGACATGTGCAAGAGCAATGGTTTCCTTATACTGCTCCTGTTGTTTGTGCTCCTGGCATCATGCACAACCTTGGGCAGAGAGAAAAACTTCTTCTTTATCATAATACTCGCTATAATCGCTTTTGGCGGATTTGGAAGAACTTTCGGATTTGGAGCACCAGAAGTTGTTGTATAATGCGATAGCAGGATAAAAGTTCGGCCTGACCTGTTTATATTGGGGCAGGCCGGATTTTTTTGTAACCAAATATAAGCATGTACATAGTATGGAAGTGGGAATGGATACCGGTTATGCGGACCTTCCCCAGATGCCATAACTCACCTCGGGCATGAAAGTGGGCACTATTGCTCACTTTCATGCTTTTAACAGGAAACTTGTCACCAAATCCACGCCTGTACATATCATGATATTGAAAAAGGGGTATAAATTTATTCTAACCGCAATGCACTTAGTTTACATTAACAAAACACGCGATTGAGACTTGTAAATGCTTTTGTCGAAGGGAACCAATGTTCCCTAGTGAAAAAATGCGGCAAAGACGCATTTTTATCAGAAAGGAGGTGTCAATATGGTTGATGGAGTAGCAGCAGGAAATGTCTATGATGGAAGTAACTATGATCTTCTTCGGAGCAGCATAGGGGAGACTGTGACAATATTTACTACAAGCGGAGGATTATCGGGCTCAGGCTTTACAGGAGTAGTACTTGCTGTAAACCGATGCTTTGTCAGGCTCATTACCCACATAGGGCCAGCCCCGAGCTGTGCATTAGGCAGCTGCTGCGGCGCGCCTGGCGGCTATGGAATGGGAGGATACGGCGGATATGGAATGGGCGGCTATGGCGGATATGGAAATGTCCGTACAGTCGGCGCAGTAACAGATATACCCTTAGACAGAATTGCCGCAGTCGTACGTAATGCTGTGTAATAAACTTAAGCAAGAAGTTTATTGAAGCGAAAGGAGGTGAAACAATGGCAACTGGATTTGGCTACGATGGGGTAGCTAGCTTTAACGGTAATATTTATGACCTGCTTTTAAACTATATAGGAGAGACTGTGACAATATTTACTACAAGCGGAGGAGATTCAGGCTCAGGCTTTACAGGTGTAATACTTGCTGTAAACCAATGCTTTGTCCGGCTTGTAACTCATATAGGGCCGGCTCCGAGCTGCGCATTAGGCAGCTGCTGCGGTGTACCCGGCGGTTATGGTATGGGTGGATACGGCGGCTATGGCATGGGCGGCTATGGTGGATATGGAAATGTCCGTACAGTCGGCTCAGTGACAGATATACCTTTAGACAGAATTGCCGCAGTTGTAAGCAATGCTGTATAAGTGTATTAAATAAACCCAAGCCATATCATGGCTTGGGTTTATACATGCCCGCTATGCGTTATCGGTTATTATCTTGCAATTGCCAACAAATATGGCGCCTTCATCAATGATAATGCTTTTTACCGTTACATCGCCTATGAGCTTTGCGGTAGTTGTAATATGAAGCTGGGAGGTTGCAATTACATTACCCTCTATCATTCCTGCCACAAATGCGTTTTCGGTTTTTACATTACCTTTAACGACACCTTCCTCTCCAACAATCAGGTTGCCTTTTATATTAAGTCCTCCATGTACCATGCCATCCAACCTTACGGTGCCTTCTGCATTTACGATGCCCTCAAAGACTGATCCCTTGCCTATAATTGTGTCTACTTTTTCGCTGTTTATTGATTTTTTGCCTAAACCGAACATTATATGACCTCCCCACCAGATTTAGTCAAAGTATTTTGTCGGATTGACATTCTTACCATTTAGCTTTACTTCATAGTGCAGGTGAGTTCCTGTGCTTCTGCCTGTATTACCCACTTTTGAGACGGCCTGTCCCTTCTTGACCTTATCTCCTTGATTTACCAACAGCTTTGAATTGTGGGAGTATGAGGTTGTAATTCCGTAGCCGTGGGATATTATTACCATTTTGCCATAGCCCGCGTTCCAACCCGAAAATATTACTATACCGTCTCCGGTCGATACAACAGTCTTCCCATAGGGGGCCGCCAAATCAATCCCGTTATGGAATTCGCTGCCCCTGCTTGTAAAGGGGTTTTTCCTGTAGCCGAAGCCGGCAGTTATGGAAGCAACAACGGGCATAATTGATGGCTTGGCCTTCAGATATGCAACCTGACTTTTTATTGGACCCAGGGAATCATTTATCAGCTGCTTTTGGGCTGCAATTTTATCGGCCAGGGATGCAAAATCAGATTCAATACTTGCTATCTTGCCTGACATGTCGTGGCTTGTACTGCCTTCAGGCAAACTTACGGCAGAATTGCCTCCCAGTGAGGCGAGTCTGATTTCAATGCTTTTATCGGAAGAGGAGGGGGCAATACCAACTGCTTTTTTAACCTCTTCAAGTGCCCGGAAGTTCTCTTCCAAATGTTCTTTTACTTCTTCGGAGCTTTTTTGCAGCTTTTCTATTTCAACCTTTTGGGAGTCGTTGATAGTCGTAAGCTCTCCAATTTCGTTCATACTGATTTCATATTTAACCTTAAGGGAGGATAGGGAAGAAAAACATGCTGCGGTAAATAGTACAAACAGTACAACGAATATAGCAACAAACCTGGGAAGCCATGCCGGAATCCTATAGGATTTTACAGAGGACTGGCTTTCAGGAATAAACATGAAAGTAGCATAATTTTTTTTGTTTTTTATCAGGGCCCTTTTCAATCGGATCATCCCTTATGTATATTTACTAACCATTTTAGACTAATTTTGCCATAATGTACAGTCCCAAAATTATCGGACTTTTAGCCGATTGTATATCACCGGCAGTTTCGAATAAAAAGCAAATATTTAGCGGACAATATATTTGCATATAGGATTGATTAAAAAATATTAGATTGCTTCGGTAAGAAGCTTATGGAGGTGTTGGTATGAAGAAGGTGGCTATAGAGAAAACTCTGAATAATGTCAGAAGGTATTTGGAAAGCAAGGATTGTTCCGTAGAATTACTGGATGAAAGCAATAAGGAATCTCAGAGTGCCTTAAACAGGTTTGACGCAATTGTTGTGACAGGCTTGGATTCTAACCTTATGGGGATGCAGGATATAATGACCGGCACAAAAGTAATAGATGCGTCAGGCAAGACTGAAGGCGAAATATATGATGAGGTGCTAAGGGCGGCGGATTTGAAAAAGGGCAAAAACAACTTCCATTGAAGTCTTTTATGAAGCTCATTTACGGGGTATAGAAAATTAAGGTGGAAAAGATACCCTATTCGTTATAAAATAATAGTATGCATAATATGTTTCGCACTGAACATTTATACTGAATCTATATGGTGCGAAACATTTTCATTATTAATATCTGCATACTTTTTCTTTATGTCATAATATACTGTTAATAGGGGTGCGGGCATGATATACATAGGAACATCAGGGTACAGCTATAAGGATTGGATAGGACCCTTTTATCCGGACAATACCAAGGCCGGGGACATGCTGGGAATTTATTCGGGTTCCTTTAATTTTACGGAGATTAATTCCACCTATTATAAAATACCTAATGCCTTTATGTTTTACAATATGCAGAAGAAGGTAGGAGATAAGTTTGTTTTTACTGTTAAGCTGCATCAATCCATGACTCATACAAGAGATGCACAGGATAAGGATTACGAGGGTTTTATCGCTGCCGCAGATATTCTGAAGCAGGCCCAAAAGCTTGGCTGTCTGGTGGCACAATTCCCTTATTCATTTTATTTCAACAAGGAGAATATGGATTATTTGCAAGGACTCAGGGAAAAGTTTTATGCATTTAATTTAATGGTGGAATTTAGAAACAACAGGTGGGTTAACGATGAAACCGTAGGATTTCTTTGTGCGAACGAATTGGGTTATGTTTGCGTGGATGAGCCTTCGCTGGAGGGGCTTCCGGATAGCAGAGCAATAAGTACCTCGAAAATCTCATATATACGGCTTCATGGAAGGAACAATAAAAAATGGTGGGATCACACGGAAGCTTATGAAAGATATGATTATCTTTATAAGGAAGAGGAGCTTGCGCAGTGGAAAGACAAAATATCAGAGCTTGATAAACAATCTGAGAGCTGTTTTATAAGCTTTAACAATCATTTCAGGGCTCAGGCCGTGATAAACGGAATTATGCTTAAAAAGCTCATGGGATTGGAAAATTAAAACGGGGGCTTGACTATGAGAGTATTTATAGGGACGGGTTTTAACAGGAATATAATGAACAGTATTGCGGAAATACAGCATATAGTTCGGGAAAACTCAGAAAAAGGAAGGTTCAAGTATGCAGGGAACTTTCATTTAACGTTTAAATTTCTCGGTGAAGTCCAGCAAAGCAAAACTGTAGATATAGGAAGATCCCTTAAGGTTATCGCCTCAAAGCACCGGAAAATTTACCTTAATATAGACAAAATCGGATATTTTGAGGGCAGGGGCAGTATTCATGCTCTTTGGCTGGGATTTTCAGGGGAACTGGATAAACTGGGCGCACTGTATTCAGATATTGATGAGGAAATGTACAGGCTGGGCATAAAAAAGGAAATCAAGGCCTATACCCCGCATATAACAATAGCTCAGGATCTGGTACTCAAGATACCTTTTGAAAAACTGAAAGACAAGATGGATTTTCAAAATTTCGGGATTGAAATCAAGGAAATTTCCCTGATAAAAAGCGAGGAAATAGGAGGGAAAAGGATTTATACGCCAATTTCTGCTTTTGGGCTGAAATGAATTCGGGATACAGGTAGACGAGTAACACTGAAAACACCGGAATCCGCTATGTATTATGCCGGGCTTGACCCGAAGATAATGAAGGAGAGTGGTAATATGAAGGTAATATTGGAGAGAAGGAGTATCAGAAAATATACCGATGAGCCGGTTTCGGAAGAGGATCTGAAAGATCTGCTTAAGGCTGCTATGGCTGCACCTTCCGCACATAATAGCCAGCCTTGGGAATTTATTGTTGTAAATGACAGACAGCTTTTAATTGAAATAACCAAGTTTCACCCTTATTCGAAAATGTTGAAGGAAGCATCTGCTGCCATCGTTATATGCGGGAATCAAAAAAAAGATCACTCAGGGTATTGGGTACAGGATTGTTCTGCGGCTGCAGAAAATATACTTTTGGAAGCGCAATACAAAGGCCTTGGGGCGGTATGGCTTGGGGTGTATCCCCATGAGGACCTGGTTGGGAATATAAGAAAAACCTTTGGGATCCCTAAGCATATAACGCCTTTGAATGTAATTGCCATAGGGCATCCCGCCGAGACAAAAGAGCCCGGCAACAGATATAATGAAAAAGTGGTACACTTGAACAAGTGGTGATAAAGCATAATTGAAAATCTGGATTCTTTAGCTTATGTTTACTTTGACAATATAATTCTGCTAAAATATATTATGTATGTCTGTATTCAGGCCGATGAAGTAAAAAGATACTAAATTTTACAAATGGGGAGTGTATTATTAAATGGGGCATTTACTAATTGATGGCGAGCATCTGACCATAAAGCACGTTGTTGACGTCGCCAGAAACAACTATACTGTCGAACTATCGGAACAGGCAGCGGAAAGGATAAGAAAGTCCAGAGATTATGTTGACGGCTTAGTGGACAGGGGAGAGGTAGTATATGGAATAACTACGGGCTTTGGAAAGTTCAGCGATGTATTTATATCGAAGGAAGATACCAAAGCTCTTCAGAAAAACCTTATTGTAAGTCATTCATGTTCCTTGGGGGATCCGCTGCCGGAAGAGGTTGTGAGAGCAGCTATGCTTTTAAGGGTCAATGCGCTTGCAAAGGGTTTTTCAGGAATAAGGCTGGAAACTGTAAATACGTTGATTGAGATGCTTAACAAAGGAGTGCATCCTGTAATTCCCGAAAAAGGCTCTCTTGGGGCCAGCGGCGATCTTGCGCCTCTTGCTACCATGGTTCTTGTTATGCTTGGTGAGGGAGAGGCATATTATAAGGGAGTAAGGATGACCGGAAAAGAAGCTATGGATAAGTCGGGTATCAAAACAATAGAACTGACTTCCAAGGAAGGTCTGGCACTGATAAACGGTACTCCGGTAATGACTGCTATAGGAACCCTTGCAGTGTATGATGCAGGAAATCTTTTGAAAAATGCCGATATAATATCTGCTATGACCCTTGAGGCTCTTAAAGGTATAACGACTGCTTTTGATAAAAAGGTACATGAGGTGAGGGGTCAGGTGGGCCAGACGGCAGCGGCAAGAAATATGCTGAGAATTGTTGATGGAAGCGAACTTACAACAACGCAAGGGCAAATAAGGGTACAGGATGCATATACCTTGAGGTGCATACCCCAAATACATGGTGCCAGCAGGGATGCGATTCAATATGTCAGGGAGAAGATATCTATAGAGCTTAATGCGGCAACAGATAACCCGCTGATATTTGCGGATTGTGACCAGGTAATATCCGGCGGCAATTTCCATGGGCAGCCTATAGCCCTTGCTATGGATTTTCTCGGTATAGCAGTATCGGAGCTTGCAAATGTTTCGGAGAGACGGTTGGAGAGGTTGGTAAATCCTCAGTTAAATGACCTTCCGGCTTTTCTTACCAGAAAGGGCGGACTGAATTCGGGCTTTATGATTACCCAGTATACTGCTGCTTCCATTGTGTCGGAGAATAAGGTTTTGGCTCACCCTGCGAGCGTGGATTCCATTCCTTCTTCTGCAAATCAGGAAGATCATGTGAGCATGGGAACTACGGCTGCCAGAAAAGCCAGGACCATATTGGACAATGCACAGAAAGTATTGGGAATTGAAGCTTTTGCAGCATCGCAGGCTATAAGCTTCAGAGGAAACGTAAAGCTTGGGCAGGGTACTTCGGAAGCTTATAAAGTTATAAGAAAAGAAGTTAACCCGGTGGATGAGGACAGAGTAATGTATATCGATATGAACAAATTAGATAAGATTGTTAAATCTGAAGCTTTAATAACGGCAGTGGAAAGCGTATTAGGTGAACTGGAATAACATTCGAAGAAGGTGAAATTTATGAAGGCGGATTTGATAATAAACGCTTCAACAATAGCTTGCTGCACTGAAGGAAAAGGTGCGGGTATAATCGAGGGTGGATATATAGCGGTAAAGAACGGAAGAATAATTGAACTGGGAAAAGGAAATGCACCCGTGAATATGGAAGGCTCTAATACAAGGATTATTAATGCATATGGCAAGACAGTAACTCCCGGGCTTATTGATTCCCATACCCACCTTATTCATGGAGGCTCCAGGGAGAAGGAGCTTCCACTGAAGCTTAAAGGAGTTCCATATCTGGAAATCCTGAAAATGGGCGGAGGAATACTGAGTACCGTAAGAAGCACAAGGTCAGCTTCAAAGGAGGAACTTAAATCGAAAGCAGAAAAGAGCCTTGACCGGATGCTTCTCCACGGCACTACCACCGTAGAGGCAAAAAGCGGCTATGGCCTTGATTTTGATACTGAGATAAAGTGCCTTGAAGCGGCTGCAGAACTTAATGCCTCTCATCCCGTGGATATTGTTTCCACTTATATGGGAGCCCATGCCGTTCCTGAGGAATTCAAAGGGAATACCCGTGGCTATATGGGCTTTATGTTCGAAAAGGTTATGCCCTATATCAGGGAAAATAATCTTGCAGAATATATTGACGTATTTTGCGAGGAGGGTGTTTTTTCACCGGAGGAATCCAGGATTATTATGCAAAAAGGCAAGGAAGAGGGATTTAAGCTTAAAATACATGCGGACGAGATAGTTCCCCTACAAGGGGCGGAACTTGCGGGAGAAATGGGGGCTGTTTCGGCGGAACACCTTCTTGCTGCTTCGGATGAAGGTATTGCTGCAATGGCGGAAGCAGGCACAACGGCTATATTGCTTCCGGGGACCTCTTTCTATCTTATGCTGGGTAAATATGCTCAGGCCCGAAAAATGATGGAAAAAGGTGTCAGGGTTGCTATCGCAACCGATTATAACCCGGGGACATGTCCTACCGAGAATCTGCAGTCCATAATGACATTTGCATGCTTTGGAATGAAAATGACTCCGGAGGAGATAATAAAAGGCATGACTTTAAACGCAGCTTACGGTGTGGACAAGGTCATGGAAATCGGAAGCCTTGAAGCAGGCAAGAAAGCTGATATGGTAATTTTCGATGCTCCAAATCTTGAATACATTATATATCATTTTGGCATAAACCATGTAAGCACTGTTATTAAGAATGGAGAGACAGTTGTAGAAAACGGAATGATAATAAAAAATAAAGGTATTGGAAGGTGATTTTATGAGTTTATTAATGGATATGACTTTAAGAAATTATTGCGAATTATTGGGAAGCAGCGAACCTGCTCCGGGCGGCGGAAGCGCTGCCGCACTATCGGGGGTTTTGGGTGCAGCCCTTACATCAATGGTAGTGAACCTTTCAGTCGGAAAGAAAAATTATGAGGGCTTGGATGAAAATATAAAAAAACAGTTCATGAAAGAGTTCGAAAACGTAAAGGCTATTCAGGAAAAACTGACGGGATATGTTGATGAGGATAAAAAGGCCTTTAATAAGTTTATGGAAGCAATGAGACTTCCAAAGGACACAGAGGAACAAAACAGGATACGCATGGAAAAGATAAGGGAAGCAAGCCTATACGCACTGCGGGTGCCCTTGAAGACTGCGGAATGCTGCTTTGAACTGCTTAAAAACCAAGAAACCATAGCGAAATACGGCAATAAAAATGCCGTATCTGATGTGGGGGTAGGGACTTTATTTGCACTATCAGGATTGGAAGGTGCTATACTTAATGTAAATATTAACCTTCCGGGAATTGAAGATGAAGCCGTTAAGACAGAAGCTTACAGGAAATGCAGGAAGCTTTCTGAAGAAGGGCGAAAAATTCAGAATGAAATACTTAATATAGTAAATTCAAGAATAGGATAACAAGGCATGTCGACCAAAGAAATGCTTGTTGTTATTCACAAAGCTGATTTTAGTGGTATAATTATCTATGGGGGGAATTTATATGGCGGAAATGCAATTTGTCGTTTTTAGGCTCAATAAGGAGGAATATGGCATCAATATAATGCAGGTCCAGGAAATTGGACCTTATTTGAAATCAGTTCGGATTCCTGATTCTCCCGAATTTATTGAAGGGATAATAAATCTCAGGGGTATTGTTATCCCGGTGATAAATTTGAAAAAAAGATTCAATATACCCGAGCAGGATTTAACCGAAAACACCAGGACTCTTGTTTTAAACCTTGGGGACAAGCAGGTAGCCTTTATTGCAGATGATGCATCGGAAGTGCTGACACTGGATGAGGCCGATATACAGGAAACACCTGAAATGATTGCGGGAGTTGATAGGAAATATTTAACAGGCATAGGGAAAAAAGGAGACAGGCTGCTTATAATTCTTGATTTGAAATTTTTGTTTAATGAACAAGAGCAAATACAGCTTGCGGCCATTCAATGATTTTTCCGAATATGCCGAGATAAGGCCGTATTTTCTGTAACGAAATATTTCGGGCAGTGTTTATTGACTGAATACAGGCAAGGGGTGTTTATTATAGACAGGTTAAATGAGATAATTAAAAACACAGTAGAGATCATTGAAAAAAGCCGAAGTGAAATATTCAGCATAGCCGAGAATGCCCGTAATGAATGCCGGCTTGTGGAGGAAGAGCTTGAAAAAACCAGGACGGCTGCATCGGAACTGATTAAACAGGTTGACAGATTGGAGAAACTTGACAGGGAATGCAGGTATCAGCTTATGATAGTAAGCAAGAATATTAAGGAATATAATGAGGAGGATGTAAAAAGAGCCTATGATAAGGCAAAAGACCTTCAGGTAGAGCTAATAACAAAAAAAGCAGAGGAACAGCTGCTTATTCAATATAGAAGTGAATTGGAGAGAAGGCTCAAGATAGCAAGGGACATTGCAAAGAGAGCCGAATCCCTTGTCTCTAAAGTAGGGGTCGCAATGGAATACCTGAACGGCGAATTAAAGGATATTTCAGTACAGTTAGAGGATATTAAGCAGAAGCAATATCTGGGCATAAAGATAATTGAAGCACAGGAGGATGAAAGAAAGAGAGTCGCAAGGGAGATACATGATGGTCCCGCGCAGCTTATTGCCAATCTCGTTATCAAGACCGAATTATGCGAAAAGCTTATAGATATAGATATAGGAAAAGCAAAGGAGGAGCTGAACAGTCTGAAGGGTTTTCTTCGTTCCAGCCTCAGGGATGTGAGAAAAATCATATATGACCTGAGACCAATGTCCCTGGATGATTTAGGACTAATTCCTACCCTTCAAAGATATGTTTCCAACTACATTGAAGAAAACAGGATACCTGTTGATTTTACGGTATTGGGGAATCCTAAGGCATTAAAGTCAGTTGTTGGGCTTGCTGTTTTCAGGATTGTGCAGGAATCCCTGACCAATATAAAAAAGCACTCCGGTGCAAAGAACGCGAGTATCAGGGTTGAGTTCACCGATAATCAGATAAATCTTTTAATAAGTGATGATGGGAAGGGCTTTTCCAAGAGCGAAATCCGGTCAACAAAATGGGAAGACGCCAGATATGGTTTGCTCAATATAAAAGAAAGAGTCGAACTATTGAATGGGAAGTTTGATATAAAAACAGCCCGTAATAAGGGTACCAGGATATTTGCGAGCCTGGCTTTGGATATAAGTGAGGAGGGATAATGTGAACAAAATAAGAATAATAATCGCAGATGACCACTCCATAGTTAGGGAAGGCCTCAAACAGCTTCTGGAGTTGGAGGAAGACTTTGAAGTTGTGGGACAGGCTTCCAACGGGGCTGAAACGATAGAGAGGGTGAAAGAACTTAAACCGGATGTGTTGCTTCTTGATATAAACATGCCTACAATGAATGGTATAAAGGCACTTAAGAAGCTTAAGGAAGAAGGAATAGACACAAGGGTTGTAATACTTACAATACACGAAGACAGGGAATACCTTTTAGAAACGATGCAAATAGGTGCCTCGGGCTATATTCTTAAGGATTCTGACTCGGCCAGCTTTTTCAAGGCCATAAGGGATGCATATAACGGCGAGTCATATATACAGCCGAAGCTGGCGGCTGATTTGATCAGAGAATTCAATAAGCCCAAGTTGGCCAGGGTAAAGAATGAGAATGAGCTGACGCAGAGGGAGTACGAGGTAATTACACTTATAGCAGACGGTATGAATAATAAGGATATAGCAGACAAACTTTTTATTAGTGAAAAGACAGTAAAGAACCACGTTTCGAATATATTCAGGAAAATAAATGTAAGCGACAGGACACAAGCCGCTATTTATGCATATAAGAACAATATAATAAAGTAAATACTCGTCACTGTGATAGATGAAGCATTGTCCGAAACATAAATTTGGCAATATGGTTATAACATGTATAAAGTACATATAGTTTATTGAATAATATAAACGTAAAGATAAAAGCCGTGATTAAATATGGACATCATATTCAATCACGGCTTTTGTTTTGATATTTATTTATACTGTGTTAAACTATATATAATATAGGCGATAGGCTATGGACAATGGGTGATGGGCACAGGCTTCCGGTACTTTACAATGAAGTTGGTGGTATTAATATGAGCAATAAGGTTGTTGCATTTGATAGGGGAGCAGAATTTTATTTTAACCTTGGATATAAATATATACGAAAGGGCAAGTTGAAGACTGCCCTCAGATATGTTGAAAAAGCCGTCAGTCTAAATCCCAATGACAGTTTTATTCAATTTAACTATGCCGGACTGCTGTCGGAGCAGGGGGATATTGACCGTTCTACCGAGGTTTTGGTTAATATAGTCAAGAATATTGACCCTGATTATCTGGAATGCTATTTTGGTTTGGGATGCAACTATATGCAGCTGCAAAAGATTAAGAAGTCATTGGAGTACTTCAGCATCTATCTTGAAAAAGCCCCTGACGGGGAGTTCGCCGAGGAGGCGGAGGAATTGCTGGAGATGCTCACAATGATAAAAGATGCCAATAATGATCTGGATGACGAAGAAATTGAGAAAATTTACAAGATTGAAGAAGAAGCGATCGAACACCTGGAAAAGAGAGAGTATGAAAAAGCCACCCGGAAATTTGAAATAGTTGTGAAGATGCTCCCTAATGCCATCCCTGCAAGGAATAATCTCTCACTGGCATATTACTATCTTGGATTTCTGGATAAAGCAATAGAGCTTGCCCGGGAGGTACTTTCCTATGAAGAGTCCAACGTGCATGCAAATTGTAATCTTGCTATATTCTATAACAAACAGGGTACGATCAGCTGGGTTAAGAGGCAGGTAAGCATAATTAACAAAATACAAACCGATAATGAGGATTTATTGTATAAAATAGGTGATACCTATGGAGGTTTGGGCAAGCACAATAGCGCATACAAGACTTTCAGAAAACTTTTGACACTTGACTTCAACAATCCCGTATATCTGCATTTTGCAGCAGTTTCAGCTTTCAACAGCAGAAGATATAAGGAGAGTATCAATCTTTGGGAAAAGCTTTCAAACCTTGATAAAGGGAATATGATATCCGATTATTTTTTAGAAGCGGCCAAAAGTCAGCTGGATGTTGAAAATGAGGACCTGTATTTTTCTTATATATATCAGCTGCCAAAGGAAGAAATCAAAAACAGGCTCGATTTTATATACAAGTTTATTGAGATGCAGGGTGCCGAATGCAGAAAAGAGCTTGCAAACAACAAACATGTTCCGGATATAATTTATTTCGGGATGGATTTTGATAAATATTTTTTAAGAAAACTGCTGTATAATAAAATAAAAAGCGACAGACTTATTGAGATTGAGCATGTTATAAGGAAATTTATGCTTAGGGATGATGTGGAGAATTATATAAAAATGGAATCAGTATTTCTTTTAAATTCCATAGGTGCCAAAGAGCCATATACCGTGAACTTTGATGGTGAAGTAAGGAATGTGACTATAGATTCTTTGGATTTTCCGGAGTCCCAATGGAAAGAGTCATGGATAAAAGTGAAGCGCAGAGCTTTGCATATGATGCGAGGTTTATACAAAAGGCCTTATAAGAAAATTGTTGAAGATATCTGGTATGAATTTATAAAATCAACCTTTCCCGAGGTACCGGAAATAGATGATATAAATGTATGGGCTGCCGCATTGGAGTATATTTATTGTCGATTATGCAATGCCGAAGCCTCGGAACATTATTTGGCGGAAAAATACAATATAATGCCTGTCTTGCTTTTAGAAAAGGCAGAACTGATAAATAATGCAATAAAAAGTAAATTCCAATGCAAGAAAGAGAAAAAGTAAAGCGAAATTTAGTGCTTTACTTTTTCTCTGCCGAGAAACCGAATTTGCCCAATGATTCCGCCAGCAATCTATATTCGCCGCTATTATAGCATATCAAATCTGCTTTATTAAAATCAGGTTTTTCTGATTTGTCCATAAGCCCCTCCTCAATGTTTACGCAGAGTATTTCGGCAATAAACATATCGTGGGAGCCCAAGGCTATGATATCCCTAACCCTGCATTCCAAATTTACAGGACATTCCCCAATAAAAGGGACATCAATTAAATTTGATTTTTGTGCCGTAAGGCCCAGGTACTCAAACTTATTTACGCTTCTGCCGGATTTTATTCCGCAGAAATCAACAGCATGGGTCAGGCCCTTGTTAGGGATGTTTACTACGAAATTTCCGGTATTTTTTATAATACCATGGGAGAACCTTTCAGGCCTTATGGAGACATGAAGCATTGCCGGTTCTGAACAAACTATACCTGTCCATGCCACCGTTATGATGTTGTTTACGCCCTCGCTGCTTCGGCAGGATACCATTACGACCGGCACAGGATACAAAAGAGTATTGGATTTACACATTTTCTTTGCCATTTTTAACTCCTTATAATATTTTAGTTTTATTATTTATTATTGTATCATAAATTGTTGTCGTCACCAAAGCCTTGGTTTGTACATAGTATGAAGTGGGGTAGTAGTCCTGAGATGATAGGGGACATCGGATCAAAAGGCTGTAACCAATAAAGATAAAAAGAATATTATAATAATAAGGTTTATAAAGATTGGAGGTTGAAATATGCGGGTTGATAATAACAATGCATCTGACAACGGACTTGATGAAGTAAAAAAGAAGATTTCTGAAAACCTTGGCGGCATGGATGTAAATAATATGTCTTCTGACCAGGTTAAAAACATGCTGGTAAATGAAATAAACCGGAACACCAATATAGACCCTGCCATAAAGGATAAAATAAACAAGGGAGATGTAGACGGCTTAAAGGAGGATATAATCAAATACCTGACTAATAACAAGTCAGCGGATGGTTCAAGCGACCAGCTCATAAACTCATTAAAAAGCAATGATATGGAGGGCCTGAAAAAACAACTTGTAGCCATGCTTCTTTCGGGGCTCGGCCCTCAAAAAAAAAATGAAATGAAAGAGGAACAGGATGTTTTAGAGACCTCCGAAAGCCAGGCAGGTGAAGACGTATCAAAGATACTTCCGGAAGAGGGTTTGGGCGGCCTTGATGAAAAGGTATTGGTGAATCTGCTTTTTGATAAGATGTTTGCAGGAGTTAAGGATGATAGAAGAATTTTGCTTATGAACTCCGTAAAGCCTTTTGTGTCTGAAAAAAGGCAGAAGGGTATAGATGACTGTATTAAGATTATGAACCTTGTTGCATTTTTTGAAAATTTCATTAACAAGGCAGGGAAATAATATGGGTGTGGAACGTTTAATCTTAGGCATGCTCAGCAGATTAAACTCGGAAGACTTCTTAATCCTTGCCGTTGTGTTTATTTTATATATTGAGAATAAATGTGATAAAACCTTTCTCTTAATCATGCTTCTGGTTTTTTTAATGGATATGCCCGATGGCCTGCTGACATAAAAATACGGTAGGCCATATTTTATTCAAACACGGACAAAATCGTATTTGTTGCAGTAAAAATTTTATGACTCGGGAAGAATAGCAGCAGTAAATGTGGAGCATCATTACATTAAAAGTTATTATAGATATAACCCGAAAATCTTGTTTTAATAGTTTGTACTTATGCGCAAATAAATAGTATAATATTAACAAATGATTTACTAGGGGGAATTTATTTAATGGACGGAGACTTATGGACGCAAATGCTAATTATATTCTTTTTGATAGGTTTAAATGCGTTTTTTGCTGCTTCCGAAATGGCTATAGTATCAGTAAGGCAATCCAGGATTAAGCCTCTTGTTGATGAAGGCAACAAAGCTGCAATTTTAGTGGACAGATTTCTTGAGGAACCAAGTAAACTGCTTGCTACAATACAGATCGGCATTACATTTGCCGGGTTTCTTGCCAGTGCTATAGGCGCTCAGACATTATCAGGCAGATTGGCTGCTCTCCTAATCAGTTTTAATATTAGATGGTTGTCAAGCTCAGCTGTTTGGATTTCTACGCTTTTTGTCACCGGTATAATTGCATTATTTACTTTGGTAATCGGAGAACTTGTCCCAAAAAGGATGGCTCTTGCGCAGTCAGACAAAATTGCACTGAAAGTTGCCGGTCCGATAAATTTTTTGTCCAAAATTACATTTCCTGCTGTTAAATTTCTTGCTTTTTCAACCAATTTAGTTGTAAAGCTTGTAGGGGGCCCGGTAAAAGATGCGGGAGACCAGATAACAGAAGAAGAAATCCGACTGATGATAAATGTAGGTGAGGAGAAGGGAATATTCCAGGAAACAGAGACTGAAATGATCAACAGTATATTTGAGTTTGACGATACGGTCGCAAAAGAAGTTATGACTCCAAGAATCGATATCGTAGCTTTAAACCTGGAAGCCACCCGTGAAGAAATACTTGATGTAATAATAGAAGAAAATTTCTCCAGAATTCCGGTATATGAAGGATCAATCGACAATATTGTAGGAGTCCTGTATATAAAAGATCTTTTTGCAATGATTAAAGGTAATAGTGAATGGGAAGTATCCCTTAAAGATATAATAAGGCCTGCGCATTTCGTACCTGAATACAAGAAGATTGATGAGCTTTTCAGAGAAATGCAGAAATCCAAGACTCATATTGCGGTAGTTATAGATGAATATGGAGGTACGGCAGGAATAATTACAATAGAGGACTTGCTCGAAGAAATTGTAGGCAATATATTTGATGAGTATGATGAGGTTGTCTTCGATTTTGAGAAGATAGACGACAACACATATATTGTCAGCGGAATGCTTGATATAGGTGAAATAAACGATTTATTGGATACCGAAATACCTGAGGAGGAATTCGATACGGTAAGCGGAATGCTTCTCAGCCATTCGGGCAAAATGCCGGAAGTAGGGTATGAGCTGACCATCGACAATGTTTATTTCAGAATAGAAGAAGTTGACGACAAAAGGATATCAAAGATAAGAGTTGAAAAAAGAGATATAGAGCCGGATAAAACGGAAGAACCATAAGAGTATTATCAACAGCCATGTACATTGGTATAATCCATACATTGCTTTTTCTTTTTAGGGCAGACACAATTGGCCTTCTTTATCAATAGTCTGTATTACATTTGCCAGCCTCAATACGGGAATAACCAAGGTTGAACTTGGACTTGTCAGCAACCCGGAAATTGGTGGAGGAATGCACCAGGTCCGCCGAAGACCGGATACTCCGGGAGGCGAATTGTTATTTGAGGTTATTGAGGATGATGAAGAACGAGTGAATGCTCCTCTGCTTTGGAACCTATTTTTGATAAATACGTCTATACCGGTAATCCATGGTGTTTAAGCAGATTAACAAATTATTTGAAGGGGTGATATCGTGAAAAACAGGTCACTGCTATTTGTACTTATAGCAGCAATTGTTACTGTGAGCGTCATATTTACCGGTTGTTCAAGCAAGGCTGCCCATGACAACAGTTCAATAGCGCCTCAGGAAGGTATAATGACAGAAGAAAGCGAGAGTCCGGGAGCAGCACCTGCCGTACCCGGCGCCTCGGTTCCTGACCGTAAGCTGATAGTCAGACTGTATATGGAGCTCCGGGTCGATAATATCGAAAAGGGAATTGGCGATGCTGAGAAAATGGCGGCGTCTGTCGGAGGCTATGCCCGCGAGTCCTATCAGACTGAAGCTTCGGGACAGCTCACCCTGATGATACCGGCAGAGCGGGTAGAGGAATTCACTGCAGGGCTTAAGGGCCTGGGGAAGGTAATCAACAGCAATCGCAAGACTGAAGATGTTACAGACAGCTATTTCGATACCCAGGTGAGGATCAAGAACCTGGAGGCTGAGCTGGAGACCTTGCGCGGACTGCTTCAAAAGCCGGGCTGGAAGGTATCTGAGATATTGGAAATAGAAAGGGAGATTAGGCGCCTGACAGATGAGCTTGAGACATTAAAGGGCTATCTGACCAATCTTGACCGCCGGATAAGCTATAGTGAGGTTCGTATAAGCTTCGCACAAAATCAGGCTGTGAAAGACAATGAAAGCAGTGACAGCCTCGGATATAAGCTGACCCTTTCCCTGAAAGAGGGTACAGATTTCATGATAGGTACTGCTACCGCCATACTTAGTCTCGCAGTATTTTTGCTTCCGGTATCCCCAATAATTGCGATTTTGTACTTTATATTCCGCAAACCCCTTCGCCGACTTAAAAGAAAGGGCAAAGAAGCGCCATAAAAGCAATAGGTAAAGCAATAGGGACGGTTCTTTCTGCTTTTGTATAAATTACCGTTAAAAAATATGAAACAACAGCCATGTATATTGGAATAAAGCCGCACATGGCTTTTTTGTCTTTAAGGCAGGCACCTTTTACCCTCTTTATTAATAATCTATACTACATATTAATGTAAGGGGGATTTTTTGTTGCAGAGGGAAGAGTTTATAAGGATTTCTTTAGAAATAAATCTTTTTTTTCAAAGAATAATGAAAGAACATTTATTTTTTATAGAAACCAATTTACAGCCGGTCGTGCCTGCTTATATTACGGAAGCCAAATCGCTGAAACAGGGTTTTGAAGGACTATTAGCTGAAACTGTATGCTATGCCAATGGGGTTATATCAGAGGATGCTATTAAGTCAAACGAGTTTGTGACCCCTTACACCTTAAGAGCAGAGAAAGCAAATTCAATGTTAACCGGGGTAAGCCTCAATACGGGAATAACCAAGGCTGAACTTGGACTTGTCAGTAATCCGGACAATGATTATAGGAACTGGTTCAATGCAGTACATTTCTTAAATGATAAATCGCTGAAGCTGCTTATAAAAGCAATTAATTTTCAAAAAAGACTGTTGACTATGGCATTGGAGTGTAGAATAGTTATTGCTTTATACCACGAAATGTTGGAGCATAATACAGAAGAAGCGGAACACTACCTGGAAATATTAAAATCTCTTCAAAACGGAGTACTTCCGGAAAAAACATTGTGTGAAGAGCTTAATTTCTGGAATGATTTAATGGGAGAGCATTCACAGTTTATCGATGGAATGCTGGATCCTACAGAAAAAAACCTTAAAAAGACTGCTGAAGCCTTTGCTAATAAATTTGAAGCATTGGAGGAAGAATGTGTCAAATCCGCTGAAAAACAAATTCTTCGGGATAGCATTGAGGCCACAGAGGGATTAAGAGATTATAAAATTGCAGCCACGACAGGATTGCTAAAATGCGAGATTAAATCCATCATCCCCCCGCTTCTGGCAGACCATGTACTTCGTGAGGCCAATCACTATTTAAGGATATTGAGGATGATATCCGGCACATAAGGAGAAGAATGCGACATAGTTTGTGAATTACTCCGGCTGTAGGGGAAGTATGTTCTCCTCACCTTCCAAAGCCAGCAAAATCACTGGCGAGGGTCCCATCTCTGCAAGCCCGTCTGATGATTTTGCCCGGAAGCCTTTACGTTCCGAGGTCAGTGGAAGGTTTCGTCAAAAATAGCTTCCCCACGCCGGTATTTGCGTTCCATATAGGTGCCCTGATATACTATGTAATTCCCCGTGGATGTAAACACATATGAGCAGAGCCTTTGTATATCAGCGAGCACTTGCAGGCTTTGGGTAACAGAATCCTGTGAAGATGCGCAGAAAAATCCGTAGGATTTACACGAGGTAAATCCAGCACATACCGGATGTGGGCCCGCATAAATTCTTATGCTACACCCACCAACAGATGTAGGCTTTTGTTCGCACAAAAGCCCTGAGGTCGGGTTTATGTGCGTTAGGATTTTTCAAGCATCAAGCTGTGATTCTGTCCAAAGATTTGCACTGTGCGAGTCGATATACAAGGCTGTTGCTCCAGGGTAT
>JAKPKE010000017.1 GCA_029553855.1 Bacillota bacterium | reverse complement strand
ATGCTTAATTGTACATTTTTGTCTTTAAGCATTGAAAAACCTCCTTTTGGTGATAGTTTTTGTCAATTCTATTTTACCAAATTTGGAGGTTTTTCGCTAATATTATTTATATATTGTACCATATTTTCAAATTTTTATGAGGCGTTTTTCAGTGGTTTCGAACCGTCCCTATTGCTTTTCCTTCCTTACGGAAATTTCGTACATAAGTATTGCTGCAGCCATACCTACATTTAGAGATTCCGCCCTTCCGGGCATAGGAATTTTTACATTTACATCTAAAAGGGCTTGAATTTTTCCGTTCAATCCCTGGGACTCATTTCCCACCAATATTGCCGTCCTTTTATAATGCGGCAGCTCTATGCAGCTTATGCTGCTGCGAGGGTCTGAGCCTACTGTAATCACTTTGCCGTCCCTCAGCATTGAAATCGTTTCTTCAGTATCCATATCCTGAAATACAGGGATATGGAATAAAGAGCCCATTGTCGCTCTTATTGTCTTACCGTTGTATAAATCCACGCTATCCTTTGAAATAAGAACCGCATCCAGACCACAAGCATCAGCTGCTCTGATAATAGTCCCCACATTCCCCGGATCTCTTGCTTCATGAAGTAAAACAACGCACAGCTCATCCCTGGCCATGACAGCGCTAAGATCAAACTCAAGCTTCCTGACAACGGCAAGCACCCCTTGTGGGGTATCTGTTTCGCACACTTCCTTAAAAATATTGTCCTCAGTATAATATAATGGGATATGGCTTTCGCTGAGCATACCTGAAAGCGTTTCATGCCTGCCTTTTTCCCAATAGTTACGGCTTAATAAAACCATAGAAACGGATGCTTTATAGTTCAACGCCTCTGCCAGCAGCTTTTCACCCTCAATCATAAACTCACCGTATTTGTCCCTGAATTTTTTAATTCTAAGGGATTTAATGTATTTAATCAAATTATTGCTGCTGCTTTTTATTACATCTTTCATATTTATTTTCTCCGCTTTTCTGCCTTTTCAGGTCATCCATATTGCCTGTTGTCACCATTAAAGTACCTACCAAATTATATTGTCTGCTTTTGTAACAGAGTTAAGAACAAAGACGGCTTCGCCGCATTTTCCGCCCATGCACCTTTTTCGAGTTTGCGAGAAAAATATGGCGCGGACACTTAAATCAAGGGTTATATTGTATAGGAAAGTTACACTTTCCTATACAATATATAACAAAAAAGACCTTATAGGTCTTTTTAATAAAGATTAAGCATTAAGTTTTTCTTTAGCTGTATCAACAAGCTTTGAAAATGCTACAGAATCATTTATTGCAAGCTCTGAAAGCATCTTCCTGTTGATTTCGATGCCCGAAAGCTTAAGCCCGTTTATAAGCCTGCTGTATGATATTCCGTTGGTTCTCGCTGCGGCGTTAATTCTACTGATCCAAAGCTTCCTATAATCTCTCTTTTTAAGTTTTCTCCCGATATATGCAAATCTTAAAGCCCTGATTACTGTTTCATTGGCAACCCTATATTTTTTACTTCTGGCTCCAACATATCCTTTCGCCAGCTTTAATATTTTTCTGCGTTTTTTGTGTGCGTTTACCGCCCTTTTTACTCGTGACATTTTATGCTGCCTCCCTGTCTATTATTTGTATGGAACTAACTTCCTTATCATTTTTGCTTCCGTATCGGTTGTATATGTGCCTTTTCTAAGCTTTCTGGTACGTTTTGTAGTCTTTTTTGTTAGGATATGCGACTTATATGCACATGCCCTTTTAACCTTGCCAGTCTTGGTAAAGCTGAATCTTTTTGCTGATGCTCTATGAGTTTTTTGTTTAGGCATTAAAAATCCTTCCCTTCTGTACTATCCATATTTGAATCATCAAGATATATGTTTGCATACCAAACTTACTGCTTCGGTGCCAAAACCATTATCATATTTCTTCCTTCAAGTTTAGCCGGTTTTTCAACGACGCAGTTATCCTTTACTATATCATAAAATCTTCCTAAAGCCTTTTCACCAAAAGCTGCATGATCTACCTCCCTGCCCCTGAATCTGATTGTAACCTTGACCTTGTCACCATCCTCCAGGAACTTCTGGGCATTTTTTGCTTTAAAATTCAAGTCATGATCCTCAATTGTCGGTGAGAAACGGATTTCCTTGATGCTAATCACCTTCTGATTTTTCCTGGCTTCCTTTTCTTTTTTGCTCTGCTCAAACTTGAATTTACCGTAATCCATAATCCTGCAAACCGGTGGTTTTGCCTGCGGCGCAACCTTAACAAGATCAAGCTGCCTCTCTGCTGCAATTTCTAAAGCTTGTTTGGAAGACATTATTCCCAGCTGATCACCATTTGCATCAATTATTCTTAATTCTCTGTCCCTTATATCCTCATTGATCTGTAGGCCTTTGTTGCTGCTTATAACTCTTCACCTCCATAAAATTACAAAGACAGGTAGAAATATCCACCTGCCCATAAAAATCTTGCTTTTGGACTTAAACCTCACTGACAATGTCGTAAGGTGAGAAATGGAATTTCTTCTTAATCTTTAAAAAGCTTATAACAATGTATTAAGTTCGTTATCGCTTGTTTACCTGTCGATTATAAATATTACCATTATTCTAATGCAATGTCAAGAAAATTATTTAATCATTAACTAACGGGATCTCAAAACTCAAACCTTAGGTCTGGGACACGAGCATTATATAAAGGCTTCAAAGCCATGCTAAAATCCCGTGTCTCGTGCCTCGCATCTCGTATCTCATGTCTATTTGACTAATTCATATATCGCCTTGGTAAATATATTTGTATTTTTTATTAAATCCTCAATCTCAATGTATTCATCCTTCTGGTGTGCTGTTTCTTCCTTTCCGGGGAATAACGGCCCGAATGCGACAGCATTTTTAATTGCCCTTGCATATGTGCCGCCGCTAATGGATATCAATTCTGCCCTTTCTCCTGTAACTTCTTCATAAACTTTTTGCAGCGTTTTTATCATAAAATTATCTGAAGGCACATAAAGAGGATCTTTCCCTGCCCCTTCTGCTACTGCGATCCCGGCCCTGGAAGCCTTTCCTTTTATTATATCATATACATCATCACCCTTTTTGGTGACCGGATACCTGATGTTTATTCCGGCACTTGCTTTCTCATCTGTCATATCTATTGTGCCCAGGTTCAGAATCAACTTGCCGGAAACCTCGTCACTCATCGCAACACCAAAGGATTCTCCATCAATTTCTGTGCCTATATGAGTATCAATAAAATTAATATATTCTGTTACCTCCGATGTACAAAGAGGAAGCTTGCTTATAAATGAAATCAAGTTTGATATTGCATTTATCCCTTTTTCAGGGGTGCTTCCATGGGCGGATAACCCATAACTTTTTATTA
>JAKPKE010000266.1 GCA_029553855.1 Bacillota bacterium | reverse complement strand
TTAAAGATATCTTTTGGGCATTAGTCCTCTCAGCTTTACTCTGGCTCGCCATGCTTGCCACTATCCCCGCTATCTGCCATGAGGTTGAGTGGCGGCAGGAGAGAGTGCAGAAACGGGCAAAGGTGAACCAATGGCTATGTGAACGGGCGTTGAATGAGCATAAAACGAGGCAGGAGTGGACGAGATGACGAACGAACAGCTAAAGAAGTGCGCCCCTTGTACTGGTCTGTGGGATACCATAGAAACAGGATGTTTCTGTAGGTATGACGGTGATCCTGAGACATGCGAGGGCCCAAATGATTATAAACAGTTCCTCAATACAAAAAAGATTGTTTATGGTGCATACGGTAAGAGTGTGGCAAAGGATAGCATTAATCCTATCTTATTCCCATTTCAGAAAGACTTAACCTACTGGTCTTTAAAGAAAGGCCGATGCGCCATATTCGCAGATACAGGGCTGGGTAAAACATTCATGCAATTAGAGTGGGCGAGGCTGATAGGTGAAAATACCTTGATAGTAGCTCCCCTATCCGTTGCAAGGCAGACAGCGAATGAAGGCAAAAAGATAAATGTCACCGTCAATTATGCTCGTTCTCAGGAACAAGTCAAACCAGGAATAACGATAACAAATTATGAAATGATAGAGCATTTCGACCCTTCTTTTTTCGGTGCGGTTGTCCTGGATGAATCAAGCATCTTGAAATCAATAGACGGAAAGACAAAAAGTAAACTTATTGAGATGTTCGCTGCCACACCTTTTAAATTGTGCTGTACTGCCACACCAGCCCCCAATGATATAGCTGAATTAGCCAACCATGCAGAATTTCTCGGCATTATGAACCGTACCGACATGCTTGCTACATTTTTTGTCCATGATGAAAAAGGATGGAGATTGAGAGGTCATGCAAAAGACCCCTTCTATCGTTGGCTGGCTTCCTGGGGTATGAGTATAAAAAGACCGTCCGATTTAGGATATGACGATACCAGATATATACTCCCCGAATTGACCATAACTCCTATATTCGTTCAGTCTGACTACTCACCCTCCGACCAGCTATTCTTTACAGGATTAAAAGGGATAACCGATCGCTGTAATGTCCGCAAGGATACCATCCAGGACAGGGTAAATAAGGCCGTGTCGTTAATTAATAATGGCAATCAGTATCTGGTATGGTGCGGTATGAATGAAGAAGCGAGGGCAATCCATGAGCTTGTACCTGGTAGTGTAAATGTGGAGGGCAAGATAAAGACAGAAGAAAAAGCCATGTCTCTTGAGTCCTTCCAGGATGGAACAATACAAACTCTTATCACAAAACCAAAGATAGCTGGATTCGGCATGAACTTTCAAAACTGCAACAATCAAATATTTGTCGGCTTGTCGGATTCCTACGAGGCATATTATCAATGTATCAGGCGTTCATGGAGGTTCGGGCAAACAAAGCCTGTCAATGTCTACATCGTTTTATCAGAATACGAACGGGAGATATATCAGAACGTAATACGGAAAGAAAAGGAGGCCCAGGAAATGAGTGATCGACTTGTTGAGCATGTACGCCAATATGAGAAGGCAGAGATTGAAAACGTTTTATCTGACTATGTGTATGAAACTGACACTGTAAAAACAGATGAATATACAATGATGCTTGGCGATTCAGTAGAGAGGATGAAAGAGATACCTGATAACTCTATTGATATGTCGGTGTTCTCGCCTCCCTTTCTTTCATTATATACATATTCACCTACCGAAAGGGATATTGGCAATTCACGGACAGAGCAAGAATTTTTTAAACATTTCAATTATATATCAAAAGAATTATTAAGGATAACCAAGACAGGTCGTAATTGCTGTGTTCATGTGTCCCAGGTGCCTGCTATGCTTGTCCGTGATGGATACATCGGGATAAAAGACTTTAGGGGTAAGACCATCCAGCACTTTGAAGATATTGGATGGACATATCATGGAGAAGTATGTATTGATAAAGACCCTCAGGCTCAAGCAATCAGAACCCATAGTAAAGGGTTGTTATTTGTTCAATTAAAGAAAGATGCCTCATGGTTACGGCCTGCCTTAGCTGATTATATCCTTATCTTCCGAAAACCTGGGGAGAATGAAAAGCCTATTATTCCCGACTTAACTAACAACGAATGGATAGAATTTGCTCGGCCTATTTGGTATGGCATACGGGAATCAGATACCTTGAACGTAAGAGAGGCAAGGTCAGAGGACGATGATAGACACATAGCACCTTTGCAACTCGGGACGATAGAACGCTGTATTAGATTATGGAGTAACAAGGGAGAAACGATATTTAGTCCATTCGCTGGTATCGGTTCAGAAGGCTACAAGGCAATAGACCTGGACCGTAAGTTTATAGGCATAGAATTAAAACCTAATTACTATCGAGTGGCAATAAACAATCTCAATAAAATAGTATCAGAAAAGCAGAGGATACGGCTTTTATAATGGCTATCACAACCAGTCGGCGAGATAGCAGGGCTGTTGTATGTTTTAGCTCCGCACCCAGTTGGAGAGGGGCAAGAGTAAAATAATTGAAAGGAGATCACTATTTAGCATTTGTGGGTAGAACGGGGCCGGTATCCT
>JAKPKE010000261.1 GCA_029553855.1 Bacillota bacterium | reverse complement strand
GTAATACGCAGGCGACGGTGCGCTCTTTATCCTCTGAGGTCTGTGAAGATGTCCCAGGGCAATAAAATGCGCATCGGGAAGCTGCCCGGGGTCTACAACCAAGGCGCCTCCAAGCTGTCTTTCTGAATCCGTAGTCTTGCCGTCTCTGAGATAGAGATGGCCAACTATAAGGTTCACAGTATCATCCCTGAAATTGTTGCTTAAAGTATGAAGCAATTCTGAAATTTTGTCGGAATAAGCCTGCTGCAGCCTGTCTTCTCCGGGATCAGGCGATAAGACCTGCTCCAGGCGGGACTCGGAGGGGTAGGGCAATGCAATTATCACTGCGTTGTGTTCTGAGCTTCCGGGTTTTACCTCAAGCCAACCGGGGCCTGCATTCAGAATATGACTGCTTCCATGCAGCGCTGCATCGCTCCCGGGGTATCCGAGCAATACTATACCGTTCTTGAATGCAAGGGGGCTGGCTGCACATAGCCTGTCAGGGCTGTCATGGTTGCCGGCAACCACTACGACAGTCCGCCTGCCTCCGGAATTCAGCCTGTCCATTGCATCGTAAAACAGCCCTTCCGCTGCGGAAGAAGGGTTATATGTATCAAAAATATCACCGGCAACAAGCACCAGGTCTACGGACTCATTCTCTGCGATTCCGCACAGTTCATCTATGAATTGCCTTTGCTCCTCTATCCGGCTGATACTGTCAAGGGTCTTCCCAAGATGCCAGTCTGATGTATGCAGTATTCTCATGACATGCCTCCTGTAAAAATGTAGATACGAGATTCGGGGTCATTTACATTATCTATATTTTATCGGATAATTTGGCAGAAGGCAATCCAATATAGTTGACATAATGCTATCCTGATTAAAAAAACAAAGGCGGCCTTAGCCGCATTTGAAGCCCATGTGCCTTTTCCGAAGGAAATTCTGGCACGGGCACTTAAATAAAACCCCGGCATTATTGCCGGGGATATAGCCTACTTAAGTGCTCCTATTTTATTCAGAGGCCACAATCTGAATATGGCCTTGCCTTCCAGGTATTGCTCCTCAATAAACCCGACGGATTTGAACCTGCTGTCCCTGCTGTTTCCCCTGTTGTCGCCCATTACCATATACTTTCCTTCAGGTATGGTCGTTTTTTCAAACCCGAAATCGGGTGTCGGTAATTCTGTAAAATCGGGATCCAATGCTTTTCCGTCTATATATACCCTATTGTTTCTTATTTCAATAGTTTCACCCGGCAGGCCCACCACTCTCTTGATAAGGTTAAGATGCTCCAATTTGTCCTGCCTGCTGTCAATTACTACAATATCTCCTCTTTGAGGTTCGCCTACCAGATAATTCACTTTGGATATGATCAGTACCTGCCCTTCATGCAGCGTAGGCTCCATTGACACACTCATTGCATAAGCCGTTCTGAATATGTATGTCCTGAAAATCACTGCAAGCACAACTGCAAAAAGTATTGTTTTTACCCAGGAGTATATCTCTTTTTTTGTCTCTTCATCGAACTTCAAAAATTACACCTCTTCTCATTTGACACATTTGAAATATTCTGGAATTAACACTCCTTTATCTTAATACATATGTGGGCGAATATCAATATGGAGCTGCGTTGCAAAAGGAGAATTATGCGACACAATAGCTCGCAAGTTTGTTGATTCCCTTGAGGAGAATTACATAGTATATCGATGCACATTTGTAAGGAACGCAAATACCGGCGTGGGGAAGATATCTCTGACGAAACCTTTCACTGACCTCGGAACGGGAATACCTCCGGGCAAAATAACCAGACGGACCCGCAGAGATGGGACCCCCGCCAGTGATTTTGCTGGCTTTGAAAGGTGAGGAGGACATACTTCCCCTACAGCCGGAGTTATTCACAAACTGCGTCACATTTTTCTCCTATTGCGAAAGAAAGGGATATCGCCGGCTGCTGCTTATATAGCGATACCCCTTTTTTAGTTTCTATAACTCAGGAATCAGTAGCTTCTGACCTTCGAAAATAAGATTTGCATCCTTAAGCTTATTGAATTCCGCCAGTCTTTCATAGGTTAGCCCGAATTTCTTCGCAATCTTCCAGAGGAAATCTCCGGCCTTTACTTCATAAACTGTTAATGCCTGAGGTTCTTGCTGTTCTGCAACAATTCTTCCTTCGACCTTCATATCCACTGTGCCCAAACTTGTAATATAATCCATTACGACTTCATCCATTCCCGGCAATTCTTTTATAACCTGACCGGGAGCCAGCATCGTATAATTATCTCCGCCCGCTGCCATAAAGTCATTGGTAGCAAGAATGTATTCCTTATCAGGATCCAGTGCTTTGCCGCCGATTTCCGCCTTTGTTACCCTGCTTCCCGCTTCCTTTGAAGGATCGAAAACAAATTTAATTCCGGCGACATGAGGGAATCCTCCATTTGCAGCAGGATACACCGACACACCATGTTCAAGAGCTGCAACTATGTCGGAACCTTTAACCTTCTTTACCACAACATAGTTTCCGAAGGGCAGCACTGTAATTACTTCACCCTTTGTTATTTCTCCGACATCAATTGAAGCCCTGATACCGCCCCCGTTGGTAATTACCGCATCTGCTCCAGTCGCTTTAAGTACTGCGTCAGTTATAAGATTTCCAAGGTTGGTTTCACCTGTCCTGGCGTGTTCTCTTAAGCCATCAAGCTCGACAGCGGTCTTGCCTATTACCACAGATGTGATCTTTTCCTGTTCTGCAGTTATTCCTTCAACAGCTTTAAGGATATCCGCATCTTCAACAATCTGCTCTGCGTCAGCCCTTGAAATCAGTTTAGCTTTTACTGTAGATACATTACTGTCTTTATATACCATGTTGACTACACCGAAGTTTTTGCCATACTCCCCGGTCTGAACGATTAAGGTATCGCCAACCTTCAAGCCTTCATTCAGAACTGTATGGCTGTGTCCGTCAATGATCAGGTCAATGCCCTTAACTCTCTCTGCTACCAGTTTGCTTGTATGTATTGAACCTTCATCCAATCCAAGGTGTGACAAAGCTATTACTATGTCTGTTTTTCCTTCTAATTCCTTTAGTATCTTTTCCGCTGCAATTACCGGATCGTCAAAGGTCAAACCCTTCAGATTATTCGGATTGGTCTTGTATGCTGTTTCCGGAGTCGACAGCCCGAATATCCCTACTTTAACTCCGTTAAATTCTTTTATGATATAAGGTGTAAATAAAGGAGTACCGTCCGCCTTAAGGACATTGGCAGAAATTATCGGGAAATCCGTCAGTTTGTCAAGTTCTGCAAGTCTTTCCTGTCCATAGTTAAAATCATGATTACCCGGCACCATAGCATCATACCGGATTGTATCCATCACTTTTGCAACACTTTCACCCTGGACAAGGGTGGATATTGTCTGACCATGGAAGGTGTCTCCTGCATCAAGTACCAGCACGTTTTCACCCGAATCCCTTAATTCCCTGACCTTGGCTGCAATCTTTGCAAAGCCTATTTCGTCTTTGGTTGCAAGTACTCTGGAGTGGGTGTCGTTAGTATGTACTATTGTCAAAGATACTCCGGCCGCACCTTCAGCATTGCTGTCCGCTGCCCAGATACTGCCCATAGGCAGCAGCATTGAGAATGTCATAACCAATGCAAGCAGAATACCTAGTCTTTTGGAAACCTTTTTCATTTTCATACCCCCAAATCGTTTTTGCATATTCCATGTTTTAATCTATATGCATTAATTCCAATTATAGCATAAATATGGTATGGGGATAAAGCATAAAAATCACAATATGAACCTTTCTATTGCCTCTGCCACACCGTCTTTCTGATAATCCCCAGTAATATAGTCGGCAGCATTTTTCAATGCTTCCTCGGCATTTCCCATTGCTATTCCGAGCCCTGCATATTCAATCATACTCATATCGTTTTCATTGTCCCCTATCGCAATTATTTCCTTCCTGTCAATTCCATACATCTGCGCAAGTATCTTCACTGCGTTACCTTTGGTAACACCCTTATTCATCACTTCCAGATTATTCTTCATTGATTGACTTACCGACACTATTCCTGTCTTTATTATATTATCCCTCAGATTTTGTATTTTCCCGCTGTCCTCATCCATTACAACAGCCTTTAGAACCTCCGCCTTATCCTGATTAAAGGCACTTTCTATATCATCAACTATTTTTATTTTTACCTGATCTTCCTCTCCAAGATACTTATTCCATTCGGTATATCGCAATGAGATATTTACAAGCTCTTCAGCATAAATGGTATCCTCGGTGAAAAAATGGCAGAGAAGATCATATTTATGTGACAGCCTGATCATCTCTCTTATTGTTTCCATTTTTAAAGTATCTTTGTATATAGTTCTCTCCGTATCCAGCGGATTGTTGAAAGCTTCTTCTCTTATAATCGCCCCATTGCTTGCTATTATTGGAGTACTTAGACCCAGTAGTTTCGCATATACCCTGGCAGAGGTGTATATTCTGCCTGTAGCGACGACCATGTGAACACCTTTTTCAACTGCTTTAAATATCGCTTCCCTGTTCCTTTCAGATATTTTCTTCTCCTTGCTGAGAAGCGTATAATCCATGTCTGTCACAAGCATTTTATAATTTAGATTGTTCGTACCCAATATAATCTCTCCCTAAAAAATTAGTTGCAACTGTTGCTACCTATATATTTTATATCAGTTGTCAATGTTTTCAAAGCTTTAATTATCGAAAGAAAAGGGACAAAAGGCAATAATGATGTAGGCATCCGAATCAAATGTTTTAATTGTATAGAAAAGTTTTACATTCCTAATAAAATAAAAAAATCGGGTAAAAAATTCCCGATTGCATTCGATATTTGGTGCGCGAGGCGGGATTTGAACCCGCACATCCTTGCGAACACTAGAACCTGAATCTAGCGCGTCTGCCAGTTCCGCCACTCACGCCAATGAAAACATTATATCATGTAATATTTTTGATTTCAATAATATTTTTATACATTGTATTTTCCTCTATCTCCCAGAATATATGAATTTATGGCAAACTGCAACACTCCGTTTTTTTTCATTGAGAGACTTTTAACATTTTTCCTGAATACTTCAAGTACTTTTCTTTCGTCGGTATTGAGCTCGTGATTGCCATATCTTATTCTTTCCAATATTACTGCTGCTGTTGATATTCCGGGAAGGTTTTCCCCACAGGCATATTTAATCCTTTTCATATACTCTCCAAGGGTCTCCTCACGTTTTATTATCAATTCTGCCAGTCCCATGTACCAAAACATATCTTTCAAATAGTCAGCCGCAAACCTTCGCCCGTTGCTTCGCCGAAAGCCGGCTTCCCTGACTTTTTGCTTCAGATACATAAATATAACTCTGATTGCTAAAATAAGTAAAATCACAAGTAATATTTTATTTGCGATACTGAAGCGGTTTTCCTCTCCCATATCTATTGTGTTGTATGCTTCTTCACCTTCAAGTTCCAATTCCCTTCTGTTCCTTGATATCCTCTCTATGGCGCCAACCCTTGAACCTGTTCCCTGCGATTCGTCCGGTTCAATCGCTTCTGTATCGTCACGGGGCTTTGCAAATTCAATTTCAGGATACTGAGGGGTAGGCTCAAAGGCTATCCATCCATAATCATCGAAATAGACCTCCACCCAAGCGTGGGCATTGGTGCCTCTGACCTCCCTCACCACATCATCCTCATATCCTGATATAAAGCCCTCCACATACCTGCAGGGCACTCCTGCCGCCCTAAGCAATACCGTCATTGAGGTGGCAAAGTATGTACAGTAACCTTCCTTTCCTTCAAAAAGAAAATAATCCGTGAATTCTGCCTTTGCAGGAAGTCTGGGAGGAATTAATGTGTATTTGTAGTTTTGGCGCAAGTATTTTTCTATAGCTTTTGCCTTATCGTAATTATTGTCTTGCACCCCGGCAATCTTCAGTGCCAGAAGCTTAACCCTTTCAGAAATATCTCCCGGCAAATCGGTATACAGCCTGAAATCATCGGCCCCCATCCTCCGGGTCTTTGACTGTTTCAGCCCTTCAATATCCACATAAGGCATAATGCTTTTTACCGTATACGGTTTCTCTCTCATTATCATCTTTGAAGTGTATACCTCTGAATCCTCATCAACATATATCCTCTTTATATTATTCTGCACATTATAAACTGAATACGGAGCAAATATAGTTGACGTCAACAGCTTCTTATGTGTAATCTCCAGAGTTTTTTCACGGGTATTTATATTACTCCCATATGGAACAGGCATTGAATGTCCCGGGTCATACTCATTCAGTTTTCTTTTTGATTTGCTCCAGCTGTTGCTGTTATATTTGTCCCTTACTATTCCCCTAAGATATAATGTTTCCTCACCCTTTGTCTTTACAGTCATCATTATGGAATCATCTGCCCGAATCTCACCGCCAAGCTTATTGCCCCCATATCCTGCGGAGCTTAAGCTGTACCTTGAGTTATAACCGTAGATATAAGACTCCATAACATCATTCCGCCATTCCGCAATAAACGGAAACAAATCTGAAACCTTATCATTAAGCCATGGCCACCTTACAGGGCTTATATTCAATGGGAGCACAAGGAAAAGTGTTAAAGATATTATAACGGTAATTGCTGAGCAAAGCACCCAAATATATCCCCCGCCGTGCTCTATAACACTGTCCGCAGATTTCCACTCTTTCAGTTTCCTATTATATACCTGACAGGAGTATAGAATTAATGCTCCAAAGAGAAAAAACGCAAGATACAGCCTTGCATTATTGACATAGACAAACCAGAAAAATGAAAGTGTCGCAGTACCAAGCACAGTAAGGGCAAATCCTCCCTTGCCGTTATATGCAATGACTGATATTATAACAGCAAAAAGAGAGGTATATAATACTATAAACAGCAGTGAATAATCCGGCTCGAAATAATTATATCCTCTTAAATATCCGGATAACCAAAGGAAAAACTCCTGTGCCTCTTTCATATAAGCCTTTGGCGCAGGCAGCCCGGAATAATAGCTATAAAGCAGCCAGGCGTTTCCAAGGATCGAGACTGCTAAAAGAGTTTTAGGAAATATAGTAAATATTGATACCACAGCTACTGAAGACAATGCAACGATAATTACCCGCATCAAAGGCATGTCAATTCCCGCATAATCCTTGACCGCCAGGCTCAGGCTTGTAACCATCATGAATATCAGACCAAAATAGAACAGTATTTCCTTTATACTATTTTTATTCATAATGTCCTCCAAGCACCTGTTTTATATCATCTTCCGGACGGATTGCGAATACTTTAATGTCGTTTTCTTTGAGTACTTCAAAACCTTTATCGGGCTCCTCGCTGCATCCACATAGATATATTACTACCAGCTCTAATCCTGCAGCTTTCAGTGGCAGGAATGCATATGCCCCATTAGCAATGCAAGGAGTAATCACTATTATGGTAGCATCCCAACTTAGCTTTCTTGCTTCAATACTGATCAGCTCTTCAATAGGTATATCGCCTTTTGCAGAAAGCTTGCTGATTGCATCAAGAAATTGGTTAAAGCGATCAACCCCTTTCGCAGTATAAGCAATAAGTTCCTCACCTTTTGCCGCAAAATTTACGGACATTGAATGAAAGAGTGCATATCTGATGATTGATACTGCACATTCCGCCCCCTTTTCTTCAATGTCATAGGACTTTTCCTCATCAAACCCATAATCGTATAAATCAAGAAAAACATTTAAGTCTGCTGAAGCATTAAGTTCAACATTCCTGACAAAAAACTCTCCCCTATGTGCGGTAACCTTCCAATGAATTTTCCTGAAGCAGTCGCCTATAACATACTTCCTTATATCCTTTGTACCGGCACAGTCCTCATAGGCATTATGCCTGACAGCCGCAGTGCCAAACTGTTGTCTCATAGGAATATCAAGATGCTTCAATAGATGTACTTTGGGATATACTATTAAATACCTTTCATCACAAAAAACCTTTTTCCATTTAAAAATACCCAGCACATCCTCAAATATCGCTTCAACAACACCAATTTTGTATACTCCTTTATGTTTACATACAAATTCTCTGGACATTGTTGCTATCATACCGGGCATCAATGAATAAACTCTGTATTTTTGCATTTCCCCTGCAAGCTTTTTAGGGAGACCGGCACATACGCTTAAATAAGGAACCGGCATTAAGCCTGAATTGTAAAAATCTGTCTTAAGGCTTACCCTATCTCCTGTAGAGGCTTTGAAACTAATTTCCCACGTCAGGTTTACAATATTATTGTATATGCTCCTTCCGGTTATATAGGAAGTCATTACCAACGAAAAAACTATAAGGAAAAGCCCATATGAAAATTTGCCCCCAACAAACAGCGCTACAGCAAAAAATACTATAATCAAAACCAGCGCCCTATTGTTCATTTTAACCATGAATATTCGCCACCGGTACTTTTATACTCCTAAATATTTCATCAAGGACGGAGTCCTGATTCTTGCCCTGGATTCTGGCCTCGGATTTTAATATGATCCTATGGGCAATAGTACAGAGAACAAGCTCTTTTACATCGTCCGGTATTACATACTCTCTTCCTCTGATAAAAGCTAATGAACGGCTGTTGTTGAAAAGCGCCAGAGTCCCCCTGGGGCTGCAGCCCAGATACACATCCTTGTGTTCTCTTGTTGCCCTGGCTATTTTCACAATATAGTCCTGCACAGAATCATCTACATATATCATTTCTGCCTTCTTCCGGATTTCTATTATCTCCTGCACGCTGGTGACAGGCTCTACCTTATCCAGTAGATTATCCGAACTGTATTTATTCAGTATCTCCTTTTCTTCGGTATAATCAGGATAGCCCATTGATATTCTGATTGCAAACCTGTCTATCTGCGCTTCGGGCAGCGGAAATGTGCCTTCATACTCTATTGGATTCTGCGTTGCAAGGACCATAAACGGCTCAGGCAGCTTATATGTATTTCCGTCAACAGTAACCTGCTTCTCCTGCATAGCTTCTAAAAGACTTGATTGCGTCTTCGGAGACCCCCTGTTTATTTCATCCGCCAGTATAATATTTGATGCTACCGGTCCTTGCTTGAACTCAAATTCACCAAGTTTGATATTATAGACCGTGACTCCCGTAATATCCGATGGAAGCAAGTCAGGTGTGAATTGTATCCTGCTGTAGCTGCAGCCGATTGATTTTGCAACTGCACGCACCATAGTAGTCTTGCCAACCCCGGGAACGTCTTCAATAAGCACATGGCCCCCTGCGAACAATGCGACCAGCAGCTTTTCCAATGTATCCTTCTTGCCTATAATAGCTTTTGATACATTCTTACTGACTCTTCCAACCAGTCCCTCACTATCTCCCATAATCCATACCTCACATTCAAGTGCGCCTCCAGAGTACTTGTGCGCCGATTTCGTATCACTAAACTGCATAGCAACCCACAATAATAGTCTATTTGATGTTATCTGATAATTCAATTAATTTAAAGTGAAGTTTCTTTGAAAATTGCTTCACAATAGGAGAAAAATGCGCAATAAAAAACTGCCCGTATAGAGCAGTTTTTTATTCTCCCTTTCCCTTATGCTGTTCTTTTGCCAATGCCCACTGTTCCCTTGCCAGCTTCTCGATCCACATGTTTTGCTTTCTTTCAGGGTTTGCGACAACCTTCCCAAACCAGACTATTGCATCATTATATTTCCCGAGTCTCCTTGACAGCTCGCCTATCAGGTACATGACCGAGATTTCATTTAAGTTGCCGAAAGGAAACTTCTCATTTTTAAATGCTTCCAGATAATTCTGAAGTGAGTAGCTTAAGAATTTATACTCCTGCTTGTCCCCCGCAAATCTGTAAAGCCATGCAAGCTTGAGGCACAATCCTGCAAGTACGCTGGCGCTGGCTTTTCTAAGCTCCGCAGTATGAATAGCCAGCTTGCATGCAGCTATTGCATCGTTTAAACTTCTCTCAGCACAGAAGTTTCTTTCCACTTCCCTCCCTGAAAACGCTTCCCTGAGAAGCCTGATATCTTCCTCATTTACATCTTCAAAAGAATTCTCAGTTGCCGAATATGCGCAATAGGGGCATACAAATATTTCGTAATATGCGGGATTCAAATCCTCGTAATGGATACAAAAATCCTCATCCTTCTTTTTTGCTTTGCAGGAATTGATTTTAGCTTTCAATGAATCAAACTGCCCCTCGCATATTGGACAAGTGATTTTTTTGGAATAGAGTGAATTGTTCATTTTATGATCTCCTGTCGACAATTATTTCTATTATTGTTGTGCCTCAGAATAATCTTCAGCCTCAACCTGCGGAGAATCTGCCTTCTTGGTGCCTACCCTCTTAATCCCGTTTACTACCTTGTAGGTGCTTAATGGCAACTCTTCGACAGATATCTCCTTCCCATTCTCCATAACCACTCTATAACTCTTTACAACATATCCCGTATACGCCTTCTTCTCCTCTAACTCCGTACCTTCAGGCAAAGTAGGATCTTCAACAATACTTATTTGGGGCGGTGTCTGTTTTATTACCTCAGTTTTGATTTTTACAGTTCTGCCGGGATTGTCATTCCGCCCGTAAATTGCGAACTTGACCCAGCTTCCGCGCACTTCCCCGTATAAATACACGGGATATCCCGTTGTGTTTTCAAATTTCAAATCAATATAGTCTCCTGATATCGTTGCATCTCTCCCAAGAGCTATATAGCTGGATGGAAGAATGTGATTCTTACGCTCTATTATTTTCATGTTGGAAAGCAATGCAGCATTGTATAACGTCGAGGATACCTGGCATACCCCGCCGCCGATTCCAGGTACCAGTTCATCTTTAACTATTACGTTAGCCAGTTTATATCCGAACTTTGCAAGCCTCGGACCAATATTCTTATTAAGCGAAAATATTTCTCCCGGCTTAACAAGTATATGGGATGCGCTGTTGGTGGCGATTCTGATATTATGGGTTCTGTCGGAATCTGCTGCATTAAATTTTGTTGAATACTCGCCAAGATTATCCTTGATGTTTTCAAGATCGGCTCTTTTTATTTCAGGCTGCACAACATCTACAACCAATTCCACATCCGCATTGTCAGCCGCCTCCAGCCGGGCTTTTACAAGGTTGCAGGATTTGTCAACGTCCAACTTTCTGCCCTCAACTTCATCAGTAAGAACAAAACTCTCCCCCTCCAGCACTATTGTTGCATCCTTGGGTTCCTGCACTATTTCCTCGGAAATTTGTTCAAGCTTGTTTTTTATATATTGATCATTATAGGAATAATCAAGAGCAATATCCACTCCATTAAACAAAACTGCAATCACTTCTGCCAGTCTTTTAAACATATTTCCGGTATGCCCTGTGTTATAAGCTTTAGTCACAGCATCTTTATACTCGTACCGGAATCCTGCATCCCTGAAGCTTAATCCCCAGCTTTTTTCATTGAATTTAAGATTTATAACCGAATTATCAATTGTCGGTTCGATTTTTCCCTTAATCAGATTCTCAGCCTGAGAAGGAGTAAGACCACCTACATTGATGCCGTTAATTGTAACATTTGAATGGATACCATTGCTATTTACCATTGTGTTAATCAACACAACAGATATAACCAGCAGTACAACAATAATCATTATTCCTATTTTTATGCCTTTGCTCATATGTAACCTCCACTCTTATTTCAACACTTGTACATTAATTCTAATATATTATATACAGTTCTTTTGTCCATTAATGCTATTGATTATAACAAAATTATTCTTTGCTCCAATAAAACTCAATATTGTCTCCATCCTTTATGACGTCTGAATAATTAGCTTTGTTTCCGTTCAAAAGCATAATAACTGAACCCTTCACATTATTTACATCTATATCAATATTGTTCAGTATATCCACAAACAAACACTGGGATTTATTTGCCTGAAGCACTGCGGGTTTTCCGTTTAAAACCACATTTACACTATTGGCTCCGGCCTTGACTTTAGGCATAGTATTGGATTCTGCCTTTTCCAATACTTTATAAGTAATATGGTCTCCACTATGTATGGGGTCGTGCAGTTCTGCCTTTCTGCCGTTTATTTTCATTTCCGCATCATGATAGTCCAAATCCAGGTATTCCAAAAGTTCAATGACCTTTTCAATGCTTTTTATACTTACTTCATCGCCATCTTTTATAGGGGCATCCAAACCTTTCTCTAAACCGTTTATAGTAATTACAGGCTTGATATTAAATGGGTCTTCATTTAGATATATAGTCTTTTCAGCATATCCTTCCATGTAATCACTTGCATAAACCTCCGCGGGTCTGCCATCAACGGCAGGTTCTACGATTATTCTGTCTCCGTTCACAATAGTCTTATCGAGCCCTGTTATGCAGTCGTTCAGATATATGGCTGCCGGTTCTCCCGGTTCCCCCTTTACAATTTCCTCTATCCCGTTTATCTTGAAGCTAAGCGAGTCCCCCCGCCTGCAAATAAGGTTGCGCGGATCATAGCCCATCATAATAAGCCCGTCCGCTATGGTCAGAGTTTTTGAATTAAACAGCTTCACGTTTACGCCGTTTACTGTTATGTGAGTAAAATCTTTTTGTCTGTTGAAATATGAAGTTACCGCAATACCGATCGGGGTGATGAATTCCGGCCCCGAAAGCTTCTTTCCCATAAATTCTATATCCTTTATTATGTCAGTGCTTCTAACCCCTACTCTTTCCGCAGGTATTTGAAGGAATTCAGCAATTTTATCCGTAAGCCCGGGTATCTGACTTCCGCCTCCTATAAGCAATACTGCGCTGGGTGACTTCCCGTTGTATTCCAGTATTTTGGTACTTATCTCCTTTGCCAGGTCACTGATGGATGAACTTATTTCCCCTAATATTTCTGATGAGCTTCTTTCGTGGGTCGTCCCCAAAATATCCTTATACCTGACCATTTCCCTGCCCAGTCTTATTTTAACTCTTTCTGCCTGTTCAAAGTCAAGCAGAAGGACCTCGGCAATCTTCTCAGTAATCTCATCCCCCGCTGTGGATGCCATAGCAAAAGTGAATACTGTCCCGCTCTTTGTCAGGGCAATATCTGATGTTCCCGCTCCAATATCCACAAGGGCAAGGTTCAGCATCCTCAGGCTGCTGCCAATGGATATATTCATAGCTGCAATAGGTTCCAGAGTAAGACCTGCAACCTCCAATCCCGCCCTTGCAACCACTGCATACAGGCTTTCTACCACTATCCTCGGAAGAAAAGTGGCAATTACTTCTATGCCCGCAAACTTTGCTTTATGGCCCTCAAGATTGCGTATTATGCTGCCGTTCAGATAATGATTTATTACCGCATAGCCTACACAGAAATATGATTGCTCCTCCTCTTTGTTCTGTTCCTCCATATCTTTCTGGGCTTGCTGAATAGCTTTAATTTCAAGGCTGCTGATAACTTCACTGCTAATCTCTGATAAAGGATCCGTCTCCTGTTCTGCCAGAACCTTACAGGTTTTTAATGTTCTCCCTGCAGCTGCAACAGATACCCTCTTAAGCTCCAGGCCCGTTCTTTTTTCAAGCCTGTCCTTGACCTTCCTAACAGCTTTGGCAACAAGCTCAATATCATGCACCTGCCCGTCGTACATAACCCTTTCCTTATGCTCTTCCACTTCAAATGCCTCTATTATAAATTTCTGTCCGTCGTGATAGCCCAATAACCCGACTACAGTCCTTGTGCCTATGTCTAAAGAAAATAATAAATCCTGATCAGTCATAAAGCTCACCCTTGCATTTTGATTTTACTTTGTTCAACTTCTTTCTGCTTTTTTCGGCATTCTTTATATTCTATATAAATATGAATAAATCCTTCAAAATTGCTTTCTTTGAAAAATACTATTATTTTCATGGTTTAATAAAAACAAAAAAAAGCAACCTATTAATACAACACATTTAACATCAATAAAACATTTTGCGATTCCATATAGTATTTGTAATACTGGCGCGGAATGTATCACTCTTTCATAAAACCTGAAAGGAAGTGCTATCGTTATGCAAAGAGCCTCCAGAAGTATGATGACTTGGGGAGCCGTAGGCGCATTAGCAGGAATGGCCTTAATCCCTGTTTTTCATTCAAAAACACGAAAGAGAATTTCACGTTCGGCGAGAAATGCATACATCAGGGTATCAGACATGGTGCAGGATATGAAAGACATGGGTCATAAATAATAGGCTTGTCATTAGCAAGCCTATTATTTATGGTTTTCCTTCAAAATAATGTAGTCGCTCTTTAATATTCCCATTATTATTTCGTCATGGTATTTTCCGTCAATGTAGGCCGATTGTCTTGTTCTGCCCTCATTTCGAAAGCCGCATTTAAGGTAGCATTTAACCGCCCTCTCATTGTATTCATACACCTTCAATTCTACCCTGTATATATCAATTTTCATAAAAGCATAACCAAGGAGAGTATTGACTGCGTCCTCCCCATAACCTTTGCCCCAATAGTTCCTGTCCCCTATCCTTATCCCAAGCTTGCAGCTTTTATCCTGCTCATTGAAATTATAGAGCTGTATCGTTCCTATCGGAATTCCCTCTTTATTGTCTATCATCAGGTTCATAGGATCGCATCCAAAGCTTCTGGCAATATTGTAATTTATTTTGTCGGAGGTCACCTTGGCGCCGGTCCAGCCTGCAAGCCTATTTAATTCATCATCATTGTACCACCTTAGTAAATAATATATGTCACTGTCCGACCCGGGCCTTAAAGTAACTTTATTGCCTTTTAGCGCATATTCGGCCAGATCTTTGTCCTCAACTGAAACAGCTTTTAAGAAGGCAGGAAAAAATTTAAGCAGTTTATATGGCTTCTGCATATACTCCCTCTTGTTCTGCATCATATCCTCATAATGCTTTCTGTTAAGTGTGATCTTCAGATTGATTCCATCTTTTATCCCTTCCCTGACAATACTTCCTTCCGTACTGTGGTATATGGAAAAACTGCCTGCCACCCTGTCTTTTTCCTTAATAATGATACCGAAGTTACTGGAGCTGAATAAGAAAATGTTCATAAGGAAAGGCTTTAAAAAAGGATAGTTCCTAAAAAAATGAGTATACAAATCTGATATGTCGTCAGAGAAGCTTTTCATGTTTTCTACTGAAATCGCGCTCATAAAAAATTACTCCCTAATATTATAGATAACGCGAAAATTCTTTTACATTCTGTTTTCGCAAACAAAATGGGTCGAACCAGCTCCGCAGGGCTGTTTGCTTAGCACAATGCAAGAATTTTATGCGTTATGTAATCGTGGAATATATTTCGCACTAACTAAACTTTATGTAAAATGTTTAGTGCGAAATATATTATTACGGTGTCGGACAAAAGTATTATAGCACATATATGTTCGTTATTGCACATTCTGCATTTATTGACTCCAAAATTTCTTCAATATTCGTACAAGTTCCCCGGGACTCTTCACCTTGCTGTAATACATCCATTCCCTGGGGAAAATACCGGTATAGCGGCTGCCGGCAAACCTTTCATCAATAAGCAGCACTACACCGCGGTCCGATTCTGATCTGATAACCCTTCCCGCCGCCTGCATGACCTTATTCATTCCGGGGTACATATATGCATATTCAAAGCCTCTGCCGTTCCTGCCCTTAAAAAAATCCATTATTAAATCCCGCTCAAAACAGACCTGGGGGAGTCCTACTCCGACAATAACTGCTCCTATAAGTCTGTCACCTGTAAGATCTATTCCCTCGGAAAACATACCTCCCATCACCGCAAAGCCAAGCAAGCCCTTTTCACAATCCCTGCTGAAACATTGAAGAAAGGCTTCTTTTTCTCCTTCCCCCATTGAAGGCTTCTGAAGAATTGTTTCAATTCCGGTGTACTTTTCATTAAATAGTGCATGCACATCATTCATATATTTATAAGAAGGAAAGAATATAAGATAATTCCCCTTCCTGCTGTTTATTACCGTATATATATAGTCTGCGATATATGTGAAGCTGTTCTCCCTATCCAAGTATTTGGTTGACACATTTTGGGCAATTGTTACACTGAGATTTGACTCCTTGAAGGGAGATCCTAACCCAATGCTGCAGTCCTCTGCGCTGCCCCCTAAAATATCTCTATAATAGCGGAGCGGTGCCAAAGTAGCAGAGTAGAATACAGAAGCCTTTACTTTTCCCGTTATTTCCCCGAGAAGCATGGATGGGTCAAGGCAGAAGAGCTTCAGCCTCACATCACTTCCTGACAGCTCAATATATGCCGAATATCTTTCATCAAATATTTCATAAATTCTCAGGAAAGAAACCGCTTCAAAGTAAAGTTGCAGTATCTCGCGGTACCTGTGATCCTCATGATTTAAACCCAGCCATTCCTCTCCTGTGTTAATAAAGGCTCTAAGGGAAGGATAAATCTCCTTCAGCTCTTCTCTTGCTACACAAAAGCTCATGTCCACGCCCTTCTTTTTTAAAGTCAGAAATATAGAGTTGATTCTGCCCGCAGTTTTTGATAAGGCAGGTGCAGTATTCTTCATCAATCTTTTTATCTCCAAAAAGGGCTTTTTATGCAGCTCTGCCGAAAACATTTCTCTGGCACGGTCTGCAAGATTATGGGCTTCGTCCACAAGAAGCACATAATTGCATTCTCCGTCTGAAAAAAACCTCTTCAGACTTGCCCTTGGGTCAAAAACGTAATTATAATCGCATATTATACAATCCATCCAGTAAGATAAATCCAAGGAAAGCTCAAAAGGGCATATAGAATGCCTTCTTGCATAACCCTCCACTACCTCTCTTGTTATTATTCCCTCGTTTTCAAAAACCTCCGCCATTACGGAATTCACTTTATCAAAATAACCCTTTGCATATTCGCAATACTCGGGATTGCAGTTTGTTTCCTCCTTGAAGCATATTTTATCCTTGGCTGTCAGAACAATGGCCTTAATACGAAGTCCCTTATCCCACATCCTGTAGATAGCATCCAGGGCAACCTGTCTCGTTATAGTTTTTGCGGTAAGATAGAATATTTTGTCTGCATTACCTTCTCCCAACGCCTTAATTGCAGGAAACAGCGCTGAAATTGTCTTGCCCGTCCCTGTAGGAGCCTGTATAAAAATCCTTCCGGAGGCAATTACGGTTCTATATACTGCAACCGCCAGCTTTCTTTGGTTCTTACGATATTCCTTGTATGGAAACTCCATTTTCTTAATAGTAGTATTTCTCAATTCATTCCATTCATAAATTGCATAAGCCCAATCATTATACTTCCCCAAAACCTCTGTAAAATGCTTCTCAAGCTCTTCAATACCAAAAGACCTGATAAACATCTTCTGCTCCGCACTATCTGCATTGTAGTAAGTCAGTTGAATATCGACAGTATCAGCTTCGCGCTCTGCAAGATATATGTACGCATAGCATTTTACCTGGGCCCAGTGGACGTCATAAGTATCTTCATCTATGCTTCCCAACGGTTTCGTTGTGGTCTTGATTTCCTCAACAGTAATACCCTTGCTGTTTTCTATAAGTCCATCAAGCCTTCCGGATACTATAAAGCAAAAATCTCCATAACTGATCTTTTTGGTGATAAATACCTCTTTCAGATAGTTTTCACCCTTTGCAGATGCTTCTTTCTTTCTCAGTTCCTGTATTTTTTGATGCAGTCTGACCCCTTCAATTGCTTTGCCCATTCCGACAAACCGCGAATCCAGATCCCCTGAGCAATAAACGTATTCTACCAGATCCCTTACCGATATTCTTATTTCTTTTTCTGCAGCCATTCTCATCAGCCTTTGCAATTATTATACCTTAATAATATCAAAACCTGCCTGTATTTACTACAGGCAGGCGTGTGGAACAATATTCAGGAATTGGCGCCGGCCCATTGAGCATAATTCTGCTTCACCTTTAAATTGTCCTGAAGCACAACCCATATGCTGTCTGATTCAAAGCCCCTTCTCCAGGAAGCGGCTCCTGCAAGATCATATTTGTGAACCAGCGAAGATTTGAGGTTTATTGACTTATCATCTTCTATCCATATTTTATATGTGGTGTTCCTGCCCTCCTTGTACTCGACATAATGCTGCCCGCTTTCTTCTTTCCATATGATCTCGGGCTTTTTCTCCGAAAGTATTTTTTCTACTGAACCCATGGACACGGCGGTGGAAGACACTTTAATCCTGCCGTCTACCAACTCTTCCTTCCATACTCTCGTATAGAAAGGAAGCCCCAAAAGTACCTTATCATTAGGCACCTCCTCAAGTATCCTTTTGATGCCGTTTTCAACCCAGCCCATCTCTGCAACCGAACCCGCCTCGGGGCTTGATGCCCAATGCTGATCGTAGGCCATGACGGCAATATAGTCCACTATTTCGGATAAGGCTTTTCTGTCATAGCACATGGACCAGTTTTCGCTTGAGGATCTGAAGGTAACATCCATGGAAACCACAAGGCCCTGCTCTTTTAATAAAGGCGTCAGCTCCCTCATAAACTGAGTAAGCATACCCCTGTCCTTAAGGTATATGTTTTCAAAATCAATATTGATTCCATCAAGTTCATAAAGCTCCGCATATATAAGCAGCTGCTGATATATTTTTTCCCGGATATCGGTATTATTAAGAAAACCATTGGTAATATCCGGATCAGATCCGTTTCCCACCAGGCCCCAAACCTTATAACCATTCTTGTGAGCCCATTTAACATATCCGATATCGGCTTTATTTACTACATTTCCCTTCTTATCCGTTATGTTAAACCAGGTAGGAGATACCACGTCGAGCCCGCTTATCCCTTTAAGTTTTGAAGTATCAGGATTCTTATTTCCTACATATTCCCATGTCATGTTTATCTTGCCTTGCTTCGGCTTCCAAGGTGCGCCCACATATGATGGTTTGACCGCTTCCGCCCCCGAAGCTATAATATCAGTCTTGACATGCTTCTTCTCTATATATCCGATAAACCCCTCCCTGCTTCTTACCTTGTACCATTTCCCGTACTCCCCAAAAACTCTGAGTGTTTCTCCTTTATCAATGTTCTTCCTGACAGCAGGGGACCATAGGGAAGGTTTCATTCTTACCAGTCTGTTGTTTTTCTGAGCCACTGCAATCTTTACAGTATTTTTTACATAATCAAGTATAGCCACATTGTTATGTTCAATCCACTGAAGTTCTATCCCAAACATGGAATCAAGCATCTGTATGGGTATATAAGGTTTATTGTTCACGAGTCTTACGGGAATATTAAGGTCAACTGGGCGGGCATTTACCATTGCGGTAAGCTTTCCCGTCTTCATAATAAGCACCTTGTCCCTTGTAGTAAAAACAACCTTGCCTGCTTCTTCATCCCAATGCACATTTGGATCGACAAACTTTTTTATTGTATCAATAGGGAACAGCAGCTGACCGTTTTCCATAATCGGCGAATCTTCATCCTCTGCGATGCCATCTTCAATTACAAGATGCACTTTATCCGGAGTGTATTGAATGGTTGTCCAAAGTTGTGGAAAAATAAGAAGTCCCGCTGCCAATGCAACTGCAAAAGCTGCTGCCATGACAAGTATATATTTTTTCACATGCACGCCCCCCAAAGGTGAATTATTGATACAAAATACCCATTTGTCCCATTATATCACTTTTATGGACGTTTTGCTTCTGCCAAAAGTTGCACCTGTACCCAATATTCGGTTAAATAAAAAAGCGGCAAAGCCGCCTTTTTATTTAATCAATCCTATCTCTCTTCCAACCTTTGCGAAGGCTGATGCAGCTTCGTCCAAGTCCTCTTTTGTATGAGCGGCTGTAACTATTGTCCTTACCCTTGCCGCGCCTTTGGCAACCGTTGGAAATACTATACTCTGTGCAAATACCCCTTCTTCAAAAAGTCTCCTGCTCAATTCCACGGCTTTTCTGTCATCCCCTGCTATTACAGGTGTAATCGGGGTCTCGCTCTTCCCGGTATTGAAGCCTAACTCATTGAGCTTTTTCTTGAAGTAATTCGCGTTGTCCCACATTTTATCAGTAAGCTCTGTGCTTTCAGACAATATATTGATTGCTTCAATACAAGCCGCTGCCACCGCCGGTGGTGCCGCAGTACTGAAAAGGAATGGTCTTCCCCTGTGGTTCAGCCATTCTATAAGGTTCCTTCTGCCTGCTACATATCCGCCGACAACACCGATAGCCTTTGAAAGGGTTCCTATCTGCACATCGATTCTATCACTCAGTCCGAAATGGTGGGCAGAACCCTGACCGCTGCTTCCAAGCACCCCGCTGGAATGTGCATCGTCAACATAGGTAAGGCAGCCATATTTCTCGGCAAGCTCAACAATTTCCGGGAGCTTTGCTATGTCGCCGTCCATGCTGAAAACTCCGTCTGTGATAATAAGCTTTGTGCTGTAGTTATCCTTTACTTCATTAATAACTCTCTCCAGGTCTTCCATGTCGCTGTGCTTATATCTTACTACGTCGGCTTTGCTGAGCCTGCAGCCATCTATAATGGAAGCATGGTTCAGTTCATCGCTTATTATTACATCACCTTTATCAACTATTCCTGGAATAGCTCCCGCATTAGCCGTAAAACCGGACTGGAATACAATAACAGCCTCCACATGCTTGAACTTTGCCAGCTTTTCTTCCAATTCCTCATGTATGCTCATATTGCCTATAATAGTTCTTACGGCACCGGCTCCCATGCCCCATTTGTCAATGGCTTTCTTGCCTGCCTCCCTGAGCCTCGGGTGATTAGCCAGGCCCAGATAATTATTGGATGAAAGGTTGATTACTTCCTTTCCGTTAATTACACTCCTCGGGCCTGATGGACTTTGCAGCACGGGAAGCTGCCTGTACACACCCTGTTCCTTTAGTTCATCGAGTCTTTTGGTGATAAAATCCAGATCATGCAATCCCATTTAATTTACCTCCTCGCAGGTGTAATACACCGTATTTAATATTATTACTATTTAATGTTTAGTTTCACAGTTAGTTTATCCAGCATATCTTTTGTCATTAATGCCATATCATACTTAGGCTTCCATCCCCATTCCTTCCTTGCGGCGCTGTCGTCCAGGGAGTTGGGCCAGCTGTCTGCAATTGCCTGTCTTACAGGATCAACATCATAAGTCAGCTGAAATTCAGGAATGTATTTCTTTATTTCGGAAGCCAGCATTTCAGGTTCAAAGCTCATTGCAGTTACATTAAATGCATTCCTGTGCTTAAGCTTATCCGGATTTGCCTCCATGAGATCATATATCGCCTTCAGCGCATCAGGCATGTACATCATATCCATATATGTTCCTGCCTTGATAAAGGATGCATATTTCTTATTCTTCAATGCTTCATAGTATATATGTACTGCATAGTCTGTGGTACCGCCGCCCGGCAGAGCCACATAAGAAATTATGCCGGGGAATCTCACTCCTCTTGTATCCACTCCGTATCTTTTGAAATAATAATCGCAAAGTAGTTCTCCCGCAACCTTGGTCACTCCATACATTGTGGACGGTCTCTGTATCGTATCCTGAGGAGTATTGTCCGGTGGGGTGCTGGCTCCAAAAGCTGCTATTGAGCTGGGCGTGAATACCGCTATCCCCAACTCCCGTGCAACTTCAAGAACATTGTAGGTTCCGTTCATATTGATGTCATATGCAGTTTGAGGATCATTTTCAGCATTTGCCGAAAGGATGGCTGCCAGATGGACAATCTGATTTATGCTATATTTTTTACATATCCCTGCTATCTCTTTTGCATCCAATACATTAAGCAGCTCAAAAGGCCCTGCCTCAAAGAAGCTTTCGTCCCCGCGCTTTCTTCTGTTGCTTGCGATTACATTACCACTGCCATATTTCTCCCTAAGGTATGCAGTAAGCTCGGTACCAATCTGTCCCAGGGCTCCGGTAATTAGAATCTTTTTCATGCAAATCCTCCCAACTTATATTATTCAACTATTTGTTGTCGATATTTAAATATTAATAACCAATTAGATTATATCATCTTTATTCTAAATAAAGAATAGTTTTGTGCAAAATTTAAATACATTTATATATGTTTGTATTCAATTCTGATACAAATGTTCTCAATTTTCAGACACTAATGAGTTGGACAGATTACTACCTTTAAATTCAAACAAAGTGCCGCATATACGGCACTTTGTTTCGAACCTGCAATCACTTTATAAATATTCTGCTCATGGGCAAAAATATTATTCGAACAGAAGCTGACTATTCTACATAATTTCTGAGTATACCTATCCCTTGAAGCCTTACCTCTACAATATCACCCTTTGACATGGGACCCACTCCTGAAGGGGTGCCCGTTGCGATCACATCCCCCGGATTTAATGTCATTATCCGGGATACAAAGCTCACTATTTCATGTGCTTTGTTAATAAAATATGATGTATTTGATTTCTGCTTTGTTTCACCGTTCAGCACAAGCTCAATGTCAATGTTGTTATAGTCCGCGTCTGTTACTATAAAAGGCCCTAAGGGCGCAAAGGTATCAAAGGATTTTCCACGGGTCCACTGCCCGTCCTTTTTCTGCAAATCCCTTGCTGTTACGTCATTGAAGCAGGTTGCACCAAGCACATATTTGAACGCTTCCGAAGCATCGACATCTTTCGTTTGCTTTCCAATTACCAAACCAAGTTCAGCTTCATAGTCCACCCTTTTTGATACAGAAGGCCTGATTATTCTGTCCTCGGGTCCGATGACTGCTGTCGATGGTTTAATAAAAATCACCGGTTCCTCCGGCAGTTCATGCTTCATCTCATCAGCATGATCCCTGTAATTGATCCCGACAGCAACTATTTTCGAAGGCTTACACGGAGCAAGCAGCCTGACATCCGACAGACTGTAAAACTCTTCTGTAACCCTGTAATCGCCGAAAATATCTCCCTCAATTCTATAAACCCTGCTGTCCTCAGCCACACCGTAACTTACCTTTCCTTGAACCTCAAACCTGGCAAATTTCATATTTCAAACCTCCAAATCTTGTTATTTAAAGCCAATAGCGGCCTTTAGCAGTATTTCAGGCAAATCATGTTTTATTCCATTATAGCGTTTGATATCGCTATCGGATATACCTTCAAACAAATTTCTGTATTTGAGAGGAAGATCACTGATCAATACCAGGGCAACGGCTTTCTTTTTCGTCTCCGCGCATACCGTGAATATCGCAGATGCCTCCATTTCAACTGCATCGCAGCCTTTCATCTGCATATATTCAAAGGTATCCTTCCTTTCTCCCAATATGGAATCAGTCGAAAAAATCCTTCCCTCGTGACATTTAATCCCATGCTTGATTATATTTTTATTGGTAATTCCAATAATTCTCCGGGCAGTTTCCTTATCCCCGGACACCAACTCCCCGAAGCAGTCTTTTGTTATATCCCCCCTGTGATAACGTGAAAACCCTTCCCCAATAACAGCCTCAGCGGCCACTACAATATCCCCGATTCTATAACATTGATTTATTGCCCCGGCAGAGCCTGAGAAAATTACATTTTCGCAGTCGGTATAATTTAAAGCCAGAGCACAATCTCCTGTCATGGGAGCGCCTATTCCGCTCCCTATTATCGTTATCCTTTTATTGTTGAATGACAGGGTAACACCCTTATACCAGCCGGCAAATTCCGTCAGTATGTCATCAGCCTTGTCGGTGAAGCCTTCCAGACCCCATATGGGTGTAAGCACTACCGTATCCGCAATATCTTCTATATTACATCCGAAATAGACCCTCACCATTGTCTCTTTTGTGATTTTATCATACATGGAAACCCCTCACTAAATGCAGTTTTATTCACCTATATACCTTACAATATGCACATCATCCTGCAATTCAAAAATCAGAATCCCTTTTGAGTCCTTTGACAGGTAAAAGTCATCCAATTTGGTTTTTGACGTATACTTAACAGTATCCTGAAAATTTTCATCTATTTTTATTATCGAATTATCCTTGCAAAAATACATTATATCCTGCCCTGCGGATATTGAATAGTTCTCCCCGTCAACCCAATGCAGGTACTCTACCTTTTCGAAGGTCCTTGCCTCAAGGGTAGCTGTGTTTACCACGTGCAGATTGCTTTCTTCATAGTTGCCTACTGTAAAGCTCAGCAACTCCCCATTATCAGTAAACCTGAGATTCCCAAGCTCAATCATTGTTCCGTCACTGGCGTCTACATTTGTTTCCAGTCTTTTACTTTTATTGTTTTCCAAATCAACAATATATACTGAGCTGTAATTAAGCTTCATATACCAATCATCAATGCCCATATCTCCGGCTTTTACACCGGGGAAGGCCAGCCTTCTGCCTATCCCATCCCAGATGATATCCCCAAGAATACATTCATCTCCATCAATTTCAAAAACTTCTTCAAAACTGCCATAAGACATATCATATATATACACCTTTTTACCCGGATAAATACTGTAATCTATTGCATTCAGCCACTCCTTCGATCCATCATCCAGTAAAAAGGCAATTTTGGAACCTTCCGGAGACCATTGGGAGTATGCAGAGTCAAGTTCTCCCTTTTGTGACCCGCTGTAAGTGTCAAATATATATTTATCCTGTACTATCACATTACTTCCATCAGGAGACCAGTTAATCAGGTAATGAAAACCTTCAATGAGGCCATCGCTTTTTATGTTCATAAGCTTGTGTTTTTCTGCGGTTTTAATGTCATAAACAAAGATGCCGTAAATATCATCACCCTCAAGAAGTGATGTAAAGGCAACCTTGCCCGCTTTGGAGGCTATAGAAATATTTATTGCGTCAGCCGACCCAATGTCCTCTGCTATCACTTTCTCTTCGGCAGCCTCGCCAATAAATTTCAGAATGTACTTATAGCCTGCTTCTTCCACTACAATAAACCCTTTGTTCCCTATAGGCTCATAATAAATGTACTTTTCAGCTGCCTCCGATAATATACTGTCCCTGATTTGGGTAGTGCCTATGTCGATATCATAATATTTGAAAAACTCGCCCTCCTCGGCACTGAGAAGCAGATCATCCTCAGTTCTGTGAAAAATATTGACTGTACCGGTAAACTCCTTTACCAGCCGTTCATTATTAATATTTATTTCCCCTTCTGCAGCAGTTCCCCCGGCACCTCTGCCGCAGCCTGCAAGCAGTAAAGCAAAAGCTGCCAGAACTATAAAAATCCTTTTCATTTTCTTACCTCCAGGAAAATAATGATAATAACGTAACATAATTATATCAGAAAAGGCAGCTTACCCCAATAGTATAATGGAAGATCAAAAACAAAAAATCCACTGAATACACGGTTGGGAAATATAATACCCAACCGTGTAATTCCGTGGCAAATTCGTTTGTTCCGTGTCATCCGTCACTTTCCCAAAAGGAATCCCCGGACTTTTCTCGTATCTCGTATCCCGTATCTCGTGACTATTTTATCGGTCTCAGTTTTGCGGTAAAGTGCCTCAGAACCTTTGGTTCATAATCAAATTCCAGACCCTTCAGCTGGTTTACCTTGTCCTTCAAAGATATCAGCGAATCAGCAATATAATCCATATGACTGTTCGTATATACCCTTCTCGGTATTGTCAGCCTCATAAGCTCCAGGGGCGATTCCAGCTGCTCCCCTGTCTCCCCGTCTCTCCCGAGCAGGAAGGATCCAATCTCAACTGCCCTTATGCCTGACTCAATATACAGCGCATTTGTGAGAACCTGAGCAGGGAATTGATAATAAGGAATATGAGGAAGCATCTTTTTTGCATCCACAAATACCGCATGGCCGCCTGTCGGAAACTGGATCGGAACGCCGCCTTCCATGAGCCTGCTTCCAAGGTATTCCACCTGGGATATTCTGTAATGTAAATAAGCTTCATCCACCCCTTCCCTGAGCCCTCTTGCCAGGGCTTCCATATCCCTTCCTGAAAGACCGCCGTATGATACAAAGCCCTCATAAGGTATTAATGTGGTCTTTACTGCCGTAAACAGGTCTTCATCTTCTTTTATTCCTATAAGTCCTCCCATATTGACTATGGCGTCTTTTTTTGCGCTCATTGTAAAACCTTCCACATAGGAGAACATTTCTTTGACTATTTCGGCTATGCTCTTGTTTTGATAGCCCTTCTCCCTGCGCTTTATGAAATAGGCGTTCTCAGCATATCTGGCAGCATCTATGAACAGCCTTATTCCATATTTTTTAGCAATAGCGCTGACGCTCTTTATGTTTTCCATGGATACCGGCTGTCCCCCGCAGCTGTTGCAGGTAATTGTGATAATAATGAATGCTATATCATTCCTGTCGTGAGTCTTTATAAAGTCTTCCAGCTTCCCAAGGTCGAAATTTCCCTTCCAATCGTAAGGCTCTGTTGTATTGAAAGCTTTATCGGTCACAAAGTTTAATGGTCTTCCGCCGTTCAGCTCAATATGAGCCATAGTAGTGTCAAAATGCATATTTCCCAGGACATACTGGCCTTTTTTCTTAATAAGGTTTGAAAATAGAACCTTTTCTGCGCCCCTGCCCTGATGCACCGGCACAAAATAGGGATAATCGAATAGATCCCGCACCGATTCCTGAAGATTATAGTAATTCCTGCTGCCTGCATAGGATTCGTCCCCAAGCATCATCCCCGACCATTGGTAATCGCTCATTGCGCCCGTACCGCTGTCGGTCAGAAGGTCGATGTATACGTACTCGGCTTTTAAAGCAAAAGGATTATAGCCCGCTTCTATAAGGGCCTTCTCACGCTCTTCCCTGCTGATCATCTTTATTGGCTCCACCATCTTAATCCTGAAAGGTTCGGCTACAGGTTTGTACATTGCAATTCCCCCTTAATTTGATTTTATCATAACATTATCATGCAATATATGTGCCAAATTCGGCCCCTTGCCCGAATCGTTCCAGGTATAGGGCCTGATCGGAAATTCGGTACGATCAGAATAAAAATATGTCTTATAATGATACATACTACTATAAATTATGTATCATTATAAGACATATAAACTCTGCACATGCCATTATCGGCAGTCGGCAAAATATGCGTATACATACCTGTCCATATACCTATTTGCGGCCGTTTTTGTTGCTGATTCCGCATTCCTCCATTTTCCTGTAAAGGGTAGCCCTTGATATTCCCAGAATTTCTGCCGCCTTAATTTTTTGGGGGTATGCGGATAGAGTTCTTTTAAGGAGAATCTTTTCCATTTGCTTTAAGGTAGGCCATTCCTGTCCTTCACAAATATTCAAACCATATTTTACGGCATCTTTATTGAAAAACTCAGGCAAGTCGTTAGCATCTATTATACCGTCTTCATCCATAACGATGCATCTTTCCAATATATTTTCCAGTTCGCGTATATTACCGGGATAATCATGGCTTAAAAGAAGCTTGAGAGCATCAGGAGCAATTTTAGGACATTTAACACCCATACCCTTTGACAGCCTCCCGAGAAAGAACTTTACGAACAAGTGTATATCTTCCTTTCTCTCTCTTAAGGGCGGTATATTGATCTGTATCACGTTAAGGCGATAATACAGGTCTTCTCTGAAGGTTTTTTCCGCAACCATTTTCTCTAATGGTCGATTGGTTGCGGCAATAACTCTTACTTCAAGCTTTATCCTGCTGCCTCCCCCAAGATGCTGTACCGCCTTATCCTGGAGAACTCTGAGGAATTTTACCTGTACAGATAGGGGAAGGTCGCCTATTTCATCCAGAAAAATAGTTCCTCTGTCAGCCTGTTCAAAAAGTCCTGCCCTCCCGCGGCTGCTGGCACCGGTAAAGGCTCCCGGCTCATATCCGAACAACTCGCTTTCCAAAAGGGTTTCGGGTATTGCGCCGCAGTTTACCGCAACAAAGGGCTTCTGACTCCCAAAGCCATTATTATGAATAAATCTGGCAAGAACCTCCTTGCCCGTTCCGCTTTCTCCGGTTATCAATACATTTGAATTTGTAGCTGAGGCCTTCTGAGCCATAAGGAATACCTTTTGAATCAAAGGACTTTTTCCCGTAATGAACTCTTCATTCCCCAAAAGCCCATAAAGCTGCTTTGAAAGATGGCTGATCTGAGCCTCCGCCTGCTTCAGCCTGTTGTTCAGTATATCTATTTCCGTAATATCCATAAATACCGATATGCATCCAATAATCTCCGTGCCGTCATAAAGGGGCACTATGTTGGAAATTACATATTTGCTGCCCACCAGCGTTTTCGTTCTGAGCTTTTCTTTACCGGTTCTTATTACCTCCACCATTGAAGACATCGGTACGACATCCTCTATTTGCTTCCCAAGTATATGTTTGTTGTCAAGTCCGGTAATTCTTTGATTGGCTTCATTTACATAAATTACCCTGTACTCGCTGTCTGCGACTACAACGCCCTCATATATGTGATCCAATACCAGTCTAACCTTGGATATGATCTCTTTAAGTTTGCTCATAAAACTCTCCCCAGTACTGAGTTGTTTCCCTATATACTTTATATAGGCAATAAAGATGCAGTAAATTTCACCGGTACTATGCATATTTTTCTGTATTATTGAATAGTTTGACACGACAATGCCATATCCCTCTTTTATATGCCGGAACAAGATGAATTCTTCCGCCACATATTCGGCCTGCAAACAAAAAAGGATCTGTTGCACAATAGAAGAAAAAAGAGGTATCGCCAGCTACTTATCCGGTAGTTTTGCGACACCCCCCTGCTACATTCTCTGTCCGATATTCTTTATCAGCGGCTTATAAAGCACTCCAACTATAACCAGGGTAATTGCAAGCTCAGGCAGAAGATAGGAACCGTTGTACACTATTGAATAATGCAGCGGATTCATTCCTTCGGGAGCATAGGATGCCCACACAACCACTCCTGATATTATATGGCATATGAACCTTCCAAATATGCCAAGGCATGTACCCAGGAAAATGCCCTTTGCATCGGTTCGGAATATCCCCGCCAGCCCAAGCAGTCCAAAAGCGACAACATAATCAAATAATATAGATATTATGTGGTAAGAATAAATTGCACCGCCCAATAAAAACTGCAATATTCCATAGGCAGTACCTGCAAGCAGCCCATATTTCGCCCCCCACCTCAAGGAAAACACAATAATAGGAATCATACTTCCCGCTGTAACAGATCCCCCGTAAGGAGCCTCGAATATTTTAACATAGCTGAGTATTTGGGCAGCCGCAATCATAATTCCTGCTTCTGTAAGCATTTTTGTTGATGTCCTTTTCATACTACTACCTCCATTTTCTTAATCTATAGGTCCTGCTTTACCACCCCTTTACATTATTGCCCGTAAAACAGATATTCACACTGCCAATACGTCATTTTACAATTAGTGCCGAATGCCTGCCTTGATTGCCAAAGCCCCGGCTGCTCTGCCCATACTGCATAATGCGGCTGTATTTCTGCAAATAAAAAGGCCGCAGACAAAAGCCACGGTCAGATTGTTTGTTAATCACAACCGCTTCCCTCCGTTAGAATTAACCAGACAGGTTCAAAGGGTCAACACAATACGCTTTCAAAGCGCAAGGTGCTTTCTCAGCTCAAAGCTCCCCCAGCGGCAATATTCAGTTAATTACCCATGCATGATTTACTCTGTTGTCACCATTATAATAGCCCCATTTTTTTTATATGTCAATAATTATTAGAGGCTTTTACGACACCCGTAGACTAAATAAAAGTTTACAATATATTATATTGTGGCTTATAATGGTTTTAACGCTATTGGAATATGCAGCCCCATAAAAGGCTTTTGGAGGTATTATAAATGAATATCAAAAATGAAGAATCAAAAGTAATAGCAGCATTTGTCGCTGTCTGCATAATATGGGGGTCTACATATCTTGCAATAAGAATCGGTGTCAGCGCTTTTCCCCCGGAGCTTTTTGCCGGAATAAGGTTTCTTATAGCAGGTGCACTGCTGCTGCTTTATTCCCGCATCAAGGGTTTGGAATTCCCCGCCAATCTTACAAGTGTCAGGGACCAGTCCATAGTAGGGTTGTTTCTTTTATTTGGAGGCAACGGCCTTGTTGTCTGGGCGGAACAATGGGTTCGTTCCGGAATTGCATCATTACTGCTTGCCACTATACCCCTGTTTATGGCTGTAATAGAGCTTCTCCTTCCGGGAAGGCCAAGAATTGATTTTAAGGGATGGCTTGGCTTGCTCATTGGCTTTTCGGGGGTTGCAATGCTGGTGCTTTCGGACTCAGGTGAGGGGAGTGTGGATATTAAAGGTGCCATGCTTCTTCTGACTGCAGCTGCATTGTGGGCTACCGGCTCAGTTTATTCAAAAAGCTTCAAACCGACAGGTTCAATGTTTGTCAATATCGGTATTCAGATGCTGGCCGGCGGAACTGCTCTCACAACTCTTGGGATATTAATGGGAGAGCTTCCCAGAGTAAGTTTCTCAATAAAAGGAATCGGCGCATTGCTTTACCTGATTTTTATCGGCTCCTTAGTGGGTTATTCATCATATATATATATACTGCAAAAATGGCCTGCTGCAAAAGCAGGAACATATGCATATGTGAATCCCCTTGTTGCCGTGCTTCTCGGCACCTTGGTATTGGGTGAACCTTTTAGTCTTACGGTAGTGATTTCAACGGCGGTAATCCTGACTGGCGTATTGCTGGTACAGCTTTCAAAAACAAAAAGTTCAGCAAAAACAAATAATAACTTAAAAGGAGATCCCTCAATGTAGGAATCTCTTTTTACTTCAGCATGTATCTCTTCAGCTTTGATGCAATCAGGTCCCCCGTATCCGTCCTGAACTCAGATTGCACCATACCTATTCCCTTTTTATAATAATACATCATATTGGAAGTCTGGTCCTTGAAGGTGACTTTAACCGCTATACAACCTTTGAATTCTCCGGCAGGTACAGTCACATCAGCTTCCGTATCTGCAATCTCATAATGGTTTTCCTCGCTTATCCAGAAGTTCCCTTTCTCCAACGGTGTTTGCAGCAGTATTATGTTTATATTTCCGGGCTCGCCCAATATATTAATTTTATCATATGCCTCTTCCGACCTATAGGTATTTACTATACTGTCCTTTCTCTCCTCTATTACATTAGCCGTAACCGTGCCTCCGTTATCGATTGCAAGCTGATGTTTATTCCCTGAGTCGAATAAAACCTCTTGCACATAAGAAGCATACTCCATTCCTTCCCCTTCATATTCCCATACATTGCCCGCCTTCATAGGATAAAAGCCAATCAGTGATTCTTCATCCGGTGCAGGTGCCTGGGATGCCGTATTCTCCGGCGCCGGGTTAGTCTGAGGTATAGGTTTATTCGCAGCAGGGTTATTCGCTTTCGAGGCACAGGATGCCAGCCCGGCAGCAACACATATTACACATGCTATAACAAGGATCATATACAGTATATTTTTATAGTAACCTTTCAACTATTCCACTCCATTCCATAGCATTTAGCTTAAGTAAAGATGACAAAACAATATTTTTATAACAATGGCATTCAAAAGGATGTGATATCATTAATATATCATATATAGTATTGCATATTTTATCAAAACAATTCAATAAATAGATATTGCATGTTTTATCATATATATTGTAAAATGGTGTGTATCGGGCTTACTTTTTTGTTATAATAATGTTAGGATAAGCAATGAATTGTTTTCAGCCAAAATCATAACAGAGGAGGTACGTTAATGGATAAAGCCAAGAAAAATTCATTAATTTGGGGTGGAGTCCTTCTCATTGAAGCAATTATACTCAGGCTTGCCAAAAGGTCTGAGATATGGTTTTACATTACACTGCCCATAATTGCAGGTTTCATACTCACTGAGTTTATTATCCCCATGCCCGAAAAAAACAGAAGAAATCTCCAGTAATGATTAATTAATACAGAAGCGGCTTTATTAATATAGTCAGGTATTTGTAACGCTTAGGCCTGCTTCTCACAGGCCCTCTTAAATATGCTACTGTGGCTCAGCCGGTAGAGCAGCTGATTCGTAATCAGCAGGTCGGGGGTTCAAGTCCCCCCAGTAGCTCCAGTGAAATGAAATCCTTAGAATTGTAGTAGTTCTAAGGATTTTTTTTCTGATTACCTTTTGATTGTAGAAATTTCATTTTTGAATGGTATTTAGAAGGTTATTGGTTCGTTAGATGTAACTCTGATGTTTTCATGACTATTTCAAGTCATCGAATGTTGCAGCCAATAATTCATCGAGTTTCCCTTCCTTGACAGCAGGTCTGGTATCGACGCTCTTGAAATGCTTACGACTGATTCTGTTTTCAGTATCAAAACTGAAAATATAGTTCGTCGCAATGTGATAGATAATATCGCTGGGTGCAAGCCCATACAGTTGCTTTTCGAGGATGTGCTTTAATCGCTCGTCGTTATCAGGTATCTTCTCTTTCATTACCGGGTTATTGAACAAGCGTTTTACCAATTCTGTGATGTAAAGTCCGGACTTCATGAATAAATCAATAAAGGTCTTGTGCGGATCTTCAAATATATGCGGATCTTCATCCTCTAGTTTTTGTACCATCATTTTCACCACTTGTTTCGGCGTGTAAATCTGATTGGTCTCCTGCGGAGGAATGTAGTTGAAAACATCCTCTTCATGGGATTCATCAAAATAATCTGCGAGCCTTTCTCGTATATTCAAGAATTCCTGTATCGCCTCATCGAAAACTATTTCGTTGAACAATCCTCCGTTAAAATATTTCTCTTCACCGGTCTTTTCGTCGATATATGACCCGCCGTCCCGCAAGAATCTGAACTGCTCCTCCGTAATTCCGGTCACTTCAAGAAATACTTCTTCAGGGGTATAGTTGTCGAAGTTGCTGAGCTTTGTATCCCGCTCTCCATATGCCATCAGAAAACTCGGAATTGTCCTTGCAAATCCGCGAAGATGGCCTCGGACTTCTTCTTCCTTAGAATTCTTATTTTTCTCTGCCTTGATCCTTGCTTGCTCTTCGACCTGAACAGTCTTCTGCTCCTCAATCGTTTCTTTAATCGTCTCATTAAGGTTCTTGGTAAACTCAGCCTGCAATCTATCGAATTCCGCTTGCTGTTTAGCCTCTATCTCTTTAATGGCTGTCTCGAACTCATCTTCTCCGAGCGATTCTTCTGCTATCTTGATTTCATCTGCGGCCTTCTGCTTGACCTCGAATTGTTTTCTGTAATTATCGTTCTCGGCCTTTTTTACCTTTTCGGTAATAATCTCCTTGAGCTGTTTTTCGATCTTGTCCGCCTGCGCATTTGTCAGCTCAAAGCCGGTCTTGACCGTGTCCACAATAATTGGCTTTACCAAGTCCATAGCAACATCGACGATCTTAGCGGTAACATCTTTGGGGACGTGTACTTCCGATGAGACTTCGCCGACGGCTGTTTCTACAGCATTTGTCATGGCGGAGACATCATACACCTTGTCTCCAAATAACTCGTTCTTCTTGCTGATAATGGTTTCTGTTGGAACGACCACGTTGCCGTCTTCATCCACTTCGATACCCGATATATCCACGGTGGCAGCAGACGTGTCTTTCCTGCCTTGCTTTTCGACCGGAAGCTCGCTTAAGATACCGTCGACGATCTCTTTTGGTAAAGCGAAAATCCCAGAGATATTGGCAAACAGCAAGTTGCTCATAAAGCCACGTTTGACTACCTCTGTCGCTAATATGGTTCTTGGGATTGTGAGTACCTGCGTTGCGTCGAGTGACACCATAGTGCCGTGCTCATCTTCACCGATGACAGGAAAGAAATTAAGCAGTCGTTTGATATTCTCCGGACGATCCTTGTCGCTCACGCTGCCGTCGCCAAGTAGTTTGTTGGCAAAATCATCGAACATCACCAGTGTTCGGTCGGGCGCAAAGTCGAATATGTAGGCGTTTTCTTTTTTATAGTATTTACCGTTTTTCTCGTAGTGATAAGGATTTTGCGAACGGAATGCTGCTTGCATATATAGAGCGGGGCTGGAAATATTGCTCAGCATCATCACCGCTGTCCATTCGGGTATGGTCACTCCGGTGGTCAGCTGCCCGACACTTATCGTGATTGTGTACTCATTTTCTGCGATGGCCTTCCGCACCTTATTATAACTCTTTTCATTTGAAATGAAGTCTTCTGCTTCTTCGTTCAAATCCTTGCCATCTCCGGCAGCAATTATTATTTTGTGGTGCATAAACACCGCATCATCACTGAGCAGCTTTGCCAGAGCCTTTGCGCTGGCAACTCTGTCGAGAAGCCAGAACGTGTGCTTCAGCTCCTTTCGCAGGGCAGGAGTCGAGAATGGATACTTTTCGTTTTTCGTCAATCTCTCCAACCACTTCTTTACGTCCTTCTCGTGCTTGAAAGTTGTCTTACCTTCTTCTACAGAGAAAAATTCATTGAGATCAAATGCAAAATCATAAGTGGTTTCACCTATGGTCTGCCCTTCAATGAGCTTCTCCTCAATCATCGCTGAGAGCTGGAAAGTGAACATGTTGAGCTGAGGCAATGGCTCATATGGATTGCCTCCCTTATCGTAGTCCCAGTTTTTCTTTTTTTCTTGTTCGTCGGCATATGACCAGTTGTATATTTGCTGCGCGCTGAATTTGCTATTTGCGATGGCCTTAAAGGGAGTACCGGACATATGCAGCGTGAATTTCCGTATTATTCTTGAGAACGCCCAATCGGTCTTTGATGTATCCACCCCTTCATGCGCCTCATCAACGACGAGCAGATCCCACTTGGTTCCGGCTACCCACTCGAGCTTTTCAATGCCGCCACCAAAAAAAACCGATCCCTTCAAATCCTGCAAACTCACAAAAGCTATTTGCTTGAGGTCGCTGCGATCCACATCGCTAAAATTCAATATAATCTTTAGATACTCTTCTCGTGATAATGCGCCTGAATCCTTGAGGGAATCGGTTTCGGATACAAAGAACATATAAGGTTCTTGCCATTTGATGAATTTTACAAAATCGTCATACCAAGAATTTGCAATCGCCGGACGATTGGTGACTATCAGGACATGTCTGAAACTGCCCTTGCGGACGAAATCATAAGTCGCAAGGGTCTTTCCAAAACGCGGCTTTGCATTCCAAAGAAAGTCCGCCGGCTCCTTCCCTGATTTCATATATGCAAGTGTACGCAGAACAGCATCGGCTTGTTCCTCCCGGAGCTGGTACTGTGTCCCTTGGGCGGGAGAATGTATCTGACTGTAATCTTTGAATACGAATTTCCTAAACAGTTCTTCAGCCTGCTTCTCTTTTCCCTCGCCTAAATAAAACCACTCAGACCGCCTCCCTGAGTGCTGAAATTTGCCCCGTTCAATACCGCATTGCGTCAAGTACCAATGGAAGTCATCATCGGTAAAATACTCGCCGCCGTCATATCTTGCATCGTGTGACCAGAGCAATTCATACTTTGTATCCGAGGTATGTGTCTGCTCCTTAATGCGCGTCTCAGCATCGCGATCTGTATAGCCGATTTTTACCCAGCCCTTTTTTGACGCATCATTCGGAGTAATGTATGCATAGATAGTAGGACTCGCCTGATTTATGGTTTTAATTGTCGTGCTTGCCATTACTCCATCTCCTTTACATGTGATTCGATGAACTCAATCTCAGATTCATCAAGTCCATATTTTTTATATAGTTGCTGATCTATCTTGTGGACTGGCTGTGTCCAATCAATGTCGGATGAAGAGGTGAAGTCTTGTAGAGGGACATATTGCCACTTTTCAGAAGTATTGTGCTGTGTAACTTTTAAGACTCCCAGCAGCGCACGGGCAAACTTGGAACGAATATATTTCAATACCGCATTTGCTTCTTCTTCAGTATCGAATGATCCAACTGTTAAAAATGTTTGCGTGGTTCCTACAAAAGGAGTTCCTAATAACGGCGTACTTATCATTCTTGCAGCAACATCGCATAGTGTTCCCGAAGCACCATTTGAAGTGCCAACGAAAGCTTTATATTTTGGTAGACTTATATGATTTGATATGTATTCGCTACGCACCCATTTATATACACGCTTGTTATTTTGCAGGCCTAATACTTTGATATATGTATTTTTATCATCTGGCTTTTTATCAAAAAAGATAAAAGCCAATCTGTCAAAAGCATTAGATGTGACATCATATTTATGTCCCTTGCTCAATAAGCCTTCAGCATTTGGATAATCTTCGTGTAATTTATCGGTGTACTGATAGATGTTTTGCCCGAAAACGATGTTGCTAAAACTTTCGCTGTTCGTTTTAACTACCTTTTTCAGAATTTCATTTAACTCCAGAAAAGCAGTGAATGTCCCAATCGATCCAAAGTTCATTTCGGAATCACGATAGGTAACGACGACCCCGCCAATAATATTGGTATTCCCAAACACTTTAGAACTATCTTGCTCAAAAAACTCGACTTTCAAATGCTCGTCTTCAAGCATTTTTCGATTCCATGTTTTTGGTGTTTTGCCTGCATTGAATAAGAAACGTGCCGGCGTAATGAAGCTGACTCTTTCTGCGATCTTATAAGCTTCATCCATAAATAAATTGTAAATGGGTTTATCGCTTGTTCCCTTCACTTCCTCTTGATATGGAGGGTTGCCTATCACAACATCAAATTTAAATTTCTCAGCCATTCTCTTTTTCTTCCCTCCAGACCTGATAAATGTCCACAATCGCATATTGTTGAGGGTGCGGAGCATCTTCTTTGTCATCATCAATTACCGTAAAAAGATCGAGTTGTTCCACCGTTTCAAACAGGCTTAGCTGTATGCAGTTGCTTTCATATTTATTATCTGTGAATAACGATGAGTACGTAAAAGATGTGCGCTGCACCTTATGCGGCTCATCAGGAATCCGCTCCCAATGACTGAAGTTTATTTCCTCTCCAAGCAGGTTCTTGCGTGTAAGTGTATTACCCTGCACAACATTCGCCCAGATGATCGTCCGGGCTGATTTATATAGATTTGACTGTTCAGACAACTGAGTATTGTGTACGGTTTCGTAGTAATTTAAGAATAGCTCGAGCATGTTTTGTCTGGCTACTGCCAAATTATCTTCCAAAAATTCGATGCCGTAGATGCTTGATAATGCCCAAAGCGCATACCAACCCCATGCATCTTTACTGTAATTGTCCGTTACAAATCGCAGTTTCATGTCTTCGATAGCGAGCAAGAAGGCACCCTCGCCGGCACTCGGTTCGAGAAAAGTCGCAAATACGTCTTCGGCCTTTTCCTTGATCCCCGGAATGGCAATCATCTTATCAATCACCCATTGCGGCGTAAAGACTTCACCGTGCTTTTGAACACGATGCTTTGATTTCATCAACACAGGGTTCTTTTCATTCAGCAAATTATCCACGGGCTGGCTATTTATGACAGTGACATCTTCGGAAGCAGGAAGATCAATCTCACTGTTATCTATAAGCGGCCTAAAATCTCTCGTGGAAATTTCGGCATTTTCTATTTTGTTAAACTTAATCACGGCGTATTGAACTCCTTCCTCAGTCTTTTAACTTTTCGTTCAACTCAATTTGCAGCTTTTGTCTATCGTTTATCCCGGCAGAATTACTCGCTATCTTGTTTTGCGTCGAGTTGAGCATTTGGAACAAGCTCCATAATATCGCCAATGTCAACCCTGAGAATGGTGCATACTTTTATCAGGACGTCCATGCTGACATTTTCGTGATTTGACAGTTTGGCAATAGTGGTCGAACTCAACCCAGTCGCCAACTGCAAATCTTTCTTCTTCATATCTCTATCGATAAGCAGCTTCCATAATTTTTTGTAACTTACTTTCATATGCGCCACCTGTTTCATAAGTTTTAACTAATTATACCAAAGCCCCCA